>DATDRQ010000221.1:0-7247 GCA_035291645.1 Anaerolineales bacterium
AAGGGAAGGGGGAGTGTTATGGAGAATATAGGGGTACTATGCCACCAAGTTATATTGTTAGGGGACAACTTGTCAGCCAGGAAAAAGTTCGGCTGGCGAAAGATCTTCGCCAGAATATGACGGAAGCGGAACGTGTCTTATGGCAGCGTCTCCGCGCAGACCGGCTGGAGGGAAGGCACTTCAGGCGCCAGCAGATTATTGCGGGTTTTATCGTTGACTTCTATTGTCATTCTGCTTCTCTGATCATTGAGGTAGACGGTGAGATTCATAAAGAACAGATTGAAGCGGACAATGAAAGAGACCAGGGGCTTCAAGAACTTGGGTTCCAGGTACTTAGATTCGAGAACAGAACTGTGCTGAATGAGCTTCCAAATGTTCTCCAACAGATATCCAAGGCATGTCAGGAACCACCAGCATTAAACACGATCTCCCCTCCCCTTCTAGGGGAGGGGCCGGGGGAGAGGTCTCTGAGGAGAGGTCATGAAATTAATACTTAATGTTAATGGAAATATCCTGGATTTGACAGTCTCCCCTGGCGACAGTCTCTTGAAAGTTTTGCGTTCGCTCGGTTTCTTCGGCGTCAAACACGGCTGCGAGACGGGTGAATGCGGGGCTTGCGCCGTGCTCGTCGATGGGAAACCGGTCAATACCTGTGTCCACCTGGCCATGCAGGCAGAAGGTCACCGCATCCAGACCATCGAAGCGCTGGGGCAGCACCCTGAGCAAGGCTGGAAAACTACGGCAGGCCTGCATCCCATCCAGGCGTCTTTCGTCGAGAGCGGGGCGATCCAATGCGGGTATTGCACACCGGCGATGATCCTGGTCGCCAGGCAGCTGCTCGAGCGCAATCCCGAGCCAACCGAGGCCGACGTCCGGGAGGCGTTCTCGGGGATATTGTGCCGCTGCACGGGCTACCTCAAACCGGTGCAGGCCGTCCTGAGAGCGGCAGCCGTACTGCGAGGCGAATCGATCGAGCCGGTTGGCGCCGCCATCCCCGTGCCGCCAGAATGGCTGGGAGGGGAAGGATTCACTCCCCCTGCTGCACAGCCGGGATCCTTGTTCCCGGGCGCATCGGATTCTTCCGAACCGATCCTTTCTTCTACCCGCGTGATGCCGCGTATCCAGATTACTCCGGAGACCGAGGCCTGGCAGCGCGTGGGTAAACCAGAGGTGAAAGTCGATGCGGTAAAACTGGCTCAAGGGAAGCCAGCCTTCGCGGCCGATTTTGAAAAGCGCGGCATGTTGGTCGCGAAGGTCTTGCACAGCCCTGTTGCCCACGCCCGGATCGAGCGGATCGACGCCAGCCGGGCGCTGGAACTCCCCGGGGTCGCGGCGGTGCTGACCTGGCAGGACATCCCCCGGGTGATCTATTCTACGGCCGGGCAGTCCGATCCGATCCCTGGGCCGCTGGACACGTTCTCATTGGATAACCGGGTAAGGTTTGTGGGAGACCGGGTTGCCTTTGTAGCCGCCGAGAATGAAGAGATCGCCGGGAAAGCGCTGGAGCTGATCGAGGTGGAGTACGAGCCCCTGCCGGCGGTCTTCGACCCGGCGGAGGCCTTGCAGCCCGGCGCTCCCCTCCTGCATGAGGAACCGGAATACGTCAACTTCGCCGATTCAGACCCGGCGCACAACCTGGCTGCTGAGATCCGCATCGATATCGGCGATGTGGAGCGAGGGTTTGCCGAAGCGGACTACGTCTTCGAGGAGGAGTACGAGGTCCCCAAGGTTCAACAAGCCCATATCGAGCCGCATGTCGTGATCACTTATTGGGATGAGGACGACCGCCTGGTCATCCGCACCAGCACCCAGGTTCCCTTCCACGTCCGCCGCCAGCTGGCCCCCGTTTTGGGATTGCCGATCAAACGCATCCGGGTGGTCAAGCCGCGCATCGGCGGTGGTTTTGGCGGGAAGCAAGAAGTCATGATTGAAGATGTGGCTGCCCACCTGACCATCGCCACCGGCCGGCCGGTGATCTACGAATACACCCGGGAAGAGGAGTTCATCGCCGCCCGGTCGCGGCATCCGATGCGCATCCGTTTGAAGACCGGCGTCAAGCGGGATGGTACGCTCACCGCCAACGCCATGTATGCCCTCAGCGACACCGGCGCCTATGGCTGCCACGCGCTGACCGTGACCGGGAACACCGGGCACAAGGCAATGGCGCTGTACGTCGGGGATGGGCCTTATCGCCAGGCCCCCAACATCCGCTTCTACGCGGATGTCGTTTACACCAACCACCCACCCTCCGGGGCCTACCGCGGCTACGGCGTTCCCCAGGGATTTTGGCCGATCGAGCGCCAGATGGAGAAGATCGCCCGCGACCTTGGCCTGGACCCGATCGAATTTCGTCTCAAGAATGCCCTGCGGGCAGGCGAACTGCACCCGTTCAGCACCGCCTGGAGCGAGGGCCGCGAGCCCCGCCCGGAAACGATCGAGACGAACGGATTGGAGGAATGCGTGCGCCAGGGCCGGGCTGCCATCGGCTGGGATCAGAAATACGGCAATCCGGACTGGCGCCAGGCGGCTGGGAAAGCACACCTGCGCCGCGGGATCGGGCTGGCCCTGGTTATGCAGGGGACGGCTATCCCGTACCTGGACATGGGCGGCGCCAGTATCAAGATGAACGACGATGGTTCCTTCAACCTGCTGGTCGGAGCGACCGACCTGGGCACGGGATCCGATACAGTCCTGGCCCAGATGGCAGCCGAGGTGCTGGGAGTGCCGCTGGAGGATATCCTGGTCTACTCCTCCGATACGGATTTCACTCCCTTCGATAAGGGCGCCTACGCCTCCAGCACGACCTACATCTCCGGCGCCGCGGTCGTGCGGGCGGCCGAGCAGGTCGCCGGGCGCATCCGTCAGCGGGCGGCTCGCATGCTGAACGAGGCTGCGGGTTCCATCCAGGTTGCCGCCGAGGATATACTCCTGGAAGGGCGCCGGGCGATCGCTCCCGACGGCCGGTCCGTGAGCATGTCAGAGGTGGGCCACCACGCGCTGCACCATTCCGAACAGGAGCAGATCATGGGGATCGGCTCCTATGTATCTCCGGTCGCTCCGCCGCCATTCGCCGCCCAGTTCGCCCAGGTTATGGTCGACGTCGAAACCGGTCAGGTGACCGTGGAGAAGCTGGTGATGGCGGTCGATTCCGGCGTGATCGTCAACCCGATCACCGCTTCAGGTCAGATCGAGGGCGGTATGACCCAGGCGCTGGGCTACGCCGTTTGTGAGGAGATGCGGTATGATGAGGAGGGTCAGGCCCGGGAGACTTCGTTCCGGGACTACCACATCTTCCAGGCGCACGAAATGCCGGAATTAACCACGATTTTCGTGGAGACGTTCGAACCCTCGCACCCCTTCGGCGTAAAGGCGGTCGCAGAAATCCCCATGGATGGGGTCGCGCCGGCGGTTGGAAACGCCGTCCTGGATGCGTGCGGCGTACAGATCGACGATAACCCGATCACGCCGGAAAAAGTCTGGCGCCAGTTAAGGGCTAAAGAGTAGTTGGGGCAGATGAGTCCAACTTACGTAATTGGTCACGTTAACCCGGATACCGATTCGATCGCCTCCGCCATGGGGTATGCCTGGCTGCTCCACGAGCGGGATATGGAAGACGTGACCGCAGCGCGCGCCGGTCCGCTCAATCCGCAAACGACCTGGGCGCTTAAGCGTTTGGGTTTGGAGAGCCCGCTCCTGGTGACCGACGCGTCTGCCCGTTTCCTGACTGTCTCGATCCGGCTGGATACGACTACCCCAGACCGGCCTTTGCGGGATGCCTGGGGCATCGCGACTCGCACCTGGGGGGTCGCTCCAGTGGTTAATGAAGATGGCACTCCTTATGGGATGGTGAACGGGCGCAGCCTGTTCGCTTTCCTGACCAAGCTGGTCGGTCCCCACCCACGGCGGCAGGAGACCAGGATCGCCGATATCCTGGAACAGCCCTGCCGGGAGGCTTGTGACACCAACGTAGCCCGCTTCCCTGAACATGGCAGGATCCGCGATTCGCTCAACCGCATCTTGCGAGAGGAGGGGGATGATTTTTGGGTCGTCGACGAGAGCGGGCAATACGTGGGCGTCTGCCGGCAGCGTGAGGTGCTTAACCCGCCGCGCGTCCGGCTGATCCTGGTCGATCATAATGAGCCTGGGCAGGCGATTGGTGCGCTGGAAGAAGCCGAATTGATCGAGATTCTCGACCACCATCGCCTTGGAAACACCTCCACTCATGTGCCGATCCGTTTCACGGTCGATGTGGTTGGCAGTACCAGCACCCTGGTCTCGGAGCGGATCGAGGAATCCGGTCTCAGCGCTCCTCCAGCCCTGGCTGGCCTGTTGCTGGCAGGGCTGCTTTCCGATACTCTCCAGCTGACCTCGCCAACCACCACCGAGCGGGATCATCAGGCCGCGGACCGGCTCGGCAGGTGGGCGTTGGTCAAAGGTGGGCCACTGGCAGGAGAAACGATCCAATCCTTTGGCGACCAGCTGTTGAAAGCCGGGTCCGGTTTAACCAGCCGGGAAATGACCGAGGTGGTCAACTCCGATATCAAAGTTTACGAAGCCGGTGGGATGAATTTCGCCATCTCACAGGTAGAGGTCACCGACCTGATCCAGCTCAAGGAGCACCTCGAACCGCTTTCCAAAGCGCTGAATGACTTGCGCGACAAGCGCGGTCTCGCCTTCGCCATGATGATGGTGACGGATGTCGTCAGGGGTTCCAGCAGGCTACTCCTGACAGACGACCTCCCGGTGTTGAGCGAGCTGCCCTACCCAAGGCAGCCGGATGGCACTCTCCTGGCGGATGGAGTCGTCTCACGTAAGAAGCAGCTCCTCCCGGTCGTGCTCGGTCTTTTGGAAGATTAATCCTAGAATTAATAATTAAATCTCGAAGTATTCTATGAGTTCGATTTACCGGGCGTTAGCAGAACTCGATTCCAAGAACGAAATCGGGGTGTTATGCACCATCGTGCACAGCCAGGGATCTACACCCCGGCACGTTGGCAGTAAAATGCTGGTTTATGCCGATGGGCGCACACTCGGTTCAGTCGGGGGTGGTGAAC
Organism: Anaerolineales bacterium; assembly: GCA_035291645.1. Lineage (GTDB taxonomy): Bacteria > Chloroflexota > Anaerolineae > Anaerolineales > UBA4823 > DATDRQ01. The sequence goes on from DATDRQ010000221.1 coordinate 5,055, forward strand.
TGGAGAGCCGCGTCCTGGCGGAGGCCAGGCAGGTGCTCCGCGACGGAAGCCCCCGCCTGCTGTCATACAACATGAGTGCGCCTGACCGGGGCGACCCGGGGGTGTGCGGCGGGCAGGTGGAGGTGTTCGTGGAGCCTATTCAGCCACAACCGCTGTTGGTGGTGATCGGCGCCGGGCACGTCGGCAAGGCGGTCGTTCACCTGGCCCACTGGCTGGGGTTTAAGGTCGCCGTCAGTGATGATCGGGCCGAATTTGCCACCCCGGAGGCGCTTCCCGGAGCCGACCTGTATTTCCCGGTTCCGCTGGTTGAACTAAACCAACATTTGGATATAACCCCCTGGACCTACCTGATCCTGACCACTCGCAGCGTGGATATCGATGTGCCTGGATTACCGGTGTTGCTCGATTCGCCGGCCGCGTTTATCGGCGTGATCGGCTCCAAAAAGCGCTGGGCGACCACTTGCCAGCAGCTGCTGGAGGCCGGAGTCCCGCAGGAGAAGCTGGACCGGGTGCGCTCTCCAATGGGCATCGAACTGAACGCCGAGACACCAGAGGAGATCGCGGTCAGTATCCTGGCCGAGATCATCCGGCTGCGCCGGGCGAAACCCGAGACCGGGTCGAACAGATAATCAGCAGGCTGAATGGATTCTGGAGGAATTCATGTGGCATGACTATTTCAGCGTGACCAGCATCGAGGAAGTGTTGCACATCCTCTTCGAACTGGGCAGCCGGGCGCGTATCATCGCGGGAGGCACGGACCTGATCTTAGAGATCGAGCGCGGTGTGCGTACCGGGATCGATACCTTGATCGATGTAACCCGTATTGCAGGGTTAGACAAGATCACGCTGGACGAGCAGGACACCATTCACCTGGGGTCACTGGTGACGCACAATCACTGTGTGGCTTCTCAATTAATCACTGAGCGGGCCTTACCGCTGGCACAGGCCTGCTGGGAGGTTGGGGCGCCGCAAATCCGCAACCGGGGGACGGTTGCAGGCAACCTGATTACGGCTTCGCCGGCCAACGACACCATCACTCCCCTGATGGCGTTAGGCGCTTCTGTCACCCTTCAATCCAGAGCCGGGAAGCGGGTCGTGCTTCTAAAAGACTTCTTCACCGGGGTGCGGAAAACCGTGATGCGCCCGGACGAGATGTTGGTTGATATTTCCTTCCCGGCGCTGCAAACTCATCAGCGTGGCATGTTTATCAAGCTAGGGTTAAGACGTGCTCAAGCCATCTCTCTCGTGAATGTTGCTGTCGTTTTGGGGTTCGATGAAACCTCGTCGGGCGTTCCAGGAAGGATCAGCCAGGCAGTGATCACGCTTGGGGCCGTCGCACCGGTCATCATCCACGCCCGAGAGGCCGAGGAATACCTCAGAGGCAAGCTGTTGGACGAATCTGACATCGATCAGGCCTCCCGTCTGGCAGAAGCGGCGGCGCGTCCGATCGACGACGTGCGTTCTTCAGAGGATTACCGGCGCGAGATGGTGCGGGTTTGCACTTTGCGGGCGTTACGTAGCCTGTCCCGGGGCGATGAGGCGGCAGGCTTGCCTGCACGCCCGGTTTTGCTTTGGGGCATGAACTATCAAGGAACGGCCCCGAACTTGCATACCAGTATGCATCACACGGAAAATTCACCGATCGTGACGCGGATCAATGGTCGTCAGTACACCTTTATGAGCGGGCAGGACAAAACCTTGCTCCGTTTTCTACGCGAGGAAGCCTTGCTGTCCGGGACGAAAGAGGGCTGCGCCGAAGGAGAGTGTGGAGCGTGCACCGTTTTCCTGGATGGCGTAGCGGTGATGAGCTGCCTGGTCCCTGCCGTACGCGCCCATGGGGCCGAGATCGTCACCATCGAAGGTTTGGCGAAAGACGGTCGTTTGCATCCCGTCCAGCAGACTTTCATCGAAGAGGGCGCCGTCCAGTGCGGATACTGCACTCCCGGTTTCATCATGTCTGCCGCCAAGCTTCTGGAAGAGCGACCCCGTCCTACCTTAGAAGAAATCCACCAGGCGATCACCGGAAACCTGTGCCGCTGCACGGGCTATTATAAGATAGTGACTGCCATTGAGCGTGCAAGTCAGGCGGAGGTGCCTCGTGGGTAAATACAGTGCTTCCTTCAAACAGGTGTTTCAGAAGCCTCGCCCTTGGGAGATCCACCCGGTCTGGCGCGGGATTGGCTGTCTGCTGAT
>DATDRQ010000222.1:0-8050 GCA_035291645.1 Anaerolineales bacterium
CTGGCTGTAAATATCGGCGCAGATCACATAAGGCTCAACCCGGTAAACCGCGGCTTTTTCTCCGCTGTCGGAATGAAAGATGGGATTGAGCAGGTCAAAGAGGGCGGCTGCCTGCTTTCCATCTCCAAGGCGAGCATAAGCCCAGGCGGTCCAGGTGGATGCATGGGTGTACTGCCCGCCGTTCTCACGCGTACCAGGGAGGTACCCTTTAATGTAACCCGGGTCGCTGGTGGTTTTATCGAATGGCGGTGTAAAGAGAAGCGCCAGCCGGTCGTGCGGATTAACCAATCGGTCCAACACTGACTGCATAGCCTGGCGGCTGCGTTCGGAGTCGCCAACTCCGCTGAGAACAGCCCAGGATTGAGCGATGGCATCAATCTGGCATTCCATATCCTGGCTGGAACCGAGCGCTGATCCATCATCATAATAAGCTCGGCGGTACCAATTGCCATCCCAGGCAGACTTTTCAACCGCAGCAGCGTAAGCATTCGCCCGGGACCTGTACCGCTGCGCGGTTTCGATTTTCCCGTTCTTTTCACAAATTACAGCAAAGCGGTTCAGAACGTCGCAAAGGAACCAGGCCAACCAAACACTTTCGCCTTGACCCTTCTCACCGACCCGGTTCAACCCGTCATTCCAATCACCGGTTCCGATTAATGGCAAACCATGCCGACCCGATGTAGAACCTTTCTCGATTGCTCGCAGGCAGTGTTCTATCAGAGAATAGGACTCCTCGGTTGGTATGTACTCTCCGTAATGCTCATCTTCACCTTCTGACAATACTGGTGCTTTTAGGAAAGGCACTTTTTCTTCCAGAATGGCGTTATCGCCCGTCGCTTCGATATACAGCGCAGTACCATAAGGCAGCCAGAGCAGGTCATCTGAAAACCGCGTACGCACGCCGCGGCCGGATGGCGGATGCCACCAATGCAATACGTCGCCTTCTTCGAACTGGCGTTGAGCCGCATTGAGGATCTGACCGCGGCTGATGGCCGGGTCAATGGGGAACAAAGCCAAAACATCCTGTAGCTGATCGCGGAAGCCAAAAGCACCGCTGGATTGATAGAACCCAGTACGGCCCCAGATGCGGCTGGAAAGGGTCTGGTATAGCATCCACCGGTTCAAGATCAGGTCAGTCGCTGGTTCAGGGGTATGAACCTGAACAGTACCCAATAACTTATCCCAGAACACCTGCGTGCGTTCATATGCTGCACTAACATTGCTTGGGTGATGGTACTTATTGGCCAAGTCAAGCGCGTGTTCTTTGTCGACTCCCTGACCAAGGACGAAGTAAATCTCTTCAGATGCATCGGGCAGCAGGTCCAAATGGACTTGCAGGATAGCACAAGGATCTTCACCAGGTGTAATTCGAGTTTCCAGTCCCAAACGGTGGAGTGCCGCGGGGAAGGCAGCGGTTCCGCCTCGCCCAAGGAACTCAACGCGGTCGGCAGTCAAGCCGTGGATGGTTTTGCTGGCAATCAGGAACGCGACTCGGTTTCCAAATTCGGGGCTGTACGGATTGGATGCCAGGAGGCATTGTTGGGCTGAATCATATTCCGGGATGATATAGGCCATGCTTGCGGCATGTGTCGTGCCCAGCACCCACTCGACATATTGGGTTGCGGTAATCCGGCGCGTGTGGCTTAAGGTATTTTCCACTTTAAGATGGATAATCTTTACCGGGTCTTCCGGGCTGCCAAAAAGCGTCAGGAATTGACGGAGACCATGCGAGCTATGCTCAAAGGTGGTGTATCCTGCCCCGTGCGTGACTCGGTAAGGCTGGTTTGCCCCGGCTGGGAGCGGCGTGGGAGTCCACACTTCGCCGGTCTCCTCATCGCGCAGATAAAGCGCCTCACCGGTTGGATCCAGAACCGGATCATTTGACCAGGGAGTAAGGCGGTTTTCACTGCTGTTCAATGCCCAGGTAGACTGACTGCCGGCTTCACTGACCATAAAGCCAAATCCCGGATATCCAATTACATTCACCCAGGGAGCAGGTGTGGTTTTGCCGGGTGGCGAACCATCTGAATTGCCAGACGTCTCAGCTGGCAGGTAATTGTGCCCATTCCAGTCGATGATGTATTCGCGTCCATCGGCGCTGAAGCCGCCAAAGCCATTGTTGAACTTTAACTCACCCTTGGCGTCCAGGGGAAGCGTTTGAGGTGGGATTGCTGCCTTGTCTGGATCCACGGACTGCCGGGTCGGTGTGACATCCGGAAGATGGTGTACGGGATAGGAATATCCAATTATTTGATTGCCCAGGGATCCGTTGTCTCCAACAAGTAAAACACTCGCAGCTGTTTGGAGCAAAATATATTCATCCACGGCCATCTGATCACTGTACAGGATGTAGATTCCACCACGTTGGTGCAGCCACTCCTCGCCGTTCACATTGCTGACCAGGCGATAAAGGATCCTATTCAATTCTGCGCCGTAATCCGTTGGTTGGCGATTAATGATGACGACATCTACCTTAAATCGCCGGCTGCGGAGAAATTTATGCAACAACAAGGCTTCGCGCGGTAAGTCGATTTGTTTAGGATTGTCAACCTCTACCAGCAGGATGGGATAGTCGCCGGAGATGCCAAATCGCCAAAGCCCGGATTGGCCTAACCGGTTGGCACCGATCGTTTCTGGAGAAGCACGGACTGCCTTGAATGAGTAAATCAACGCGGACAGGACTTTCAGGATCTCTTTAAAAGATTCGGTGACGATTTCCTGCTTGCCCAGCCAGGTTTGGGCAGCGATGTTGGCCTGGTGGAAAGAATGCTCGATCAGTGTCCAATTGCGATAACGATTGGCCAGAGCAAGAATTGCCTCAAGGCTCTCGCCAGCAAATGTAAGGAATGCCAGATCTCCGCTTCCGTGAGGATCCAGCCTTATTTCCTGCCCCAGGGCAAAGATTGGATCGAATGTTGCCCCGGTTGTACCCGTGAGGTATTGGTGCGACGTCAAGGCGGCTGGATTGCGTAAGGATTGGTTCCTGCCGAGAAACTGATACCGATCTGCTTCGTGCCGCGCGGCTGTATGATTTCCTTGAGCCACCAGCATATGACCCATGTAGATCGGAGTTTCCTGATTGGAGCGCGGACGCCGCTTGAAGATCTGCAAATCCAGCTCCGGAAAAAATTCGCTCTCGATAAACAGTTTATTGAAGGCCGGGTGGCGGACATCGGCGGACTGAGGCGCGAGGATAACTTCGCCATAGGACGTCAGACGGAGTTCCCGAGGTTCTCCGATATTATTATGCAGGTGGATTCGGCGGATCTCTACCGGATCGTCTGGAGTTACCGTCACCTCCATGGTGGAGGTGATTTCGTTTTCCGTTCGGCGGAATACCGCCATATGCGCGAAATAGGTGACCTGCATGTCTTCTGCGTTGCCAGGTATCGGTTGGTGAGCGGCAGACCAGGGCTTATCCCGATTTTGCGAGTCACCTCCAATGTCCTGGATGTAGACCCAGGTTCCCCACGGATCTAAAACACCGTCGGGCCGCCAGCGAGTAAGGTCAATATCGTTCCAGGAGCTATAACCTCCACCCATGTTGGAGAGAAGCACGTTGTAGGTACCGTTGGACAGAAGGTTCACCTGAGGAATGGGTGTTTGTACAGGAACCCTCCATGGATTGATTTCTTCCTGAACAGGGGTAAGGCGTTGTATTCCCTTAACATCCTCCGCATATGGATCTTGGGCTGGAACAGCATGGGGGATCTGCTCTTGCAGCAGCAGGTCTACGCTCTGAATGCGCGGGTCGCTGTGCATTCGGTGGACCATGATGTCATCATTGAGAAAATTGGCCATCGCCATCAGGATCATGCCCTGGTGGTGTGACATGTATTCGCCCACTACGGCTGACTTTCCATCCAGCAGTAAACGGTCGGCGGTGAAATCAATCGATTCGTAAAGGCCATATAAACCGATCATTTTATGCTTGATGAGACTGGCAAGATTTCGAACCACGGCGTGGGGATCAAAACCAATTGCCATGAGCGAGGCATAAGGAGCAATGACCAGGTCATCTCCTAACCCGCGTTTGAATCCCAATCCGGGGACGCCAAAAGCCCGATACTGATAATTTTGATTGGTGTCGAATCGGTAAAATCCAGACTCAGAGATACCCCAGGGTACCCCTTTGGCTTTTCCATAGGCGATCTGGTGGAGGACCGCTCCATGGGTACTTTCTGCCAGCAGCGTTCCGGGGTAAGAACGTAAAAAGAGCGAGGGCATCAAGTATTCGAACATTGTCCCGCTCCACGAAAGCAGGACATAAGAATTTTCTACGCGGGTCACCGGTCGGCCAAGGTGCAGCCAGTGAGATTGCGGTACATCGCCTTTTGCGATCGCCAGAATGGACGCAATACGCGCCTCTGAGGCTAGTAGATCGTAATAGTTCTGGTCAAGCTGTCCGGTGACCATGTTAAAGCCGATATGGAAGACCCGGCGTTTAAAATGATAAAGGAAGCGGAAATCCATCTCATCGACATACTGCTCCGCGCGCGAGAAGATCAGCGCATATTTATCCACCAGTGAACCCGCATTTTCAGCCGCATGCGCAAGAGCCTGAGTTAACTTTGTCAGCCATTCTTCCGCAGCTGTGTCTGAAGCAGCGTCAGGATTGGATATGCCTTCCATCTGATCATTCGGCTCAGCTAACAGGCCATTCAGGGTGGCAATATGTTGTTTCGCTTCCTCGATACGGACGCGCACTTGCCCAAAGGCAATATTGTAGGGTAAAGAGGTTCTCAGAGCGGTCATCGTTTTAACGAAGCGCTCATCCCGGAGCCGCATGGGAGGATTTTCGAATAAGGGAATCCAGGGTACCAGTTCCAGGATCGTACGTTGAACAGCCAGGTGATGCCGTTCAGTTTGTGCTGCCACTTCCTGCAGTTTCCCAAGGGTCGCCAGGTTAAAGGCGGAGCGTCCCACTTTGACAAGCTCCATCAGCCGGCGCGAAAGATCCTGCCAGAATGGTCCGCTGGCTTTTACGTAGAGCGGGAACCAGCGTTCAGGTTTCATCCGCACCGCCAGAATTTCGGCGTGAATCTCCTTGATGCGTTGGTTTATTCCTTCAACTTGTTGGTCAAACTCAGGTTTACGCATGCCCGTCAGCGTTTCCGTCAGATTGGCTAGCGTGTCTAAATATCCTTGCCATAATTCCCAACGGAAAGCAGGTTCGCTAGGCATCCGCCTGCAGGCCTGGGCCGTGATAATCAGGCTGGCAGCCAGATTGCCGCTATCCACTGTGGAGATGTAGCTCGGGTGGAGCGGTTTCAGGGTCAGGGTATCATACCAATTCAAGAAATGTCCGCGGTAGCGCTCAAGTTGTTCGAGCGTTTCGATCGTGGTTGCCAGACGGGTAGCCAGCCCGAGCTGGTCCAGGTAGCCAAGGTCATAGGCTGCCAGGGTTGAAGTGAGCAATAAACCGATATTGGTTGGCGAGGTCCGGTGGGCGATTGCCCCAATGGGTGATTCCTGATAGTGATCGGGAGGCAGCCAATGATCTTCCGGTCCGACAAAACGTTCGAAAAAGCCCCAGGTTCGCCGGGTGACTTGTCGTAAAAGATTTATTTGGTCTGCGTTTAAGGGATTGATATGTTCGATGATTGGCCGATTAATCCACCAGGCGATGAATGGCGAGAGGATCCACAGCAGCAATACCGGATAAGCATACTTGAGCGCGGGGGCCGAACCACTCTGAGTGGTGATCGAAATTATCTGCAACCCGGCTGTAAAAATCAAAGTCAGGAAAGCAATGATGCCCATTTTCTGCCAGGCAATGTTCCGACGCGCTTGCGCATTAAACATTCGAGCGGTTTGCGCAGCAGTTGTCCATTGCAGAAGATCGCGGTGACTGATCCATAAACGATAGATGGAGGTGAACGCAGCATCGATTGAGATATAAGCTTCATAAGGCAGGAAAGCTATCGCCAATAGGCAGCGCATAAGGTTCCAACCCAGTGGACGAAGGGCAACCCGCGGGACCTCACCACCCAGGATTTGGAGCGCGCTGCGGGTTATACCCGTCAACAACGGGACACCAAGCGAAAGTGCAATTACTGCCGTCCAGACACCAGCGAGGCCGGGCAAAAAAATCATGCCGAGAATAAAGATCAGCAAGAGGGATGGTGCCAGCAAAGCCCGGCGCAAGTTGTCAAAGATTTTCCAGCGATCGATGACCGAAAAATTTATGCCAAACTTCGCGGGTTGGAATAACCAGGGCAGCAGCTGCCAGTCTCCACGGATCCAGCGCCGCTGGCGCATGGCCTGAATGAGGTAACTTTGTGGGTAATCCTCGATCATCGTGATATCGGTGACCAGACCTGCGTGCCCCATTAACCCCTCAAGAAGGTCGTGACTGAGGACGGTGTTTTCAGGAATATGGCCTTCTACGCTGCGCGTGAAGGAATCTACGTCGTAAATTCCTTTGCCAACGTAGCTACCCTCCTCGAACAGATCCTGGTAGGCGTCGGAGACCGCCAGGGTGTACAAATCCAACCCGGCATCACCCGCGAAGAAGCGTGTAAACCAGGAATGATTAGAACTTTTGGGATGAATTTCCATTCGCGGTTGCAACACTGTGTAGCCGGAAATAACGCGACCAGTCTTGTCATCGAACACTGCCCTATTAAGGGGGTGAGCCAGGGTACCGGCCAGACGGCTAGCTGCACCCCGCGGCAATATGGTGTCTGTGTCGAGTGTGATAACGAAACGAATGTGCTGCAGCGCTTCCCTGCATGAACTTGTGGCACCGATTCCATCTGTAACGGCGGAAAATGACAGGCCTTTCTCGCCGCGCAGTAGCAGATTTAGCTCATGCAGCTTTCCGCGTTTGCGCTCCCAACCGATCCATTTTCTTTCAGACGGGTTCCACAACCGTTTGCGATGTAAGAAGAAAAAGAGGGCGGGGTTGCTATAGGGCACATCCCGCGGATTTCCATCACCATTCGTTGAGGTATTCGTGTCCCCATACTTGCGATTGAGGGCTGCGACCACCGAAGTAGCATACTGTACCAGACCCTCATCCTCTGGCAAGGATTCAAGATCCGCATCGGTAAAGTCGGTCAGTAATGCGAAAAGCAATCCTGGTTCTGGATTACGAAGGTAATGCAATTCGAGCTGGTGAGCGAGGGAGTCGACTTCTTTGCGGCTGGTAATCAAAGCGGGGATGACGACCAGGGTTTGGAAGGGATCAGGAATTTCACCCTTAAAGTCCATTTTAGGTAAAATATGCGGCCGGATCACCAGAGTGATCAACCAATTGATCAGACTGGTGGAAACCGTTAACGCTGGAATAAGGAGAGCGAAGGCAAGCGCAATCCCGACGGTCCATTGTAACGGGGTGTTTCCAGCCATTTGGGGAAAAGCCCATAGAGAATTCCCAGATGGGAGTGTGAAGGACCGAAGCAATTCTGGCAACGGCAATGCCATTGTAAGCAGACCGAGCAACAGGATTGTAAGCAGCAATATCGTGGCAAGGTAAAAAAATGTTGGATTTTGGAACACCTTGCGTTTTAACGATGTGCTCAGGTCCGGCTTGTAACCGACTTGCTGCTCCAGCACAGCCCGGCCTTTTCCTAACAGGAACTCGCCGATATGGATGCCGGAATGCACCAGAATCGGTTTATCCTGAATTTTCGCAACGCCATTATTTACGGTTAAGGTATCCGGATCGGATGGTGGATCATCTGGCCCATCCGCTTGCGAATAAGAGGAAAAGTTCGGCCCATTTGAATTCGCCAGATCCAGCATACTCTCAGCCAGCTCATTCTCGCCTCGACCAGTGGCGAGAGAAAGCTTTTCGATCTCCTTACGATACATGTCGCGGGTCTTGAAGTCCATCCGGGAATAGATTCCGGCCGGATCTTTCCGCAAAGTTTGTTCCAATCGGCTAACCGATTCAAAGAAATCACGCCAGTCCTGTTCGGAGATGGTTCTCAGGCTGAGGATAATGTTTGCGACACCATCGGTGTTTAGACTGCGGCCTGCGGCAGCCTCGCCGGAATAAAATTGGACGTCCTCACCTGGCAGGCCTGGGATAAATGGAGGTAAA
>DATDRQ010000223.1:0-2269 GCA_035291645.1 Anaerolineales bacterium
TCGGTCAAGAAGCCCTGGACATCGGTGTTATCACCCACGACCTGGCCGCCCCGCTGGAAGATGGTGTTCGCAGCTCCGGCGGCTTGCGCAACGGGCTTCAGGGCATCGAGCAAAGGCAGGACAGCCTGCTTATGGGGAATAGTCACGTTCAGGCCGTGCAGCTCCCCGCGGCGCATGCGTGCGATCAGCTCTTCCAGGGCGGCTGCTCCGGCCGGCACGGGTGGCACCGGGAAGAGCTGGTATTCGCCGTCTAATTTGGTCGCGCTCAGCGCAGCTGTATGGATGGTCACAGACAGGCTATGTTCCAGCGGCCATCCGGTGAGGCCCAGGCGCAAGGTTGTGATCGCGGCGTCAGACATCGGAGGGAGGGGTTGTAGAAAAATAGAGTTCACCTGAGGATCAGATCGGCTCCCAGGTTCTGCATTGTCGTAACGAAACCCGGGAAGGATTCGGAAATAATCTTGGCTCCCTGGAGAATGACAGGTTCCTCTGCGGCCAGTCCCGCCACGGCCAGGGACATCGCCAGGCGGTGGTCATCCTGCGCCTGGACGATGCCGCCACGCACGATCCCGCTTCCGTGGATAGAAAACCCATCCGGAAATTCAGCCACATTTACACCTAAAGAATCCAGCTCCTGGCAAAGCGCCGATATCCGGTCCGATTCCTTATGGCGGAGCTCAGCAGCATCCTTTACGGTTGTGATCCCGTCGGCAAACGCGGCGGCGATGGCAAAAACCGGGAACTCATCGATCATACGCGACACCTGCCCACCCGCCACCTGAGCCGCATGCAGCTGGCTGTGTTTGACGATCAGGTCCCCCACCGGTTCACCATTGCGGGTGGATTGGGCGGTGATCTGGATCCGGGCGCCCATCGCCAGCAGGGCGTCCAGCAGCCCGGTGCGCCCTGGGTTTAAGCCAACCTCTTTCAATGTCATTATAGAGCCGGGAGTGATCAGGGCAGCGGTGATCAAAAAGGCGGCGGAAGAGAAATCGCCCGGCAGGCTGAGATTGATGGGCTTGAGCCCCAGGGGCTTGGGCGGTACCAGGCGGGTTTCGTACTGGTCCTGCTGCGAGCTGTTGATCTTCTCGCGGGTGACGGAGACACCCATGCTGCCCAGCATGCGCTCGGTGTGGTCGCGGGACAGGCCCGGTTCGCGCAGGGTTGTCGGGCCATCTCCTGCCAGGGCGGCCAGTAGCAGGCAGGTCTTAACCTGGGCGCTGGCGACCGGCAAGGCGTAATCCAGGGCGCATAACGGGAACCGGCCTGCCTGGAGGGAGAGCGGGGCACGCCCATCCTCGGCCTGGATGGGAACCCCCATTTGCTGTAAAGGTTCGACAATGCGCTCCATCGGCCGGCGGCGCAAGCCCGGAGAGCCATCCAGAATAGCCGGGACGCCCGCTGCCGCCAGCGCTCCCGCCAGCAGGCGGATCGTGGTGGCCGAATTTCCGCAGTCCAGCGGGGCGACGGGGGGCTGAAGCCCGCGCAATCCCCTTCCCTGGACGGTCAACGTGCTGTCCGCCAACTGCCAGGAGACGCCCAAAGCTGCCAGTGCTTGCAGCATCGCCTGCGTGACGCCCGAGACCAGGAAGTTTTCGATGCGGCTCTCGCCCTCCGCCAGGGCTGCGAATAATGCCGCTCGATGGGAGAGGGATTTGTCACCCGGCAGGGCTGCCATACCTTGCAAGGGTCTGCCCGGAGATGAGGTCAATTTCATTGGTTTTCTCCGCGTTCACTCGTCTCGACAATTTCATGTTGGCGGTCTGTGCCGCGCCTCAAGTAAGCGAGCAGTGCCTCAAAATCCCCACGTTGCAACAATTCATCCAATAAATCCAGATGTGCCCGGAAGCGCCCGGAGGCATCCAGGAGGTTCTCCCGGTTGGTCATGAGCACATCCAGCATCATTCCGGGTGAGGTCTGCGCCAGGCGGGTCGTGCTGCGGTAGCCGGGTCCGGCCAGCGGGGCTGCTTCTCCGGGCGTGCTGAAAGCCAGGGCGTTCGCGAGCAGATAGGGGAGATGGCTGGTCGCGGCCACCCACCGATCGTGGGTCTGCGCGTCGAGCCACAAGGGCTGCGCGCCGACTTGCCAGGCCAATCCTTTGGCGAACACCCTGGCGCGCGAAGACGTGCGCCCTAACGGTGTGAAGGCGAAGACCGCCTCCTGGAAGAGCTGCGGGTCAGCGTTTGCCAGGCCAGACCGCTCTTTACCGCACATGGGATGGCCCCCGAGGGGGTCAAAACGCTCTGGAAGTCTTTGCATGGCCTCGACG
>DATDRQ010000224.1:0-20776 GCA_035291645.1 Anaerolineales bacterium
AGATGCTGTTCTCAGACCTTTCAACGGTCCGTTCGGCACTAAGTGTCGGAGTCCAGCACCTGAGCTGGCAATCACAAAGGGAATACCAGTCTTCCCAATAAAACGTTGTTCCAGATAGTGCAAGCCCGCTGGTTTGGGCTGATCGATCTGATCCTGGCTCTGGCTAGCGGGATAATTTTGATGTTATGGCCTGGACTGGGCTACTGGCCGATTCTGCTTGCGTTGCTCCCCTGGACAGCGCGCCTGGCGGCTGGTCGTTTTCCCTTTAAAAGGACGTCATTCGATCTTCCGCTCACCCTTTTCCTGGTCACGGCTGGGGTAGGGGTATGGGCCGCCTATGACCGTGAAGGGGCCTTGCTCAAGTTCTGGATCATCGTCAGCGCGATCCTGGTTTTTTATGCGCTGGCAGGCCAGCTTTTCGATAACCTGGAGTCCATTGCCTGGCTACTCAGCTTACTTGGGGTGATGCTCTCGGCCTATTTCTTGTTGAGCTTCGATTGGCACTCTCAGCCGGAGGATTTAGGCTCGATCGAACAGATGGCATCCATATGGATGGGTATTCGCCCTGACCTGCGGCTGCTTTCTCCGCTTCCTAATGTGGTTGGGGGAATTCTGGCGATGGTGCTTCCCATATCAGTCGTGCCCGTACTGCTGGGATGGCAATCGCGGCAGTTCAATAAATTCGCCTTATCCCTGGCTGCTGCCGGGTTCATTTTATTCGGCCTGTTTATGACCAGCTCGCGTGGGGCGTGGCTTGCCTTGCTGGTGGCCAGCGGATTCTGGATGGTGTGGAAAGGCAGTGGAATTCTTTCCCGATACCGCCGGGTCCCAAGGTTGCGCATTCTTTCGATCGTGCTTGTTCTGTTCATCCTTGGAATACTCTTCACGCTCTCGTTCTATCCGCATGCAGTCCTGGCTGCCCTAGACAAACTGCCCGGTTTGCCGAGCGGGGGCAGCCGCCTGGATCTGGCAGGCAATACGTTGCATTTGATCTCCGATTTTCCCTGGACGGGGGGTGGGCTCGGCTCATTCGGCGGACTGTATTCCCAATACATCAAAGTTACCCCCTACTTTATTTACGCCTATAGCCATAATTTTTACCTGGACATGGCCCTGGAGCAGGGAGTAATGGCGGCCCTGTTGGGACTGGGCATTTTCGTCAGCGCTGGCTGGCTATTCCTGGATAACCTGGAGATTGGCGAGAAAAATCCGATCATTCATTCACTTGCTGCCGCCGGGTTCACGAGTCTATTGGCAGTCTTGCTGCATGGTTTGATGGATGATGCCCTTTACGGTATGAGCGGTACACCTTTCCTTTTCCTGCTTCCCGGGATGGCTGTAGCACTGGCAGCGAACAACAACACTGCCCAAGATCCAGCCCATTTCGCCGAGTCTGTTGGCAGAATGCCTTCTCAATCCGCCCAGAAGCTGGGCGCCTGGGCTTTCATTGTTAGTTTGCTCGTTATTGTTTCATTCTCGATGTTCCTGATTGGCAGGTCATTGCAAGCCAGCTGGTACGCAAATCAGGGTGCGGTTAGAATGGCTCGCCTCGAGCTCGCCGATTGGCCTGTGGATAAGTGGAATGCGAATCCGGACATTTCCGCATTCGATCCTGCCGTTGAACTTTTTGAGCGTTCGCTGTCCATTGACCCTGGTGGAGCGACTGCCCATCACCGGTTGGGGTTGATCGCTTCTCAAGGAAGAGATTTTGAAATGGCGCAATATCATCTAGAAAAAGCCTCGCTTCGGAATCCGGATCATCGAGGGGTGATCAAGGTTTTAGGTTACGTTTATGTCTGGAACAGCCAACCAGAGAAGGCCACCTTCCTGTTGAAGGAGATACCGGAGGCGGACAAAGAGATGCGACAGTACGCTATCTGGTGGAAAAAACTGGGCAGGCAAGATCTAGCCCTCAAAGCGAAAGAAATGCAAACAAAGCTTTTTGAATTGAAGGGCACGATTCTTCAGACCTCCACGAGCCAGCAATGAAAACCCGAATGCGTCCTATTCTTAATCTGTTTTTCCTCCTTTCAATCCTGATCGCCGGCCTGATCAACGCGTCAACGGCAAATGCTCAGATCGACCAAGATGGTTGGGTTCTCCCGGTGAATATTTCGTCTTCAGGCGCAGCCAGCGATCCGGTGATAGCGATCGACTCGGAAGGGGTTTTCCACATCCTTTGGAAAGATGAGTTTTCTGGTCTGATTTACGTCGGTGGGGATGGAACGGAGTGGAGTGAACCCGAGCCGGTCTTCCTACCTTTCGATACCTATCTTCCTCACCTTCTGGCCGATCGGGCGGGAAATATCCACGCTTTTTGGATAGACGAGAAAGGGGGTCTCCACCACGGCCGAGTGACTGGCGATGAGTTTCGAGATGGCGGCGCATGGCGTTTCACAGAGCAGATCTCCGATTCAGCCCTGGATTTCGACGCATCAGTAGACGAGGCGGATCAGATCCACCTCGCTTACATCCGGTCTTTGGAAACTCCGGAGTTGCCGGCAGGGGTGTACTCCACCCGCCTGGGGGATCGCAGCTTGAACTGGTCCTCCCCAGAACTTATTTACGAGTCTGCCTACCTTCGTTCTACGCTTCCGGAGGAAGCGAACGTCAGCGTCTCAACGGGTGGGACCGCGCAGGCACCGTTGGTTTTTATCGCCTGGGATAATCCCTTGCGTGATCGAGTCTTCCTGATCCGGTCGGACGATGGCGGCGATTCCTGGGGTGAGGTTGATGACATCGATAAACCGGAGGAGGGGGCAGTAAACACCGGGCCATCGCGTATAAAAGTCTACGCCGATGGAGAGGAGGTATTACTCCTGTGGCAGTCAGGCAGGACGGAAACCAGCTGCGATCAATATTACCAGTGGTCGACAGATGGGGGCGCCGCCTGGGGGCCTCGCCAGCGGATGTTCGAGGGTTTTCTCATCTGCCCGGACGACATCCGCATCCTGGATGGGGAGAGCGGGCCAATCTTGCTTCTCGAAGGCACCCAGGTTTATTTACAGGCCTGGGATGGGGCGCTCTGGAGCGATCCGCAGTTACAGGAGACGCTGACCAGCTTTATCGACCCGGAGACCCAGAAGGTGGTCAGTTATCAGTGCCTGGAGCCTGCTCTGACCCCAGATGAAGAGCTTTACGTGGCGGGTTGCGATAGCGGGGAAGGTAAGGATATCTGGCTGACGAAACGCTCCGTTGGAGATATCTCCGTTTGGTTCCCATTGGAACCCGTATGGAACCCATTAACTTCAATTACCTCGGTTCCGGCCCAGCTGCTCGACCCGGCAATCATTTCCGAAACGAATGACCAGCTGCACGTCTTCTGGAGCCAAACCGATTCGCTGGAGGCTGGCAGCCTGGGGACGAGCATTTATTATTCCCGGCAAGAGGCAGGGCAGTGGCTTCAGCCCAGTAAAATATTAACCTCTCCACTAGGCAAAGCTGAACAACCTTCCGCAGTGGTCGACTCGAGCGGGAAACTGAACCTGGTTTGGAGTGGGGGGCTGTCTGGGGAGATCTATTTCAGCCAGGCGAACGCCGGGCAGGCGATCGCTGCGACATCCTGGTCCGAACCCTTCCTGTTGCCTTCTCCCAGGCAAGCCGGGAGCTCGCCGCGCGTTTACGTCGACCCTGATAACAATCTTTACGTCGTTTACGCCATTCCGCTCAATGAGAACCGCGGCATATATCTGACTCGATCGGTGGACGGAGGTTCAACCTGGTCAGAACCTATCCGGGTCTTTGACGGGGTTGCCGCCGGTTGGGAGATGGTGGACCAGCCGCGCATGACGATGACGGAAAATGGAAATCTGCACCTGCTCTGGACTCAATATACGCTTCCTTCAGGACCAGGCCCACTCTCGCTGGTTTACGCCCGGTCATTCGATGGTGGGTTCACCTGGACTTCACCCGAGACTGTGGTGGAAGGACCTATAATGTGGAGCAATATCGCTGGGGTGGGCGAACAGACCGTAGAGCGCGTCTGGCAGGAGCGGAGCAGCGGTGGGACGACTTTATGGCACGAAGAATCCCTGGATAACGGAAATACATGGAGCCGGACTGCGGCAGCCTCGATCTTCGGCGAGGCGGTCGGAACTCCAAGCCTGACTTCGGATGATAAAGATCACCTCAACCTGCTCCAGATGGTCCGCCGGAGCGCCAACAGCTTCGTTGTCCAACACCTGACCTGGAACGGGCAAAGTTGGTCCACCGAACGAAGCCTTGATCTGTCTTTCACTTCACCGACAACGATCGGGTCCTTAATGTCCGCTTTATCTTCCGAAGGCGTCCTCAATCTTCTATTCACAGCGCTGACCGGGAATCCAGATAGCGGAGCCGTCGAGGATGATATCTTGTTTTCGTCGCGCGCTCTAGAAGGGACAGAGGGAGCCTTCTCACCGCAAACAACCTCGAATGCACCGCCGACGAATTCTCCTCTGGCGACGGCTGAACCCACCCTGGCGTCAACACAGACGCTCCTACCTTCGCCGACCTCCGCCCCTTCACCAACACCTACCGAAAAACCCACTTTTGTAGCACCTCCGAACGAGAACGCCCGGTTGGGCTCGGCAGCCGGCGCGATTCTGGCCGGGCTGATCGTGATTTCTGTAATCGTAGGAATCGTCGCCTTCCGAAAGAAGAGATTTCGAATCGGATAGGCGCGATTTGGGGTACCATACAGTGATGCGAACCATCATCATCGGCCTGGATGCGTTTGATCCCGGCGTATTCGAACGCCTGGTTGATCAGGGCCGTTTGCCCAATTTGTCCAGTTTCCTCGAGAAGAAAGGCTATAGCCATTTCTCCGTTGCCAACCCACCGCAGAGCGAGGTGTCCTGGACCAGCATCGCCACCGGGCTGAATCCCGGCGCTCACGGTATCTTCGACTTTGTACATCGCGATCCAGCCTCCTATACTCCTTACGTATCACTCCTGCCAACGAAATCCGGTTTTTCGGGTACCCAATTCGCCCCACCCAGCAACGCCCGCACTCTCTTCGACCAGGCAGTTAGCAACGGATTCCCGGCGACGGTTTTATGGTGGCCGGCGACCTTCCCTGCCCGTCCGGAATCCCCGGTCCAAACCATTCCTGGCCTGGGCACTCCCGACATGTACGGAAAGCTGGGGGTTGGTACCCTGTTTACGACAGAACCTGGCCTGGAAGAGGCGGATCGCAAGACGGCGCTTGAGATCTTTAAACGAAAAGGAAAGGATCGCTACTCTGGCCAGTTGAAGGGTCCTGCCCAGAAGAAAGGTCAGGAGGTGAAGGATCTACTTTTCGAGGTAGAACTGGAGATGTTGGAGGGTAATTCGGCCAGGTTAAAGGTAGGAGATCAGCGGATCGAGCTTGCTCTCGGAGAGTGGAGCCCGATCTTCGAGATAACCTTAAAGGTGGGGTTTCTGTATAAACTGCACGCGTTGACACGGGCGCTGCTCACCCAGACCTCTCCTGAGATACGCCTCTACCTGTTGCCTCTCCAGATCCACCCGCTGCACTCCCCCTGGCGGTATGCCAGCCCGCAGGGTTTCGTGAAACAAACCTGGCAGGCCTGTGGCCCATTCCTCACGACGGGTTGGCCTCAGGACACGACCGGGCTCGAGGAAGGCTGCATGAACGATGACCAGTTCCTCGACCTGTGCGACTCGATCGAGGCCGGGCGCGAAAAGGCGTTGGCCTATCACTTGCAGAACTATAAAGAGGGGGTGCTGGCTATCGTCTTCGATTCACTTGACCGGGTCCAGCACATGTTCTGGCGTGACCGGCAAGACGTCGTCGAGGCCTGGTATGAGAAGCTGGATGGGATCGTCGGACGGAGCCAGCAGACCCTGGCGGCGCTCGGCGAGGATAATACCCACCTGCTGGTCGTTTCTGACCATGGATTTACCCGTTTCGACCAGAAAGTCCATCTCAATCGCTGGCTGTTAGACAACGGTTATTTGACACCCAAACAGATGGAAGGGCAGGCTGGACTGAAGAATGTCGATTGGTCACGAACCCAGGCGTATGCCATCGGGCTAAACAGCATCTACATAAATGTTGCGGGTCGGGAAGGCCAGGGGACTGTCGACAAAGACCAGATCGTTCCGCTCTCGAACCGCCTCAAAGAAGACCTGCGCGCCTGGAAAGCAGCAACTGGCGAACCCGTTGTCCGCCAGGCATGGCGCAGGGACGAAGCACTGGATGGCCCGCTGTCGGAATATGGACCTGACCTGCTGGTTGGGTTTGCCCCCGGCTACCGCGCCTCGGCCCAAACCGGGCTGGGTAGCTGGGAGAGCAACAGCCTGGAACTGAATAAAGATCACTGGGGAGCGGATCACTGCATCGACCCGACTGCCGTTCCCGGGGTGCTCTTTTCCAACCGTGGGCTGGGCAACATTCCCAATCCCTCTTACCGGGAGTTCCCCTGGCTAGCGATTGGTGAAAAATTGGCCGTGAGTGACGGACCGACCCCGCCCCCCTCGCGTGGAGAAGATGACGAGAAGGTCCTCGAAGAAAGGTTAAGGAGCCTGGGTTACCTTTAGAATGAAAATAAATAAGAAGATGCTTTCATCCAATACCACGATACATACCGTCGACCATGTGGGGATGATCCGTGTTCAACCCTCGGGTAGATGGGTATCCTTGGGTTTGGGTGAGTTGTGGCGTTATCGAGAGTTGCTTTACTTTTTCGTCTGGCGCGATGTCAAGATCCGCTACAAACAGACCCTTATGGGCGCTTCCTGGGCGATTATCCAGCCCTTCTTCACTATGGTCGTCTTCAGCCTGTTCTTTGGAAGATTGGCGAAAGTCCCTTCGGACGGCATCCCATATCCTATCTTCACCTATGCGGCTCTAGTTCCCTGGACCTTCTTTGCGAATGGCGTCATGCAGGCCTCCAACACTCTGGTCATGAACGCCAACATGGTCAAGAAAATATACTTTCCACGGCTTGCGCTGCCGATTGCGAGCGTACTGGCTGGGATTCTTGATTTTTCCCTGGCATCAATTGTTCTTCTCGTGATGATGCTTTATTATCGCATGCTCCCTACGGCGAATGTCATCTGGCTGCCTTTCTTCTTCTTACTGGCTCTGGTAACAACCTTGGGAGTCTCTCTTTGGTTTTCCGCCATGAACGTCCAGTTCCGGGACGTTCGTTACATCGTCCCGTTCCTGATCCAGATCTGGTTATTCGTTACCCCAATCGCCTATCCGAGCAGCCTGCTCCCGGAACCATGGCGGACTCTCTATGGTATCAATCCAATGGCTGGTGTGGTGGAGGGATTCCGCTGGGCGCTGCTGGGTACCGAAACCGCCCCAGGTCCGATAATCTGGGTCTCCTCTCTGGTGGCAATCCTACTACTGGTGACTGGATTATTTTACTTCCGGCGTCTGGAAACCAGCTTTGCAGACGTGGTTTAGGAGATTAGAGTGACCGACCTTTCTATATATGCGCAAGGGCTTAGCAAGCGCTACCATATCGGGAAACTGCAGGAGAAACAGGATACATTAATTCACCAGATCGGTGCTTCTGTCCGGTCCTCCGTCCGGAATTCCATCCGGCTCCTGCGCAGCCGCTCGGCTGCCAACCGCGATTCAGAAGAGATCCTCTGGGCGCTCGATGATGTCTCCTTCGAAGTGAAACAAGGCGAGGTGGTCGGCATCATCGGGCGCAACGGCGCCGGGAAAAGTACGCTCCTGAAAATTCTCTCGCGCATCACCGAGCCCACGGAGGGATATGCAGATGTTTATGGCCGGGTCGGTTCTCTGTTAGAGGTCGGCACCGGTTTTCACCCAGAGCTGACCGGTCGGGAGAACATATATTTAAACGGCGCCATCTTGGGTATGCGCAAAGCTGAGATCGACCACAAATTCGACGAGATCGTTGATTTTTCTGGAATTGGGAGATTTATCGACACTCCGGTGAAGCAATACTCCAGCGGTATGTATGTGCGTCTCGCATTCGCTGTTGCCGCCCACCTGGAACCTGAAATCTTAATGGTTGATGAAGTTCTGGCAGTGGGTGATATTGCCTTTCAAAAAAAGTGCCTGGGGAAGATGGGTGATGTGACCAAACAAGGCCGGACGGTCTTGTTCGTCAGCCACAATATGGCTGCAATCAAGAGTCTCTGTAACCGGGCAATCTGGTTGAGTGAAGGAAAAATCCAATCGATCGGTGAAACAGACGAAGTCATTACAAAATATAAGAATGAGATGTTAGGTACATTGAACGAACAATTGGACTTTTCCCCAATTGTTAATAAGAAATATGGATTATCGTTAGAGGACGTAAGAGCCAGAATCCTCCAAAACGGTAATGGTTTGGACTTATCGATTGAACTAGTTTTAAAAAGCCAGCAGCGAACCTCTCGGGTTGGTGTTGGAGTCATTATTTCTACATCAGATGGAATTCTGGTTTCACGCCTGTTACCATTAATGACGCAAATCCAACTTGAGGAGATTAATGGTCACTGCTGTTGCATTATCGAAAGTAAGAATATCGATCGGCATCTTGCTGGCGGAGAATATTTACTAGGACTGAGGATAAACTTTCCTGGTGTCACAGGAATCATCGAAGCGGAGAATATCGCTACATTTCGAATCCCAGATACTGATCTTTATGGGCACGGATTTGATTTCACTTTAAACAATAATGGGGTTGTCCCTCTAATTCTCAAATTGAAAGAAGTATCCCATTACTAAGGAATCCGGATCGATGCGTAATATATTAAGATCCCTTTTCATTGTTGCTATCGCATATTTCATTTTCTTTCCAATATCGAATAAGGAGAGAGCTCAGGCGCAGGAACCATTCCTGTGGAGTGAGCCGGAAAACCTTTCGAATACTCCGACAACTTCCAATCACCAGGCAATTGTCACAGATGGCTATGGGAATGTCCATGTATTTTGGACAGAAGATGTAGGCGGCCCAGAGTTATCTATCGAAGAGGGGGAAAGTATGCCTGGAAATACCATCTTCTACCGAAGATGGGATGGCGAAAGTTGGAGTGTTCCGGTAGACATTATTTATGGAAGGGGTTTAACTTATGGTTATTTAAGCGCTGCTGTGGATGAAAACAATCAAATTTATTTAGTTTGGATGGCTTTTGACGGCCTACATTTTAGTTCAGCACCGGCTCTTAATGCATCCTCGGCGAAGAACTGGCTTAACGATATTGTGCTTGAACCATCTCAGGGATCCAGACCCTTTATAATAGCTCGGGGAAATGGCGAGTTGGATGTGCTGTATGATATGACCTATCAAGTGGGGAATTTCACTAAAGATGGAAATCTTTACCATATTCGTTCCGTGGATGGGGGAATGAGTTGGTCGACCCCACTCCAAATCTCCGATATTGATCCGAACAGTCAGACGATCGTGTTGTTTCCCCGCCTGGCAAGGGATGGCGGGGGACGTTTACATGCAGTTTGGTATGTGGGTGATCCCCCAGGTTACACTGGCACTGCGGTTTTTTATTCGCGCTCCATCGATGAGGGAGAGACCTGGAGCGAGCCCCAAAAAATTGATGAGGTGAAACCTGAAGTGAGCTGGTCGTCTCAAATTAATATTGGGGTAATTGGGGATAATGAAATTCATCTTGTTTGGGTATGTGGACAGCTACCGGGAAGATGCCACCAAATGTCCCAGGATGGAGGGGATACTTGGTCACCCATTCGGCATGTTTTTGGAGATCTTCACTCGCTAGCAAACTGGGATGCGCTTATTAGCGATGATCAGGGCAATCTTTATTGGGTCCTTCAATTACGCTATCCTAAGGCTTTGTACTATAGTTATTGGACGGGTACTAATTGGGTTGATCCCCCCATCATCCTTCACAGCAGGGATCCTTATGTATCTGAAGGGCATTCACCCGAATTAGCTATCAGGAATGGAAATGAGCTACACCTGATCGTTCGACACTCACGACTTTTCGAAATTTGGCACATGTGGGCGAAAAGCCCCTTAGCAGATCCGATTCCAGCTCAGCCGACACCTGTCACGCTCCCTACTGATATTCCTGTGTCTACTCCGAATGCCTTTATCCCGGATTCCAGACCTGTAAGCGAGGTTCGCGCTCCGCAAATAGGGGATCTCCCTGAGGCTGCCAGCTTGAGACCAGATTTTAGTTTAATGATTGGAATAGCTTCCACGATTTTACTCCTGGCCGTTTTTTCTCTCTATCAAATCTCGGGAAGACATAGAAAATGATGGGTGAGCTATGGCTGTAGTTGGAAATTCTCCTCCAGAGTCAGCTATGCGGTCAAACAGTTCGTTATTTTGTTCAGGAGTATAAATCTTGATTAAAGCTTCCGTTGTTGTACCGGTTTATAATGGCGAGCGGACATTAAAAAGGTGTTTGGAAGCGTTGCTAGAGCTAGACTACCCGAAGGATAGCTATGAGATTATTGTCGTGGACAATAATTCAAACGATCAAACCGTTCAAATCGCTACCAGATTTCCAATTAAATTATTACATGAGAAGCACATTCAGACATCCTACGCGGCAAGAAACAAAGGTATTCTAGAGGCCGTTGGTGATATTGTGGCCTTTACTGATGCAGACTGCATCGCTGCTCCCAATTGGTTACACGAGCTCTTGCTTCCTTTCGAAGATCCTTCAATAGGTGGCGTAGGTGGACAAGTGGTGGCAAGTGGGCCCGAGGGAGATGTAGAAAAATTTATTACTTCCTTGCAGCTGTTTTCTCAATATCAAGACAGCAATTATTTCCTGCCTTATCTAATTACGTGTAATGCTGCTTACCGTCGGAAAAATCTAATCGAGTTGGGTGGTTTTAATGCCCGCCTGTTTACATCCTCGGATATCGATTTAGCCTGGCGTCTGCAACTTAATACAGGCTGCCGGTTAGTATTCAACTCGAATGCGAAGGTATCCCATATTCACCGTTCGACCTTGAGTAGCATGTCAAAACAATTTAAGCGTTCCGGCTTCGGCGAAATTTTCCTGGACACCATGTATAAAAACCAACCAGGATACCAAAGAACCCTATCAAGGCAATTGGCGCATATGCTGCGCCAATCCTGGTCGATGATGGTTTACATGCGTTCAATAATATACCGGGGATTATCCTGGAAGTTTCAAAAGAAAGATCGATTGTATGCGCTAACTCCTTACTTTTCGATCATTGCTGAGGCCAGTAACTTATGGGGAAAGGTTCAAGGACTCTGGGCAACCCGCTTAATGAATAAAAGTCCTTTAGAAAATTTGTGGGCAGATCCAGGGGAACGGTAACCCCTAGCTTTATGATCGGAGAACCTATTGTTTCAATTGTTATTGTGAATTACAACGCCGGGGATCTGCTCCGGCGCTGCCTCGAAAGGATTGATTCACAGAGTCTGCAGTCCTTCGAGGTGATCATTGTTGATAATGCCTCTAAAGATGATTCCTTGGAAGGGTTCCAACTTTCCGACCGCATCCGGATCATTCGCAATGCTGAAAACCGAGGGTTTGCTGCTGCCCAAAACCAGGGCATGCAGGCTGCCCGCAGCGGTTACCTGATGCCCTTGAACTTTGATATCGCGCTCTCAGAGACATTTCTCCAGGAAATGGTTGCGGCGATCGAATCAGCGCCCCAAATCGCCACGGTTTCCTGCAAGTTGCTGCGGATGGGTGCGGATTTTACGCCTTCACAACAGATCGACAACGTTGGTCTGCTCCTGCCAGCCAACCGGGTCCCGGTTCATCGCGGGGTGGCCGAAACGGACACAGGTCAGTATGACCAGCCTGTTCTGGTTTTTGGGGCTATGGGAGCAGCCGCCCTTTACCGGCGCGAGGCCGTTGAACAGGCGGCCTACCAGGGACAGTTCTTCGACGAGAGCTACTTCATGTGGTACGAGGAGATCGACCTGGATTGGCGCTTAAGGTTGATGGGCTGGGACTGCCTCTATGCCCCGAAAGCGGTAGCTTACCATGTCGGGGATGTCCACGGTCATGGGCGGAGTAAGTTCGGGGCTCAGATCAGCATGCGCAACCGCTGGCGAATGATCGCCTCAAATGAATGCCCACGCTGCTTGCTGAAGAACATCCCTTCCATCCTGGGGGAGGAAATTGCGCTGTTCTGGTACATCGCCACGCGTGGCTGGATCGACGTTTACATTCGGGCCCTGGGATCGTTTCTTTCGTCCTTGCCGGCAACGCTCCGCAAACGCAGCTGGGTTCGCCGGCATGCCCGGCGCTCTTGCCTGCCTAAGTATCCTTTTCCCATCCCTTCGTGAGAGGACGCCATGCCTGAAGAATTAATCGGTTTGATCCCGGCCGCGGGAAAAGGGATCCGCTTAGGCCTGCCTTATCCTAAAGAGCTTTATCCGATCATCCAGAACAACCATTACAAGCCGATCTCCCAGTTCGTGGTCGAGAACCTGACTGCTTCCGGCGCTGAACATATCGTCTTCGTGATTAATGAGACCAAGCACCAGCTGATCGGTTTTTTCGGGAATGGGTATCGCTTTGGCTGCAATATCAGCTATGTGGTTCAAGAACAACGCGGCGATTCGAATGTCTCCACCTCACCCGGTCTGTCGCACGCTCTGGATTCGGCCTATCACCTGGTCAAGGGGAAGACGGTCTTGTTCGGTATGGCGGACACCATCATGGAACCCAAGGATGTATTCCGTCATCTCCTGGATGCCGCCCGTCCAGAAGACAGGGTTATTCTTGGACTGTTCCCGGTAACCCGGCCGGAGAAGTTTGGTATGGTCGATTTCGACCAGGAAGGGGTTGTCCGCCAGATCATCGATAAACCCGCCCAGACAAGCCTGCAGTACGCCTGGGGCTGTATTGCCTGGCTGCCGGAGTTCACCGAGCACCTGCATGGCTGTGTCGATCGGCAACACATTTCTGATTTTGCCTTGATCATGAACAACGCTATCGAACAAGGGACGCCATTTAGAGCGGTCATCCTGCCAGGGGGGACCTATTCCGATTTAGGTACGTACGAGGAAATTGCCGAGTTGGATCAGAAGCTGAGAGCCTGAAAGGGGGGGTAAGAGAAATCTTGATTCAGAAGTCCACAGGTTCATAATACTGATCATTAAGTCCTAAGGAAATTCAACCGCGCTGCACGCCGGCTATTCGAATGATGGTTCCTAATTATCCTCTTGGAACGGGTAATGCTGGACTGGTTTACATCCTGATCATTAACTGGAATCAGGCAGCGCTGACGATCGAGTGTCTAGAATCGGTCTACAATACCGAGGGGGTGCATTCCCGTGTACTGGTCGTCGATAATGGATCTACGGATGACTCGGTTCAGCAGATCTGCCATGCCTTCCCCGAGGTTGAAGTGCTGGAAGCGGGCGAAAACCTGGGCTATTCGGAGGGCAATAATTTTGGCCTGCGCTACGCCCTCCAGCAGGGCGCCGATTATATCCTGCTGCTTAATAATGATACGGCGATCGATCCGCAGATGCTCCCCGGGTTGTTAAGCGTGGCTGAATCTGACCCACACATTGGAATCGTTGGACCAACCCAGTTATACTTTGATTTACCTGACACGATTTGGGGAGCAGATAACCATGTTGAGTGGTCGCAGGGACTGACTCGACGAGCACGTATGGGGGAAATCCTCTCTGATGGCAGCAACTCTGGAAGAATTCCGGAATCCGTCGAAGCGGATTACATCGATACCTGCGCTGCCCTGGTGCGGGCTGAGGTTTTCCGGCAAATCGGCCTGCTCGATCCGCGTTATTTTATCAATTTTGATGATGCCGACCTGGGTTTACGTACAAAGAAAGCCGGCTTTCAGGTCATTTGCTGGCCGGCAGCCAGGATGTGGCATAAAGTCTCAGCCGCAATGGGCCAGGCCTCCCCGGCGACAACCTACTACATGACCCGCAACCTACTGCTGCTTTTTTCCTCCCATGCGCATGGAACGGAACGCCTGCAAGCATTATTACGCATCCTTGCTCGTACGCTGCGGACGGTAGGCACCTGGACTCTGAAACCTGCCTACCGGGGTGATGCGCTTTTCCAACGCCGGCGGGATGCGAACCTGTACGCCATGCGGGATTTCTTTATTGGGCGTTTCGGGAAAATGGGGTCAGATGTCGCCAGGGCGTGTTTCGGTAAATGAGGCAGTTGCTGTGGGGCAGATAAAAGCCAGCGTCATCATCCCGACGCATAACCGGAAAGAGAATCTTCAAAAAATTCTCGGATCTCTCTCTACACAAACTGCCTCACCTACCAACTTCGAGGTGATAGTCGTCGATGACGGCTCAATGGACGGCTCACCCCGGGTTGCGGATATGTGGTTTCCTTTCCATTTATACTACCTGCGTCAGGCCAACCAGGGGTCCGCAGCTGCCCGGAATGCAGGCGCAGAGCATGCCAGTGGAGAGCTGCTGATCTTTTTGGATGACGATATGTTAGTAGAATCCGGCTTCGTTTCCGGTCTGCTCGAGGCGCACGAAAAATATCCAGACATCGTTGGCATGGGTTCTTTGAGGCCATATGTCTCCGACAGGAAGAATATTTTTACTCGGGTTTACCCGCTGGAAGAGCAGTTGTATAAACAGCGGGTCTTCCCAGTCGAGGAGGTAACGCCTCTTGCAGAGAGCGAATTTGTCTCCTTCATGGAATGTGTCTCGAACAATCTATCCGTTCGGAAGGATGACTTCTTCTCTATTGGAGGGATGCAGGATGTAGCTGGAGATGGGCCGACCTGGTGGGGGGATGTTGATTTCGGTTACCGGGCTTATCTAAAAGGGCTCCGTTTTCATCGCAGTGGGCTGGCTTTCTGCACCCATTGTGATCAATCTGTCAGCGATCTGGCGACTGCAACCGCGCGCCAGTATAAATCGGCCGTCCTGGCTGTGGCGCTATTTAATAAGTTTCCCGCACTCCAGGACCAACTACCCATGTTCCAGGATATGCTACCTATCGATCCGAAGATAGACCCTTTCAAGCGGGTTGTGCGAAAAGTGTTGCGCAAGTTCGTATCTACTTGGGTCTCGCTCAGGATTCTGACCGGCATTGCCCGGTTTCTCGAGAGATGGTATCCTAGCCCGGCGCTGCTCCGCCCACTTTATCGATGGATCCTGGGTGGTTTTCTTTACCAAGGATACCAGGCTGGTCTGAAGAAGTATGGTCCAGCGGACTTGCCTCGATCTTTGTTTCTGGCTGGATGAGGGATTATTTTAATAGCAGGCAGTACTGGAGAGGTATTAAGGCATATGTTGCGTTCGTTTGTTGAAAAGAGGAATCTCACCCGGCTACAGCTGCTGATTGCAAGTGGAGTCCTGGCAGTCAGCTTTTACCTGGCGATTGTCGCGGCCCGCGCCTACACACCGGAGAGCTTGCTGATGGACCCGGTGTTCTTGCTGCTGATCGTGGCCAGCATAATCGTGTTCCTCATCGCCCGACCTATTTATGGCCTGGTATTCCTGATAATTGTTAGCCTTGTCTCATTGACCCAGAATTCTGCCCTCATGAGATACACAAATCCGGCTATCCTCCTCCTATTCTTGTTGTTAGCCTTATGGATACTGGATAGCGCGATTATCAAGCGAAAGCCAATTATTTTCTCGGCCCGGCCATTCCTGCCATTGCTCATACTGGTGATCTCGGCGGTCATCTCTTTCGGTGTTGGGCAGTTGCGGTGGTTCACATTCGCTCGTCCTGCTCCATTAGATGCACAAATCGCTGGGCTGGCTCTTTTCATCCTCTCGGCTGGCGCGTTTGTTCTGGCAGCTGTCCAGATCATTGACTATACCTGGTTGAAACGCTTAACCTGGTTGTTCTTGATAGTAGGGGGGACTTACATCGTAATCCTGTTAATCCCAGGGCCTAACATGACCCTCCGGACGCTTTTCACAAAAGCAGTAGGTACCAGTATCTTCTGGATCTGGCTGGTGGCACTCTCATTCAGCCAGTCCCTGTTTAACAAAGAGTTACACATACGTTGGAGAATCCTGCTGGCTGGCTTGACGATCGCGGCCCTCATGGTAGCCATGGTTAGATCCTTTGGTTGGAAGTCTGGCTGGATGCCTCCACTGATCGCTCTCTTGGTTATTATCTATTTTCGCTCTCCCAAGCTCGCAATAGGGGCAATTGTTGTTGTGGCAGCTTTCCTGCTGATCAGGAATCTCTCGCCGGTACTGATCCAGGACGACGAGTATAGTTATCTTACCCGTGTAGCGGCCTGGGAGATCATCCTGGGCAAGATATACACGGTTAGCCCGATATTTGGTCTAGGCCCGGCAAACTACCGGTTCTACACTCCATTGTTTTCGATCCTTGGTTACAATATACAATTTAATTCACACAACAATTACATCGACATCCTGGCACAGATCGGCCTGGTGGGGCTAGCGGCGTTTGTATGGTTCTTCTTTGAAGTTTTCAGGCTCGGTTGGGCGCTGCGGGCACGGGTATCAGAAGGGTTTGCCCTGGCTTATGTGAACGCCGCGCTGGCTGGCCTAATTGCAACTCTGATATCAGGCTTCTTTGGCGATTGGATCGTCCCATTTATATATAATATTGGGATTCATGGCTTCCAAGGTAGCTTGCTCGCCTGGTTCTTCCTGGGTGGGCTTGTTGCACTGGACCGAATAATGAAGGAAGAGGCGATCGGGTAGGAGAGAATGGGCATCAAACGGGTGGTAGTCATTGTCCTTGATAGCGTGGGCTGCGGTGATGCACCAGATGCGGCGGATTACGGCGATCTAGGTGCTAATACATTGGGCCATATCAGCTACGCTGTTGGCGGTCTGGCGCTGCCGAATATGGGCAGAATGGGTCTGGGAAACCTCACTGATATCAAAGGGGTGCCACAGGATAGAAATAGCGCAGGTGCGTTTGGTCGCATGACGGAGGTCAGCGCAGGCAAGGATACCACAACCGGTCATTGGGAACTGGGTGGTGTGATCTTGGACAAACCTTTCCCGGTAAATCCTGATGGTTTCCCCCCAGATTTAATGGAGGCTTTCGAACAGATGATCGGGCGAGCCACCTTGGGAAACTATCCGGCCTCTGGCACCGAGATCATCAAAGAGTTGGGGGAAGAACATGTACGCACCGGTAGTCCGATTATCTATACCTCAGCCGATAGCGTATTCCAGGTAGCAGCCCATGAAGAGATCATCCCAGTAGCTGAGCTATACCGGATCTGCCGGATTGCTCGCGATCTGCTTACCGGCGAGAAAGCCGTCGGACGGGTTATCGCCAGGCCTTTTATCGGGACGACTGGCAGTTTTATCCGCACAGAAAACCGCAAGGATTTCAGCCTGGAACCGCCTGCGGAAACGATCCTGGACGTGTTGAAGGCTGCCGGGAAGCAGGTCATGGGCGTTGGAAAAATCGAGGATATCTTCGCTCATCGCGGCCTGACACAGAGCAACCACACAGGAAACAATATGGAAGGCGTCGATGCCATCCTGGATTTTCTACATCAGGAAGACGATGGCCTGATCTTCGCTAACCTGGTCGATTTTGACAGCCTGTACGGGCACCGCAATAATCCACGGGGATATGCGGTTGCACTGGAGGCATTCGACCGGCGCCTGCCGGAGATCTGCGAACGGCTGCGGGCGGATGAGATCTTGTTCATCACCGCTGATCATGGCAACGATCCCACTACTCCCGGAACCGATCATACCCGCGAACGCGTCCCTCTTCTAGTCTCCGGGCGTTTGGTCAGGTCGGCTAACGATGTGGGGACCTGCAGTTCCTTCAGCGATCTGGCTGCGACCATCGCAGACCTGTTCGACATTTCCTGGGCTGGGGCTGGGAGTTCTTTCGGATCAAAACTTCTCTGGTGATGAAGTCTTCCAGATTTTTTTGGGAAGGATTTCCTATCGACTCCGCCGGTTTGAGGGGATATTATAGGGCGGTCGTAGAGATAGCTGTCACAGGATCTGTTTTCTCCGTTATGCTTCTGCGCATTGGAATGAACGGCTGCCGAAAGCCAGCGCTGGCGATGCCTTAAGTTGGGCGCGGTTTCCGGACCACGCGTTAGGGTGCGAAGCCCGTCGTATCAAAAAAGATATGCATTTTGATTCTCATCGTGTACGTTCAGGGTCATGTGAATGGTGAAGAATTGGGCAGGGAAACCAATTTGGGTTGTCTTTTCCATTCTGCTTATCCTGGCAGTCGGATCGTTTGCAATCCTGGTTACAGGCGATGCAACCCTGGCCCAAATCCAGGGCACAGAAGGCCTGGATCAGGTCTTCATCCCCATCGCGGATAGGCCCAGGGAACCCAATTGGCCGATGGCGGGGGCGAATCCGCAGCGCACTTCCTGGAACCTGGAAGAGGTGCAGGGAAGGCTAAAGCCTCTTTGGTACCGGCCGATTGAACCTTTTATTCTGGACAAAGTCCAGATCGTGGCAGCCCTCGGCAACCTGTATATTTCCACAGCCCGGGGGTTATACGCCCTGGACGCTGCAACAGGAGCGGAAAAGTGGGTTTACCCAACCGAGCTCCCACTCGGCCATTCGCCTACCATTCACCAACTGACCGCTTACGTAGGTGGTTTCGACCGGAAGATCCACGCAATCAACGCCCTCAGCGGCAAAGGGCTGTGGACTTTCGAAGCGGGAGCCGGGTTCGATACAAACCCGCTGGTTGCCGAAGGCCTGGTTCTGGCCGGGAACCGGGATGGTTACTTCTACGCCATCCGCGCGGATGGATTTAACTCCGGAGAATTGGCCTGGAAATTTAAAACTGGCGGGCCGATCCATTTCTCAGCCGCGTACAAAGACGGCGTCGTTTATTTCGCCTCTGATGACAGCCATGCCTATGCCTTAACTGCGGAAACCGGCCGGCTCGTCTGGAAGTCGGGGAAATTGCCAGGCTCCGGATTTCATTCATGGTGGCCCGTGGTCTACCAGGATTGGGTAATCTTCCCGGGTAGCAATAACTACCGAGGAGCTGTTAAGCCTGGTGACACACTCTCCTACCATACCCTCGAGCTGGCCGATGTTTACCCGAATTACCGGGCAGACCCGCGCGGAACATTCGTCGGTCCGTTGGGAAATGAGCCGGGGGATTGGGCTCCTCGAACGCCAACGATCAACACCAGCAGACCGACTGTTACCAGCCAAGGCAGCACCACACCAATCACGGAGTACTTCGAGAATGATGGCCGCGTCGACCTTTCTCGCCATGACCATAAACCCTGGCGGCGAACTTATTTTGTGCTGAACCGGTTTAATGGAAAAGAACTGACTTTCGACTCTGATCATGACGGAAATCCGGAATATGCGCCGATCCTGTGGTTTGGCACGCACGGTACCGGAAACCGTTACCCGCCCGTGGTCGGTTCCGATGGGGTGATCTACCAACCCAGCAACTTTATGTCCGATTCGAGCATTGCCGGTGGCAATATCGTCGGATGGAAAATTGGGACGCCACATATCAGTCTCCTGAGTAAAGGTTGGAGTGCAGTCGACGAACCCATGGCGCTCTCCGCTGGAGGGAATTTAATCTACATCAAGCGGATTTGTGACCGCCTCGCTGGATCGATTAATTACGCCATCCCCGCAGCTGATTTGGGTTCCGGCCGGGGGGTACAGGGGAGTGTAGATCGCGGCTGGTCATACTTCGAGTACAACCTGCCGGAATTGGTCCCAGGATATAACACCTTGTTCTACCCTGGAGATCCTTATGATCTTCACCGCATGCCGGCCTACGGAGTCCGGAATGGAAGTTACGGTTGCCACGGCGATGAGAATCCGCCTATAGCATACCGGGGAAGGGTGTATGTCCAGAACAGTAACTCGATCATAGCATTTTCGATAAATGCCGATCGGCCGGCGCGCCTGCCCTTATTAAGAACGGTCATAATCCAGAACGCGGATATCAATGCTTCCGAGGCTACCCTCAAATCCATCCTTACCTCGGAAGTCGAGAAGATCCTGGCAGCCGGTCATCTCCGGCCTGGTTACTACAGCAGTGGATTGTTCGATCACTATGGTGATCGGCGTTGTGGTTCCGTTTTATCCGATTATTTTAGCAATCCGGCCGAGACACTAATCACTCTCCTGGATGCCCTGCCTTATCTCTCCCCAGACCTCCAGACCAGGACGAGAGTCTATCTCCAGAGCGAATTCAGCAAGTATCCGCCGTACAAATACACGCACATAGGTTGGAGGGATGGCGCACCACGCGAAGTCTTCTACCTGCCGCCGGAAGTTGAGGCAGACCGGCTCAAGTTCGGCCCCCAAACCGAGGTATTTGGATTCGAGGGTTGGAGCTTCAATCCGATCGGCTTTTATGCAATGTGGAAATATGCCCAGGTATTCGGCAACGCGAAGGGTATCTTCGATGCTGGCAAGGTAAAGCTGGAGTCTCCTCCTCCAAACAGTTTCTTGCTGGAAATGCCGCACGTTCATAACGCGTATATAGCCGGATATTGGGGCTATCTCGAGCTAGAAGATATGGCTGGTTACTCAGAATCTCGAGCTGTGAGGAATGAACTGAACAGGTTGCTTCAACTCCGCAAGGATAATTTCTCTAAAGAAATCCCTGAGATTTACTTTCAGGATAGGAACAGACATTATTGCCGCGCTCTGGGCGGTTCACGGAATTTTATGTACCTGGTTCCAGAACTGGCTACTTTCCTACGCGAGAATGCAGCTCCCAAGGTACAAGCGGCCGTCGAAGAATTCGAACGCGATCTTCCATACTGGTTTGCGTCAAAAATTGAGGCGACTTACGGAGAAGGCTCAACCAACCATCTTTATGACACCAATGCTCTCTTCCAGGCGAGGGCGTTGATCTTACAGCAGCCGCGCAGTGAGCTGGTCAAGTACCTGGATGTGCCAGCTTTTCAGGTAGGCGA
>DATDRQ010000225.1:0-2504 GCA_035291645.1 Anaerolineales bacterium
GCATCCACCCCATTGATGTAGCTACAGGCGCGCACGCAGCGCCGGCACAGGATGCACTTATTGCGGTCGACCTGGATAAAGGGGTTCGAACAGTCGACCGGGTACTGGTGGTGCAGGCCGGGATAGACCTCGGTCTTCACGCTGTATTCATAGACCAGGTCTTGAAGCAGGCAGTCTCCGGTGGCGTCGCAGGTCATACAGTCGAAGGGGTGATCGGAAAGGAGCATCTCCAGCACGAAGCGGCGCGCCTCGACGACCTTGGGCGAGCGGGTGTGCACGACCAGGCCTTCCGTGGCTGGGAAGGTGCAGGCCGGCTGGAGCGAGCGCTGCCGTTCGATCTCGACCACACAGATCCGGCAGGCGCCTTCCGGTGGAAGCGCAGGATGGTGGCACAGGATCGGGATGTTGATCCCGGCCTGCTGGGCGGCCCCCAGGACGCTAGTGCCGGGTTCTACCTGGATCTTCTTCCCATCGATGGTGAGGTTATAGTACATGGGGTGGCAGACTCCTTGATGGACGGTTACTCAACCAGGACCGCATCGAATTTACAGACCGTGGCGCAGATACCGCAGCGCGAGCAGCGCTCCACGTCGATCACGTGCAGCTCACGCTTGGCGCCAGTGATGGCGCCGCTGGTGCAGTTGCGCAGGCAGACCATGCAGCCTTCGCATTTATCGGCAATGATAGTGAAGGTGATCAGACCCTTACACACTTTCGCCGGGCATTTTTTATCGTAAATGTGGGTCTCGAACTCTTCCTTGAAGAAACGCAGGGCAGCCATGACCGGGCCCGGGGTGAGCTGGCCCAGCGCGCACAGGGAGGCCGCGCGCATGTTGCGCGAGATGTACATGATCTCATCCAGATCCTGCGGCGTGCCTTTGCCCTCGGTGATTCGGGTCAGGGTTTCCAGCAGGCGCTGCCCGCCGATGCGGCAGGGCACACACTTGCCGCACGATTCGGCGGAGGCGAAGGTCAGGAAGTAGCGGGCGAACTCGACCATGCAGGTGTCTTCGTCGACCACGATCATGCCGCCCGAGCCCATGGTCGCCCCGGCCTCGACCAGCGAATCGAAATCCACCGGGGTGTCCAGGGCGGAGGCTGGCAGACAGCCGCCCAGCGGCCCGCCGGTCTGCACGGCCTTGAACTGCTTGCCGTCCGGGATGCCGCCGCCGATATCGTAGATGATCTCGCTGAGCGGGATGCCCATCGGCACCTCGATCAGCCCGGTGCGGTTGATCTTGCCGGTCAGGGCGAAGATGGCGGTCCCAGGGGATTTCTGGGTGCCGATGCTGGTGAACCAATCCGCCCCGTTCAGCACGATCTGGGGCGTCATGGCGTAGCTTTTGACGTTGTTGACGTTCGAAGGACTGTGCCACAGCCCCGAGACGGCAGGGAAGGGTGGGCGCGGGCGTGGTTCGCCCCGCCGGCCTTCGATGGAGGCCATCAGTGCGGTCTCCTCGCCGCACACAAATGCGCCGGCGCCTTCTTTGATGTACAGCTCGAAGCTGAAATCGGAGCCCAGGATGCGCTCTCCGAGCAGCCCGTACTCGTGGGCCTGTTCGATGGCGGTCTCCAGGTGGGCGATGGCGAGCGGGTACTCCGCCCGGCAATAGATATAGCCTTCCACGGCGCCGATGGCGTAGGCGGCGATAGTCATGCCCTCGATCAGGCTGTGCGGGTCGCCTTCCAGGATCGAGCGGTCCATGAAAGCCCCAGGGTCACCCTCGTCGGCGTTGCAGATCACGTACTTGGGGGTGTTGCGAGAGCGCCGGCAGAACTCCCATTTGATCCCGGTCGCGAAGCCGGCCCCGCCGCGCCCGCGCAGGCCCGAATCCTTCATGATGGTGATCACCTCGTCAGGCGTCAAACCGGTCAGCGCCCGTTCGAGCGCCCGGTAGCCATCCCGGGCGATGTACTCGGCAATGTCCTTCGGGTCTATGATGCCGCAGTTCTTCAGCGCAATGCGGATCTGCTTATTGTAAAAAGGTAATTCGGTATAGGGTGCCAGTAGTTCGGAATTTCCTTCGGTTCCTGCCGATGTTACCTGGACCATTTGGTTGTCCTTATCGCTTCAGATTTATGTGAAACTGCTCACCATTCGGTGGGGACATACCCAATCGCCCAATCCTGGACGACCTGACCGTTGACCAGGTGCTCTTCGATCAGGCGGGACACCCGACCGGGGGACACGTTGGCGTAGGTAACCCGCGGCCCTCCCGGTAGCTGGATATCGACCAGCGGTTCCTTGACGCACATGCCGATGCAGCCAACCGAGCGCAACCTGGCTTGCAGGTCCCGGGCGTCCAATTCCTTCTGGATGGCGCGGTAGGTGTCCCCGGCGCCCGCGGCCAGCCCGCAGGTGCCCATTCCGACGGTGATAATCGTCTCTGCAGCTTGTTTAACCTGTAGATCGCGCTTGATTTCTTCGCGTAGTTCGGAAAGCTCTGCGGGACTGTTCAACCTGGGCATCCTGGCTACTCCAGCTTCTTCAGGGTTCGCACGAA
>DATDRQ010000226.1:0-4052 GCA_035291645.1 Anaerolineales bacterium
CAGCTGGTGGACGCAGGCACGATCAACGCCTCGACCGGTAAGGCGCTGCTGGAGAAGGTCGAGGAGGGCGGCCACGCCCCGGCGGAAATCGTCAAAGATGAAGGGCTGGCGAGGGTCAGCGACGACAGCGCCATCCGGGGAATCGCCGCGGCGATCGTTGATGAGAACCCGGGCCAGGTGGAATCCTACAAATCAGGCAAGGTCACCCTGATCGGCTGGTTCGTCGGCCAGGTCATGAAGCAGTCGCAGGGCAAAGCCGACCCGCAGCTGGCCCGGGCAATCCTCGAGGAGCTCCTCGCCCACGAGAAATCATCTGAATAGAGTAATCCGTAAAACGTAAGCCTCTGTCGCGCCGATCTGGTTTCCCCGTTCCGTTTTACGGATTACGAATTACTCCTTACGTATCACCATGCCCCCCTCTTATCTATTCCTAAACGGCCAGCGCCTGCACTACCTGTATTGGAACCAGGAGGCAGCCGGGCAACCGGTCGTCCTGCTGCACGGCCTGGCCTCGAATGCTCGCATCTGGGAGCGGGTTGCTCCTTATCTCTCTGAACACGGCCTGACCAGCTTTTCGCCGGACCAGCGCAGCCACGGGCTGAGCGACAAGCCGGACGGCGAGTACGGCTTTGAAACCTACCGGCACGACCTGCGAGCTTTTATCGACGGGCTCAACCTCGAACGGTCGGTCCTGGTGGGGCATTCCTGGGGTGCGCTGCTGGCGCTGGACTACGCCGCCGAGTTCCCGCTCGGGCCGCACGCCCCGGCTGGCGTCGTGCTCGTGGATGGAGGCGTTTCCCAGCTGGACCGGTCCCCCGGCGCTACCTGGGAAAGCGTGAGCGAGGGGTTGGCACCACCGGGCCTGGCGGGCATGCCGCAGGAAGATTTCCTGGCGCTCCACGCCCGCCACACCCGCTCCTGGGACCCGCAGGGCGAATCCGCCCAGATCGTGCTGGCGAATTTCGAGATCGCCGCAGATGAGACCATCCGGCCTCACCTGACTTTCGAACGCCACATGCAGATCCTGCGATCGATTTGGGAGTTCCAGACATTCGAACGGCTGGCGCGCCTGCGCTGCCCGGCCTGTGCAATCCTGGCGGTGCCTCCCGCTTCCCAGGACTCTCAAGAGGCGGGCTACCTGGTAGCGAACCAGCGGGATGCCGAACGCGCCCTACAGGTCAAACCGGACCTGCAGATTCACTGGATGGCCGATACCGTTCACGATATCCCCCTGCAGCGGCCGGCCGAGCTGGGCGACCTGATCGCCGGCTTTGTCCGCCAATTGCGCTGAACTCACCCTGGCTTGTATGATCACCTTGCGGCCTGCCACCGTCGAAGACGACGCCGCCATCCGCTGGCTGGTGCATACCGGGCAGATCAACCCGACCGGCCTGGACTGGCGCCGCTTCGTGGTCGCGGTGAACGAGGCCGGCCTGGTGGTTGGCTGCGGCCAGGTCAAGCCGCACGGCGATGGCTCGCGCGAGCTGGCCTCTCTGGCGGTCCATCCGGACTGGAGGCTGCAGGGCGTCGCCCGGGCGATCATCGAGCATTTCATCGCCGCATACCCCGGCGAGCTGTATTTAATGTGTCGTGAAGAGATCTGCCCGATCTACGAGAAGTTCGGTTTCCGGGCCTTGGAAGAAGGGGAGATGCCCAAATACTTTCAGCGCCTCATCCGCCTGGCGCGCCTGTTAACCACGTTGTTCCGCCAGAGCAGCGGCGTAATGGTCATGCGCCGCGGCTGAAACCCCGATCGGCTGGCGGGCTGGCTGTCCGTATTTTGGCGGGACGCGGCTCATGGCGTACTCGGCCAGGGCGGTGATCGTCAGGCTGGGGTTGATGCCCGGATTGGCCGGGACGATCGACCCGTCCACCACGTACAGCCCTGGATAATTGAACACCTGGCAGTCCAGGTCGATCACCCCCTCCACGGCGTCTCGCCCGAAGATACAGCCCCCCAGCATGTGGGCGGTCGAGGGTACGTCCACCAGCGTCTCCAGGAGCGAACCGCCCGGCTCGCCGCCGATCTTCTCGGCGTAACGCCGGGCGACCGAGTACCCCAGCTCCGTGTTGACCGGGATCAGGTACCGGCGGTCTTGCTCGGCGACCAGGCCTTTACGGAAGAGGGTGCTCAGCCCGCGCCCCAGGTGCAGATTCATGAAGTTGTTCTCGGTCTGCATGACCATCAGGGCGGTCCCCCGGCGGGATAGCCCCGGTTTGAGCTTGGAGTTCACCAGCTGGCCCGGTCTGCGCAGGGTTTCCCGCAGGAAGTGCCCCAGGCGGGGCAGGAATTTCGGGCGCGGGGCGACCAGCGGCGAAGCCATCAGGTTGAAGATCAGCGACGATCCGCTCGGGAAGCGCACCGGCTCCACCTGGGTCTTGCCATCGGCGTGGAAGATGGAGGTGATCGCCAGCCCTTTCGAATGATCAACCAATTCCCTGCGGGTGAAGGCCCCCAGGAAGGCTTCGCTGTTGGTGCGCACGGTCTCGCCCAGGCGCGGGGAGATCATGGGTAGAGTCTTGGTGGCATCCCGGCACTTGAGCAGCAGCGCCAGCGTACCCAGGACACCGGCGGAGAGCACCACATTGCGCGCCCGTATCCTGGCCGCGGGTTTAACCGGTAAGCGGGTGGACGAGCGCCAGGTGACTGCGTAGCGCGCCCCGTCCGGCTGCCCATCCGGCAGCGGGCAGACGTCCTCGACCTGGGCTTCGCTCTGCACCCTCGCCCCCCATTTCTCGGCAAAGTACAGGTAGTTCTTGACCAGCGTGTTCTTGGCGTTGTAACGGCAGCCGACCATGCAGCCGCCGCAGTGGGTACAGCCGGCGCGCGGCGGTCCCTCGCCGCTAAAGTAAGGGTCGGGGACCTCTTCTTCAGGATGGTCTTCATTGAAAAAGACACCAACATCCGTGGGACGGAAGGTTTCGCCGCGCCCCAGCTCCGCCGCGATTTGCTGCAGGGCCTGGTCGGCGGGCCACAGGCGCGGGTTGCGGGCGACCCCGAGCATGCGCCGCGCCGTCTCGTAATGCGGGCTGAGCGCCGACTTCCAATCGCCCAGGTGGTTCCAGGCGGGTGAGGTGAAGAAGCTGTCCTCCGGCTCCATCAACACTCCCGCGTACACCAGGCTGCCGCCGCCGACCCCGCTGGAGTGGAAGACGAAGAAGCCGCGGAACAGGCTGAGCTGCAGGATGCCGAAGCAGCGCAGGGCAGGCAGCCACAGGTATCTGCGAATGTTCCAGTTGCGGCGCGGGTAATCCTGGTCGCGGAAGCGCTTGCCGCGCTCCAGCACCAGCACCCGGTAGCCCTTCTCGGTCAGGCGCAGGGCCGAGACGCTGCCGCCAAAGCCGGAGCCGATGATCACGAAATCATAGGTTTCATCCGCATTTGCCTGGCTCATCGGCTTCTCCTGGAGATCTTAGCGTGTCGATTCTACTGCCAGTATACTCCGCTTTCGATCCCTGGATGGCTTTCTGAACCAGCATTGCGCCTTAGCTTCCCCCTTTGCGCCCTGGCGTTTATGTCTTTATAATGTATTTCGAGGGAGTATGATCGAGCCGAAAATCGACCTGGACAACCTGCGGGCGGTGATCTTCGACCTGGACGGCACGCTGTTGGACTCTTACCCGGTGCACTTCCAGGCTTACCGCTACACCTTCTCCCGCTTCGGCATCGACCTGACCGAAGCGGATTTCCTGGCGACCTACTCGCCCAACTGGTTCGATACCTATCGCGCCCTCGGCCTGCCGCAAGACAGCTGGGAAGAAGCCGACGCCTACTGGCTGGAGGCGGCCAGCCGGCTGGCCCCGCAGCTGTTCCCGGGGGTGCTGGATACGCTGCAGCGGCTGCGCCGTTCGTTCCGGCTGGGGCTGGTCACCTCAGGCTCCAAGGAGCGCGTCTTCCGCGATCTGGGCGAGCGCGACCTGCAGTCTTTCTTCGAGACGATCGTCACCGGAGACGACGTGCACAATCCCAAGCCGGCCCCCGACGGGCTGCTCCAGGCGCTGGAGGCTATGCGCCTCACGGCCGGAGAAGCCGTCTACGTAGGCGACAGCGG
>DATDRQ010000227.1:0-3074 GCA_035291645.1 Anaerolineales bacterium
CGACCTGACTTACCACCTCTCCAATACCCTGGCGCGCAGCCGGGGCTTCCTGGCCGGGTTGCGCGAGTCCCTGCCCTCCGCCGAGCTGCGCCTGACCCTGGACGCCCAATCGCGCTACGAAACCGCAACCCAGCTCACCCGGGATGCGCTGGCGGTCCACCCCGACATCAATTTGATCTTCGCCATCAACGACGTCACTGCCTGGGGCGCCATGCACGCCTGCCGAGACCTGGGACTCGACCCCCACGGCCTGCTGGTGCTGCCGTTCGGTTTGGAAGGTGATGCGCTGAAGGACGCTCTGCTGGAGGGCGGGTTCTTCCGGGGCGGCCTGGCGATGTTCCCGGAGGTGGTCGGGCCGGTCTGCGTGGAAGCTGCCATCGCCGCCTTCAACGGGCAGCCCTTGCCCGCCCGGCTGGTCACCCCCCACGCCGTGCTGACTTCCGAGAACTTGAATGAGGTCTTCGTCCGGCAGGTGGACGGCTGGCGGCTGCGCTGGGAGTCGGTGTGCGAACATCTCCCGATGAAGGTAACCCTGCCGGGGTGCGAGGCGCCCGTCCACGACCGGCTGCCGGGTCGGGTGGGCTTCGTGGTGCCCTTCCTGGAGCACGCCTGGTACCAGCGGCTGAGCGCCGAGATGCAGGCCTATGCAGCCAATTATCAGATCGATTTCGAGATCGTCGACGTCGAGAAGAACCTGGAGGACGAGCTGGATTGGCGCCGCCGGGAGATCGCCCGCGCCGCGGCTGAGCTGGTGCAGCCGGGGGACGTGATCCTGGTGGACGGCGGCCCGCAGGCCAACTACCTGGCCGAGGCCCTGCTGGGCAAGCCCGCCCTGACCGTGATCACCAACGCCGTGCCTGTCTTCGAGATCCTGCGCCAGGACCCACAGCACATCCTGATCCTGACCGGGGGCGCCTACCGGCAGAGCAGCCAGGTCCTGGTCGGGCCGACCGCCGAGGGCGCCCTGGACGAGCTGCGCGCCGACAAGCTCTTCCTCAACGTCGCCGGCATCTCCTTCGACTTCGGCCTGTCCCACACCAATATCTCCGAAGTGACCATCAAGCAGGCCATGATCCGCTCGGCGCGGGAGGTGATCCTGCTGGCGGACCA
Organism: Anaerolineales bacterium; assembly: GCA_035291645.1. GTDB lineage: Bacteria > Chloroflexota > Anaerolineae > Anaerolineales > UBA4823 > DATDRQ01. Next base: position 1,111 of record DATDRQ010000227.1, read on the forward strand.
CACCTTGTTCGGCCAGGATTCGGTCGTCCAACTGGCCCCGGTCTCGGCGGTCCAGCGGGTGGTCACAGACGACGCCCTGCCAGCCAGTATCCGCCTGGACCTGAATAAGTTGGGCATTAAGCTCACCCTGGCGAATGTGTAGAAGGGCATCACGCGATTTTCCAGCCGAAGTCTCGACTCCAACCTCGCCCCGGGTTCGTTTGCTTGCATGAGATTGGATTTCCCATTATGTCGCGCTCTTCGCTCTGGTTCTCGCTAGCCGGTTTGGCGGCTCTGCTGCTGGCAGCCTGCGCGCCGCAGCCCGGCGCGCCGGCAACGACCGCCCCGGTTGCCAGTCAGCAGTTTACACAGGTTGTTGAGACTGCCCCGCCTTCCCTCCTACCCCCTTCGCCTGCTCAAGCAAAGCCGACCGCTCTTCCGAGCGATACGCCTCATGCGACCGATACCCCTGCAGGTCCCACGCCTACTCCCGACCTGTTCACCTACGACCGCCACGCCAGCCAGTCGATCTCGCCCGGCGGGCGCTATGCAGCTCGGGTGCTGGTCGCCTTGCCTCTGTCCCCGGATGGGACGGCGTTAGGCGAGGCCTACCACGTCCAGGTCAGCGCGCTGGATTTCCAGGATAACAGCCAGCAAAACGTGATCGACGAGTGGCGCAACTACGGATTGGGTCTGACGACCCCTTCCGTGCTGGGCTGGTCGGCGGATAGCCGCGCCTTTTATGTGGTCGAAAGTGGTGTGCCGGACGGCTGCGGGCCGCCTTTCTTTGAAAACCTGCGCCGGGTGGATACGGATAACGGCCAGTCGACCCAGGTCGCCGGCGATCTCGGACGCGCCCCGGCCCTATCCCCCGACGGGAGCCGGCTGGCCTCGCTCGGCGAAGGGCAGGTGCTGGTTTATGATTTCGAAATCGGGGAGAAGACTTCAATCCCCTTCGAGGCGCCGGCTGAGGAGTACTGGGGCGGCGGGACCACCTGGTCGCCGGACGGCGAGCGCTTGCTCTTCTCGGCTACCCTCAACCCGTGTGGCGCGTCTGATCAGCTGAGCAGCTCTCTGTACCTGACCGACCTTTCAAGCTCCAGCGCCCGTAACCTGCTGGAAGCCGACCCCCGCCTGCTGGCGCCGCTCAGCTGGCCGCTGGACGACCTGGCCCAGTTGGGCGATGCGAGTGGGCAGGACTATTGGCTACAGGTCTCGAGCGGGCAGGTCAGCCAGGAACCACCGGCGGAAGTCGCCGCCGCCCGCCAGGCTTTGTTCGACTTCTTCTCTGCTTTGAAGACCGGGGATTATGCCGCCGCGGACGGGTTGTACGGTGGCTCCTATGAGTTGCTCGAGGCCAACAATCCGGACGTGGACCCTAACGACCGGGCCGCCCTGCTGGAGAACGCCTGCCTGATAAACGGCTTCCAGTGCCTGGCGGTGTACCGCGCTGTCCTGGTTGACAAGCCCGCCCAGGGCGAGTACCGCTTCCGGGTGGTCTTCGAACAGGACGGGGGAGCCTTCGTTCTCGGCCCGTGCTGCGGGGCGGATATCGCCGAGCAGCCGCCGCAGTCGGAGTTTGTCTATACCGTCAAGAGGGATGAGGCCGGAAAGTACCGGGTGATTGAGTTGCCAGTCTACGTGCCATAAAACCCGGTTGGAAGGTTAAAACGTTCGAACGTTTTAACGTTTTAACCTTAATAGCGCTTGAGCGTGGTCATCAGCGGTACGTAGCGGAACATCAGCAGGCCGACCGGCAGCAGCAGGATCGTGGCGCACAGCAGGTATGCCACCAGCAGCCACACCGCGCTCCACCACCAACCGATTAAGATGAAGTAGATCGCCCGTAGGAAGAAATTGAACTGCGGCAGCCCGCTCGCGCGCACTACCGGCCGCCCGTCCATCGTGATCACCGCGTACTCACGGCGCGGGTTCTGCAAAGCGATGATCTTGGGGATATTATTCAGGATCAGCAGCCCGAGCGG
>DATDRQ010000228.1:0-5912 GCA_035291645.1 Anaerolineales bacterium
GCCGCGCGAGCGCGGCAAGCGCTTCAGCCCGCGCGAGCTGCGCGATAGCACGGTGGGCATCGTCGGGTACGGCAGCATCGGCCGGGAGATCGCCCGCCTGCTGCACGCCTTCGGCGCTACCATCCTGGCGACCAAGCGCGATCTGATGCATCCGCAGGCGGATGGTTACCTGCCAGCAGGATTAGGAGACCCGGCTGGGGATCTGGCGCGCCGCCTGTACCCGCCGCAAGCCCTGCGTTCGATGTTGAAGGAATGCGACTTCGTGGTGGTGACGCTGCCGCTCACAGCCGAGACGCAGGGGCTGATCGGGGCGGAAGTCATTGCGGCGATGAAGCCGGGCGCCTTTCTGGTCGACGTTTCGCGGGGCGGGATCGTCAACCAGACTGCCCTGACGGCTGCCCTGCGCGATCGAAAACTGGGCGGGGCGGCCCTGGACGTCTTCCCTCAAGAGCCTCTACCGGCTGACAGCCCGCTGTGGAAACTGCCTAACGTGATCATCAGCCCTCACATCGGTGGGAACTCGCCCCGCTACGAGGCGCGGGCGGCCGACCTGTTTGCCGAGAACCTGGAACGCTATTTGAAGGGGGAGCCCCTGCTGAACACGGTGGAGTTAGAGGCCGGCTATTAGCCAAACCATGCAAGATGATTCAGCCGAACCCGTTGATTGGTGATATGCGTGCATTCGACGTCCTGCTTTTCGACCTGGGAAGTACACTGATCTACTTCGATACGGATTGGTCGCAGGTCTTCAACCAGGCCAACGAGGCGCTGGTCGGTTCGTTAAAATCCTTCGGTTTGGCGCTGGATGACGGATTCCAACAGGAGTTCAGAGCACGGCTGGGGCAGTATTTCGCTGAGCGCGATGCGGAGTTCATCGAATACACCACCGCATATGTGCTGCGCACGCTGCTCGCCGAGCGAGGCTACCCGAACCTGCCGGAAGATACCCTGCGTATCGCGCTGCGTGCCATGTACGCCGTTTCGCAGGCGCACTGGCAGGCGGAAGAGGATGCCATCCCGACTCTTGAAACGTTACGCCGGGTGGGCTACCGCCTGGGGATGATCTCGAACGCAGCCGACGATGAGGACGTCCAGACTCTGGTGGAAAAGGCCAACCTGCGCCCGTACTTCGAGTTTATCCTCACCTCGGCTGTGGCCGGCATCCGCAAGCCAAACCCGCGCATCTTTACCTATGCCCTGGATACGCTGCGTGTCCCTGCGGGGCGAGCCGCCATGGTCGGCGATACTCTGGGCGCCGATATATTGGGCGCGCAGAATGCGGGAGTGTTCAGCATCTGGATTAAACGCCGGGCTGACGTCCCGGGGAACCAATCCCATGCGGATACCATCCGGCCGGAGGCGATCATCGAGCGGTTAAGCGATCTACCGGCCCTTTTGGAATCCCTGGCTAAGGAACAAGGGAGTTAAGATGAACAAGGTCTATAAACACATCCCGATGAGCGCGGACAAGTATCTGGGCCGGGTGGATCAGCAGGGGAAGGTGTACGCCGCCCGTTTTGGACCGGACAGGTATATCGGCCGGGTGGACCTGCGCGACGGAAAAGTGTATGCCAGCCAGTTTGGGCCGGACGAAACCGTCGGTAGGGTCGAAATCGAGAGCGGGGAGGTGTACCTCTCGAAACCCGGGCCTGATCCTTATGTTGGGAAGGTCCAGCGGGATGGCAGGCTCTACCGCCACAAGAGCCTGGCCGAAGACGAGTACCTGGGCAAGGTAGACGACATGGTCTCCGTTGCCCATGGCGCGGGGGCCTTCCTGTTATTGGTCTTACCCGAATCCGAGCAGGTAAACGAAGAAACCGGCGCGAGCGAATAAATTGGGGCGCGGCCTCAGGCCATTTCCGTCGCAGCAGGGGCTTCCTGGCCCTTCTTACTCTCCCAGGCCTCATCGCTTTCCAGGCTGACTACCCGGTAAGCCTCGGCGTAATCCATTTCCTTGCCCTTGGCGAGCTCGGCGGCCCATTCTTTTATCATCGGCTCGGGGTCCCAATCCTTCATCTGGCTGAGGTGGGCGCGTAGCGCGGCGATTTTGATGTCGATCGTCTCGTCGATGCTCACGAACAAATCGCCGCCCTCCCAGGTGTTGACGTACACTTTGCGCGGCTTGTGGGCTTGCAGACCTTCGTCGGCGAGCTCCTCGAACAGGTTGGGCTGGCCTGCGGCGGGGAAGGTGGCGTCCAGGGCAGCCGTGGCGGCGGCGCGGTGGTCCGGGTGGTTGATGTAATCGTTGCCGGCCCAGACGATGGTCGGGTCGCCGCAGATGACCACCTCCGGGCGAAAGCGGCGGATCTCGCGCACCAATCGCTTGCGTAGGTCGAGCGTGGGTTGAAGCAGCCCATCAGGCTCCCGCAAGAAAATTACTTCGTTTACGCCGGCGACCTCTGCAGCAGCCATCTGTTCCGCCTCGCGGATCTGGGCTGCACTCTCTTTGGTCATGCCTGGATCGGCGATGCCTACCTCGCCGCTGGTGCAGAGCACGTAGGCGGCACGCGTCCCGGCTTTTACCCAGCGGGCGATCGTCCCGGCGCAGGAAAACTCGATGTCGTCCGGATGCGCCACAATCACGATAGCACTCTCAGGCACGTAGAATTTACTCATTCTGTAACCGATACTCCTTTGGCAGCTAGGCGTCCCCCAATTTTACCTTTTCTACCGGATTTGATGCAATCATCCGGGCGTGAATGCTGGATGGTAAAATATGGACACGGTTGACAGTTTCTCAACGAATGGCGATATACAGATAAAGATTCAATGAGACTCTCCAGCATCCAGGGAAGGATGGAAATGCTCTTCGGAGCGTTTTTCGTCCTGGTAGTGGTCTCCGCCGGAGTAACCTTCTGGGGTATTAATTTACAGAAGGATGACGCCCTGCTGATCAATTTGGCTGGTCGCCAACGGATGCTGGTCCAGCAGATCTCACGCCTGGCGTTGAAGAGCGCATCCGAAAAAGATCCGGCTGACCTGGCGGCCTTGCAAGAGGCGCGCGGGATTTTCGAACAAACTCTCCAGGCACTCCAGGAAGGGGGGGAAGTCTTCTACCTGCCTGACCAGGAAGCAACGCTCTCTTCAACCCGTGACCCCCGGATTTTATCGCAACTGGAAATACTCGACGAGACGTGGCGCGAACTGCTGCCTGCGTTCGATGAGATTAACGCCCGGGATGCGGGGGAACCCGGCTACCTGGCTGCAGTCGGCGCCCTGCAGGAACGCACGCCGGAATTAGTGGCCCAGGCCGATCGAATCGTGCGGTTGTACGAAGCTGCCGCCTCACAGAAGATGGCGCTCCTGCGCCGGGTGCAGTTCGGATTCTTCGCCGCCGCTCTGGGGTTGCTCGGTCTGGCCGCTTACTGGACCCATCGCGCCATCCTGGAACCATTGCGAGAATTGGATCGGGCTGCGGAGCGCCTGGGCCAGGGCGACCTGGATACCCCGATCCAGGCCCAGGGCCTTGAGGAGGTGCAAGTCCTGGCGGACACCTTCGAGACGACCCGGATTCAATTGTTGCACTCACAGCAAGAATTGATCGCCTGGGGGAACACCCTGGAGGAGCACGTTACCCAACGCACGCGCGAGCTTGAAGGGCTCTACCAGGTCAGTAAAGATATCTCCTCGCGGCTGGATATCCAGCATGTGCTGCGGACGGTCACCGAACAGGCGCGCCAGCTGTTGGACGCTGAGGTAGCGATGCTTTGCCTGGCTGAAGAGCCAAAACAGGTGCTCACCTTGCATTCGACCAGCGGATTTCCCGAAGCAGTGATCCATACGAGCACTTCCTTGAATGAAACCCTCCCCAGCCTGGTGCTGGGCGGGGAGCGAGCCTTCCTCTGCGGACAGGATGGGTGCCAGGGGACCTGCGGCATGATTGCTGCGCCCTATCGCACCAGCCACCTGGCGGCGCCATTGCGTATGGGGGAGCGGGTGATCGGCGCACTGTGCGTCGGAAGCACAGGCAGGGCAGCATTCTCCAAGGATGCGGAGGTTTTGCTGACCAGGCTGGCGAACTCCGCGGCCATCGCCATCGAGAACGCCCGCCTGTACGACCAGGCGGAACGACTGGCGACCCTCGAGGAACGCCAGCGCCTGGCAGCCGAGATGCACGATGGGATGGCTCAGACGGTCAATTACCTGCGCTTGACCGCCGACCAGGCGGATGACCAGATCCAGAATGGGGAGGGCGAGCAGGCTGTTGGGACTCTCAGCCGCCTGGGGCGAGCGCTCAATCAGCTGGAGGGTGAGATGCGCCGGGCGATCGCCAGCCTGCAGGAAGATCTGCCTCCCTACTACCCGCTCCAGGAACAGCTGGCTGACCTGGCGGACGAGGTCGGGGAGGTTAGCGGGCGGGTCAGCTGGGAGACCTCGCTAAAGATCCCGTTGATCCTGCCGGGTGAGGAGAGCGAGCAGGTGCTGCGTGTGGCCCGCGAAGCGCTGCTGAACGCCTGCCGCCACTCCCAGGCCAGTACGATCAGCTTAAGGCTGGAGCGTGACAACGGTCAGGCCCGGGTGGTGATCGAAGATGACGGGCTGGGATTCGACCCCCTACACCCGCTGGTTGAGGATGGTCGCCAGCACTTTGGGCTGAAGATCATGCGCGCCAGGGCAGCGCGCATCGCTGGGCAGGTGGAAATCCGCTCCTCCCCGGGCAAAGGCGCGCGGGTGATTTTAACCTGGCCTGTAACCGATGAACCGCGATCTGGTTAAACCTGCAGGGCACTCCAAACTCCGGCAATGAATAAAGACGATGAGCTCTAAAGCGCCTCCGTACCGTGTCCTTTTGGCCGACGATCATGACCTCTTCCGGGAGGGATTGGCTGGTATTATCGATGGTCAGGAGGATATGGTCGTCGTGGGGCAGGCCAGCGATGGGATCGAGGCGATCGTCAAGACGCATGAACTGCGACCCGACCTGATTTTGATGGATATCCAGATGCCGGGCTGTGACGGGCTGGAGGCTACCCGCCAGATCAAGAGAGAGGCGCCTGAGACCACGATCGTGATGTTGACGGTGCGCGACGAGGACGAAAAGCTGTTCGAGGCTCTTAAGCTAGGCGCCCAGGGGTACCTGCTCAAGAATATCCGCTCGGCAGAGATGCTTCCCATGCTGCGGGGGGCGCTGCGCGGGGAAGCGGCGATCTCCCCGGCCCTGGCTGGGCGCATTCTGGAGGAGTTCCGCCGCCTGAGCCGGCTGGTACCGGCTGAAGAGGAGGCCAAGGAGGCCGCGCTGACGAAACGCGAACAGGAGGTGCTCAGCCTGGCGGCATCCGGCGCAGCGGACAAGGAGATCGCCGAATCCCTGTCCGTCAGCCTGAATACGGTCAAGACGCACATGCGCAACATCCTGGCCAAGCTGCAGGTCAACGGCCGGCGCGAGGCGGCCCGGATCGCCAGGTCGAAAGGATTGGTTTAGCCATTCCGCCGCGATGGCCTCTATAGCCCAAAGCTCACGAAACGAAAGAACTAATTCTTCGATGTAAAGAGTGAAATCATTTCACTCTTTTTTCATGCCTGCGAATGTCCGGGAGTGATTCCCTTTGGCCAAAAAACTTGCTACTTTAATGGTGGGAGAAAGGTCGTATGGAAAAGTGGCAGGTCCTCCTGCTGTGCGAGCAGCCGTTGTTGGGTGAAAGCCTGGAGCACATCCTGAGCAACCTGGAAGATGTCGAGCTGGTCGGCTGCTGGACCCTGGATGACACGGTCCTGTCACGCCTCTCCGGGCAGGACCTCGATCTGCTGATCTTCGCAGAAGCGGACTCGCCCGGCGAGCAGGTCACGCAATTGACCGCGCAGCTGCTGGACGCCTGTCCAAATCTCTCGATCGTGCGGGTCGCATTGGCTCGCAGGGATCTGCGCATCTATTCCTCCCAAAGCGTCCCGGCTCGCAGCACCGACCTGATCGA
>DATDRQ010000229.1:0-20685 GCA_035291645.1 Anaerolineales bacterium
CCTGCATTACTGCAGACGTCTCAGGCGGAGAGGGCGGGATTCGAACCCGCGTCACCTTGCGGTGAACACGCTCTCCAGGCGTGCGCGTTAGGCCAGACTACGCAACCTCTCCGGGTGGGTGTATTGGATTTTAAGCGGGCAGATTATACCACAGCCCTTCGAAACGTTAAGGATTGCCCGGAAAAGCGGGGGGGATCGAACCTCGCCAGGAGTCGGGAGTACCAGGTTGGGTTGCCAAACTTCTGAATGTCTTTGCGAGGCCCGTTCATTGGGCCGAAGCAATCTCAGGTTTCCCATATGAGTGGGAGATTGCTTCGCAGTGCGAAGCTCCGCTTCGCCTAACGCTCGCAAAGACATACCAAAAGTGCATGCATACCTGTCTATCTGGCGCGCAGCGGGCTGAAATCCGTGTCCCGGTCGTAAGTATCCACCCCTTCGGCGCGCTTGAGCTGGTTCACCACCAGGTAGGTCAGCGGGGTGGCCAGGATCTCGTAGGCGACCTTGAACAGCCATTGGTTGAGGATGGCTTGCTGCAAGCCGGCCAGGGGCAGGATGCCCCAGAAGGCGATCGTCAGGAAGACGGCCGAATCGGCTGCCTGGCCGATCAGGGTCGAGGTAATCGTGCGCAGCCATAAGTAGCGCCCGGCGGTGCGCACCTTCAGCTTAGCCAGGACGAAGGAATTCAAGAACTCGCCGATCAGATAGGCGATGAACGAGGCCAGCAGCAGCCGGGGGGTAAACCCAAGGATGGCCTGGTAGGCCTGCTGGGCGGTATCCGGCTCATCGAAAATGCCGGCGGTCCAGAAAGGCGCGGCCGGCAGCAGCCCGGCGATCCAGAAGGCGCCCACCGCCAGCAGATTGCAGAAGAATCCGATCCAGATCGCCTGGCGGGCGCGGGCGTAGCCATACACCTCGGTCAGGATATCCCCGAAGATATAGGCGACCGGAAACAGGATCACCGCCGCCGGCAGGATCAGCCCGCCGATCTGCACCAGCTTGACGGCGATGATGTTGGAGACGATCAGGCTGGTGACGAAGACGGCGGTCACCAGAGGGTACCAGCGGTAGGATGGGGGAGGAGTGGTAGGCATTTTGTGGTTAGCGAACAGCATTCAGCCATCGACCAACCGCTAGATCGGGTGAGCGGCGAGAAGAGCTCCTGTTACCGGTTGGCACGCAATCAGAAATCAGAATTCTGAGGCTGGTTGAGCCATTGCTGGCGGGCCTCGGGTGTCTTGATGTGCTCGGCTTCGACGGTGATGCCGATCCCGCCCCTTACGTTAAAGACCCCGGTGACCATAAGCCAATGCGGGTCGAGAGCCTGTACCAGGTCGTCACAGATCCGGTTGACCACGTGTTCGTGGAAAGCGCCCTCATCCCGAAAAGACCACAGGTACAGTTTGAAGGACTTCGACTCGACGATTTTCTGGTCGGGCACGTAGCGGACCCGGATCGAGGCGAAATCCGGCTGCCCGGTCATGGGGCACAGGCAGGTGAATTCGTCGCTCTCCAGGGTGACCAGGTAGTAGCGACCCGGGCTGCGGTTGGGGAAGGCTTCCAGGGTTTTGCCCGGCTGAGCCGGGCGACCCAATTTGGTAAGGCCTTGCAGATCAGATGGTTCAGTCGCCATACAATTTCTCCACCGTTCAGATCCTGATAGATATTATAAAGCCGCTATTAAAATAGTTCGCTATAATGAATTGTACCGCCCAGGTGGCTTTTTCCAATCAAAGAATAAGTCTGGGCGTGGTCTCTTGCGCACGCGTAAGGATTTGGAGACTATCTGATCAAGAAGAATAAAGGAGGGACGCACCAGATGGCTGTCTACACCACGACCATCAACTTCGCGACCAAAGGCAACACGGATATTCTCGACATCACCGATCAGATATCCTCTGCGGTCAACAGCAGCGGAATAAATGATGGGATCGTCACGGTCTTTGCACCCTCTTCGACCAGCGGGATCACCACCCTTGAATACGAATCTGGCTGCTTAAGTGATCTGCGCAGGCTGTTCGACGAGCTCGTCGATCCGGAACGCCACTACGCCCATAACGCCCGCTGGGGGGACGGAAACGGGCACAGCCATATCCGCTCGGCCCTGTTGGGCGCTTCCTTCACGGTGCCGTTCGTGAATAAACGCCTGACCCTTGGCACCTGGCAGCAGATCATTTACGTCGATTTCGATAACCGCCCCCGTCATCGGGAGCTGGTCGTCCAGCTCATCGGAGAATAGCCAGGTCTATAACCGGATTCCCTGTTCTGCCGCACGCATGGCATTGAATGCCGCGATCGAGACCTCCAACATTTCCAGGTTGGGCTCGCGAGTGGTCAGGCGCTGGAGAGCCAGGTTCGGCTTGACCATCCAACGCACCAGGGGGGAGTCCATATGACTTGCCGTCCAGCGGATGTATTCATACGCGATCCCGGCGATAACCGGGATCAACACGATCCGGCTCACCAGGCGCAAACCCAGCGGCAGCGGGCCAAGCAAGGTAAAAACCAGAATAGATAAAATCACCAGCGTGAGCAGGAAGGCCGTCCCGCAGCGGGGATGTTCCAGTGAGAAACGGGTTACATTTTCTGGAGTCAGTTCTGCTCCAGCTTCGAAAGCGTTAATGGTTTTATGTTCTGCACCGTGATAGGCGAACACGCGCCGGATATCCGGGATCCAGCCGATCGCCCAGATGTAACCGATCAGGATCAGCAGGCGGACGACGCCTTCCATCAGGTTTCCAACCCAGGCGGAACGAGCCTGTCCGGCGGTCGTTCCGGCTCCACCCGGGGTTAACAATACTTCTGTCAGGTGGCCGAGGGCGGCGGGGAGGATGAAGAAGAGGCCGATCGCAAATAGCATGGAGATGATCAAAGCGCCGTATAAGGCTGGCCCCTCGATCTTCTCATCTTCGCCCGTTTGGGTGTTGGCCGAGATCGAAAGGGCGCGCACTCCCAGTCCAAGCGCATCCCATAGCATGACGACGCCGCGCAGGAAAGGGATCTTGGTCAGCTTGCTCTTGTAAATCCGTCCTAGAGGTTCCTGGTGGACGACGATCTCGTTGTCCGGGGCGCGCATGGCGATCGCCATGGACTGTTTACCCCGCATCATCACGCCCTCGATGACGGCCTGCCCGCCGTAGATAGGTAGTCTTGTTTCTGCCATTAGAACATTCACCTATATTCGAATAAAGATTAAAATTTCTCGCCCAGGTTATAAATAAAATGAACCAGGCTCTCCATCCCCAGATACCAGGTCGGTAAATGCAGCTTTTCGTCTGCGCTGTGTGCATTGTCATCTGGCAGGGAAAAACCGGTGTTGATCGATTCGATCCCAAGCAGCCGCTGGAACATGCTGACCACCGGGACGCTGCCGCCTTCCCGGCGGAACAAAGGGCGTTTACCCCAGGATTGTTCCATAGCGCGTTGCAGGGCGAGTACTCCTGGAGACTGGCGAGCGGATATAGAAGCCGGCCCTCCAACCAGGCGAGCGACTTCGACCCGCACGGTCGGGGGTGTTTTTTCTCGCAGGTACTGCTGCAGCTGTGTGTATACCTCGTCTGCATCCTGATCTGGGACCAGCCGGGTGGAGATCTTCGCCATTGCCCAGGCCGGCAGGACGGTCTTGGCGCCCTCCCCGCTGTAACCGGAGTACAGGCCATTTACTTCCAGGGTTGGGCGGGCGCCCACCCGCTCGACCGGGGAATACCCCGCTTCCCCCCAAAGTTCAGGGGAACCCGTTTGCCGCTTATAAAACGCCTCGTCCATCGGCAGGCGGGCCAATTCGGCGCGCTCTTCGGCCGAGATCGCCCGAACACGATCGTAGAAACCCGGTAGAGTCACCTTTCCCTGCGCGTCGTGCATCCCGGCGATCAATTCGCACAAAGCCTGCGCCGGGTTGTGCACCACTCCGCCGTAGAGTCCGGAGTGCAAATCGTGGTCAGGTCCGAACACGCGCACTTCGAAGTAAGCCAGGCCACGCAGCGCATAAGTGATGGTCGGTAGGTCCGGAGCGATCATACCGGTGTCCGGGTTGAGGGCGAAATCGCTGGCAAGTTTGGTCCGGTTCCCGGCGATGAAGGTCTCCAGGTTGGGAGAACCAACCTCTTCCTCGCCTTCAATCAAGAATTTCAGGTTAACCGGGGGACTTCCAGCCGCGAACGCGGCTTCGAAGGCATCCATGGTTGCCAGGACCTGCCCCTTCATATCCGACGCCCCCCGGGCATACAGGTTTTCTCCCCGCACCTCGGGATGGAAAGGACCGCTGTGCCAGAGGTCGAGTGGGTCCGGAGGTTGGACATCATAGTGCCCATAGACTAATATCGTCGGTGCTTGCGGGCCTGCTCCCAGCCATTCCCCAAATACGACCGGGTGGCCAGAGGTTGGCAGCACTTCGACTGAGACAATTCCTATCTTTCGCAATTGGTCCGCAGTCCATTCGGCCGCCCGCTTCACATCCGCCAGGCAGGCCGGATCGGTGGATATGGATGGAATAGAGGCATATTCTTTTAATTCCTCGAGGAAGCGCACACGATTATTATGCAGATACTCTAGCGCGGCCGCACGGGCATCGGACATGACTTACTCCTTGTTGAGTGCCTGGTTCATCAGATTATAACCGTTCTCGATTCCTCACGGCTCGCTAAGCTGCCGGAAGGAGATAAAGGTTAGATACATTACGAGCAGAAAAGCGGTGAAAAGGAACGTGAAGCCGTAAAACTGCAGGTTGCTTAGCGGGTTCACAATCCGGCTGGCGACTTCGAAGAGCACTTCCCTGGGCTGGAAGACTAGATCCCAGCTGTTCCAGCGGGAGAAACGCCCCAGGTAAATCCCCAAACCGCCCAGCGCCAGCGCAACTGCAACAAAGAGCCAGCTGGCGATCAGTCCCAGGTATTCTTTAATCAGAATTTGCATAGTTCGTAAAGAAGCGACTGCCAGAAAACAGCCTGTCCAGGCGAAGCTGGCCAGGAGCAGGATATCATACCAGAGCGGGATGCTGGGGCGGTCTTCCAGGTGTAGGAAATCGGTGAGGATATAAGGCGCGTTCGGAAAAAAAGCCAACCACAAAATGCCTGGCACGATCAACAGCCACCAGGACCGGGGCAGCATGAAATTCAACAATCCGGCGGTCAGCGCAAATACGTAGGGCAGCCAGGCCAGGTAAAGATTCCACACCAGATTATCGTAGGCGAACGCCCGGCTGAAGAACACCCGGGCTGCGTAGAGCGACACAGCCAGAAGGGTAGACAGCAGGATAGGATAGAGCAGCTGTCTGGAAAGGTAGCGGTGAATATTTGAAATCTCCTCGAAAAGGGAGCTCATTGAATTCCTCCCGTGGATAAGGATCGAATTACCCGGCCCAAACCATATTGCCCCGGTTGATAGGCCAAAGCTGGATGATATCGAGATCCTGCCCGATGCCTTCAGTCGGGCAGAACAGCACAAGGGTAACACCGAAACAGGCTGTTAGACGATGAGAGTATGTTTAACGGATTCCTATCTGTTCCTCAGCATGGATAACATCCCCCGCCCGAATCAACCCATCGGTAAGGATCTGGGCGCGCAAACCTCCCCGATGCACCAGCGCCTGTTGATATTCCTTCCTGGTCAAAGCAGCCAGATGCGAACACGGTTCGCACAGCCGAATACCCTTCAGGACTACCTCTCCAACCTGGAATTCCCGACCCACCAGATGGTTCAAGGGAACGTTACGGGTGACCAGGTTTCTGCGACTCTGCCCTAGTTCCATCGGGATGCCGTAGTCGCGCACGACCGCCTGGATGGCCTCCTCTTCAATGAGGGTGACCTCCCGGCTGGCGTGAGCAGGTTTCTCGGATTTATTCGGTTGGCGAAAATAATGGTCGCCCTCTAACCCAATTCCAGGGACAGCGTGGACCTGTGGAAGCTGTGTGGTTTCTTCACCGGCTTCTGGTCGGATAAAAATAGCGATAAGTTCACCTTTCCACATCGGTCACATCCTCCAGAGCATTGGTCGAAGAGTAAGATTGCCATGAGGTGGTAGATCGATCAGCCCGGGCTCGCCCAGATTATCCCCATTATAAGGTAGTTTTTAAATAATTAGAGTTGCTCTGATTTGGGCAAGATTATCCGGTTTGCATTCCCCCGGGTGTGCTACAATTAGGCCGTTCTGGATCGGCGGTCGTCGCAGGGAAACCTGCGCCGGCGCCGGGGACCGACCCCGGCGAAAAGTGCCGCCAACCCAGCGGTTTATCCTATCGGCAGAGAAACTGTGACACAGGTCTTTGCCAATTTGAGAACCCACCGGTCGCCGATCCATGCCTCTTTGGCAGCACTATTATCTGGCCAAATCGATCCCCGATGCCCTCGAAGCACTCGCCCAGGCGCCTGGCCCTGCCAGGATCGTAGCCGGCGGAACTGACTTGCTCCTGGATCTAGGACAGGGGCGGCATCCCGGCGTACACACGCTGGTGGATGTCGCTTCTATCCCGGAGCTGAGGGCTCTTGAAACGCGCGGGGACCAGCTTTTTATTGGGGCTTCGGTACCTCTGAGTAAAGTCGTCGAAGCGCCGTACGTTCGGGACCACGCCCGGGCTCTGGCCGAAGCCTGCCATCTGATCGGGGGGCCGCAAGTGCGCAACACCGCCACACTTGGGGGAAACGTGGGCCACGCCCTGCCTGCCGCGGACGGGACGATCGCCCTGTTGGCGCTGGGGGCCGAGGTGGAGATCGCTAGTTCGGTTGAGACGCGCCGCATGCCTCTCCAAGATATCTTCTCGGGTCCGGGTAAATCTTCCCTGCTCCCACGTGAGGAGATCATTCTAGGATTCTACGTTCCCCTGAGGAAGCCAGGCCAGGCTTCCGCCTTCCGGAGAGTCATGCGCCCGCAGGGCGTCGCCCTGCCGACCTTGAATATGGCGATCTGGCTGCACCGCCAGCAGCGATCGATCGCCGCGATCCGCATCAGCATCGGACCTGCCGGGTCTATCCCCATGCGGGCGCGTGCGGCGGAAGAGACCCTGAAGGGGAGTCTAGTTAATGGAGAATCCCTCCGCTTCGCCCAGGCAGCCATCCTGGACGAGCTCCATTTCCGCTCCAGCCCGCACCGGGCGAGTGCGGAATACCGGCGACATTTGAGCAGCGTATTGCTGGATGAGACCCTGTCTGCCGCCTGGCATCGGGCGGGTGATGAGGATGAATGAGTTTTATTTATGGTATCGCCCATGGAAATTAACGTCAACGGAAAGAATTGTCAGGTCGGTCCACGTCCAGGCGAGTCGCTGGCTGAACTGTTGCGCGAACAGCTGGGTTTGTCCGGCACCAAGATCGGGTGTGGTGAGGCGGAGTGCGGTACCTGCACCGTGGTCGTGGATGGGGAACCCGTGTTGTCCTGCGTTTATCCAGCCGCGCGCGCCGCTGGACGCCGCATCCTGACCATCGAGGGGCTGGCTGGCCAATCTCCTCTAAGGTCGGGCTCGGGAGAGGGGACGAACGGGGATCAATCTGCTCGTCTTCACCCGCTCCAGGAGGCTTTTGTCCGGTACGGCGCCGTCCAGTGCGGCTTCTGCATCCCCGGTCAGATCATGACCGCTTACGCTCTGCTGCAACGCAGCCCGGTCCCCGGCGAAGGAGAGATCCGCGAAGCGCTCAAGGATACGCTCTGCCGTTGCGCCGGGTATCCTACCATCATCCAGGCGATTCAGGCGGCGGCGCGTTCGGTCCGCAGCGGTGAACCAATCGTGGGACCCGCTTACACCTCGAAAACTCCTCTCGAAGTGATCGGTACCAGCCAGATCCGACCGGATGCGGTCGAGAAAGTGAACGGGCAGGCACTGTTCACCGACGATTTGAGCTTTGAGGGCATGCTACATGCCCGGGTCAAACGCGCTGGAGTCCCACACGCGATTGTCAAACGAATTGAGGTCGAAGCGGCGCGCCAGATGGTAGGTGTGGCAGCCGTGCTCACCGCGGCAGATATTCCCGGTGAGCATCATCACGGGCTGGTTACCCCGGATTGGCCTTCCCTGGTCGGCGTCGATGAGCGGGTGCGTACGGTGGGGGATGCCATCGCCGTCGTTGCCGCGGAGACGCGTGAGATCGCCACCCAGGCCCTGGATTTGATCGAGGTCGAGTACGAGATGCTCCCACCGGTGACAAATCCGGTCCAGGCTCGGCATCCCGAAGCGCCAAAGCTACATGCCAAAGGAAACCAGCTGAAGCATATCAAGGTCCGCAAGGGAGAGCTTGACCAGGGTTTCGAGGAAGCCGATCTGATCCTTGAACACACCTTCCAAACAGCCACCGACGAGCACGCTTTCCTCGAACCGGAGTGCAGCATCGCGCGCCTGACACCCGCAGGCCGCATGGAGGTATACGTCGGCTCGCAGATCCCCTACCAGGATCGCAACCAGATCGCCCGGGCGCTCGGTTGGCCGGAAGAGCGGGTGCGGGTGGTCGGGATGCTAATCGGGGGAGGATTTGGCGGCAAAGAGGACATCGCCGGACAGATCCACGCCGCTTTGCTGGCCCAGGCGACCGGCCGGCCGGTCAAACTGCTCTTCGACCGGCACGAGAGCCTGCTGGTGCACCCGAAAAGGCACGCCACCCAGATCCGGGTCCGTATGGGCGCCCGCCAGGATGGCCGGCTGACTGCCGTGGAGACCGAGCTTTACGGCGATACCGGGGCGTATGCCTCGCTGGGTGAGAAAGTGATGACACGGGCGACGACCCATTCCGCCGGACCATACGAGGTGCCCCACG
This sequence comes from Anaerolineales bacterium, assembly GCA_035291645.1. Taxonomy (GTDB): domain Bacteria; phylum Chloroflexota; class Anaerolineae; order Anaerolineales; family UBA4823; genus DATDRQ01. Next base: position 8,734 of record DATDRQ010000229.1, read on the forward strand.
TACGCGCCGACTGCTATGCCATGTACACGAACAACCCGCCTGCCGGTGCGTTCCGGGGGTTCGGCGTCACGCAGTCCTGTTTCGCCATCGAGAGCATGATGGATATGCTCGCCGAGCGGCTCGAAATGGACCCGGTCGAGTTGCGCAGGAGGAACGCGCTGCGCCTCGGCAGCGTGACCAACACCGGGCAAACACTGCGCGAAAGCGTTGGATTACTTGAATGCCTGGAAAAGGTCTCTGAAGAGATTCACCGGCGGGCTGGAGACCAGCCATTCGCCGCCCAGAGTGTAGAAGGCGCGCCCCACCTGAAACGCGCCTGGGGGTTGGCGGTCGGTTACAAGAATACGGGTCTGGGAGGGGGGGCGCCGGATAAGGCCTTCGCCGAGGTGGAGCTCTGCCCGGATGGCATCCTGGAGGTGCGCTCCTCCTCGGCCGAGATTGGCCAGGGCCTGGTGACTGTCCTGCAGCTGATCGTCGCCCAGGAGTTCAACACGACGCCTGACTGGGTCAGGGTGCTGCTCTCAGACACCGACCTGACCCCCGATGGAGGCCCAACCACCGCTTCCCGGCAGACATTCGTTACCGGGAATGCCGCTCGCGGGGCTGCCCAGGCCCTGCGCCAGGCGATTGCCAGCACGCTAGCTGAACGGCACGACCAGCCTCCCGACGAGATCCGTTTTGTTGAAGGCCTGGTCCAGTTCAACAGCCATGCCCTGCCGATGGAAGCGGTCCAGGTGGAGATGCAGTCCGAGGGACGGCCCCCCAAGGCTTTATTCGAATATTGGGCACCGGCAACGACGCCATTAGGAGAACCTGGCGATATGCATTTCGCCTTCTCCTTCGGGGCGCAGGCAGCCGAGGTCGAAGTGAACACCCTGACGGGGGAGGTGCGAGTCCTTCAGGTGATCGCCGCCAACGACGTCGGCCGGGCGCTGAACCCGCTCGGCCTGCAAGGTCAGGTGGAAGGCGGCGTGATCATGGGTCTCGGCAACGCGTTGATCGAGAACTTCATCGTCCAGGATGGCTACGTCGTCACCGACCGGCTGGCGCGTTACCGCATCCCCTCCATCCAGCATAGCCCAGAAATCGTCTCTATTGTCGTCGAAGATCCGGCTTCCCAAGGACCCTATGGGGCCAAAGGTGTTGGTGAGCTCTCCAGCATCCCGACCACACCGGCGATCACCAACGCCATCTACAACGCGGTGGGTGTACGCATCGACAAGCTTCCTGTGGATCAGGAGGTGATCGCCAGCCAGCTGGCTGGTTTCCGACCGGATCAACAATCAGCAATCACCTGGAGGACCGGATGAGTGAAACTCTGCCCCGTTGGTTGGTTTGGGCCCGGGAGATCCAGGCCCTCTCCCAGACAGGCTTCCATTACTCGGAAAATGACTACCAGCGGGAACGCTACCACCGGCTGAGCCAGATCGCGGCTGAGATCATCAGCGAATACAGCGATGTAGATTGTTCGAGACTGGAGGGCATCTTCTCCTCCCAAACTGGATACGCCACCCCGCGGGTGGATGTCAGGGGGGCGGTTTTTCAGGATGGCAAACTTCTGCTGGTACGCGAGCGCGCCGACGGGGGCTGGACCATGCCGGGAGGCTGGGCTGACGTGGGGGATGTGCCCTCCGAATCGGCCGAACGAGAGGTGTGGGAGGAAGCCGGATTGCGGGTAACAGCGCGTAAGGTGGTCGGTGTATATGATGCGAACCGCACCGGACCTTTGGAGGTCTTCCACGCCTTCAAGATCGTTTTTCTCTGTGACCTTCTAGGTGGCACACCCGGTCCAAGCAGTGAGACTTCCGAGGTCGCTTTCTTCGCAGAGGACGAACTCCCCATACCCCTTTCAGGAGAGCGCACCCGCATGCGCCACATCCAGGATGCTTTCGCGGTATCCAAGGATGAGGCCAGGCAGACCGCTTTTGATTAACAAAATCAAGCCAATCTGACGAGGCGGCACTATGCTGATTACCAACGGGACATTGATTACCTGGGAAGAGCCTAACCGCATCCTGGACGGCCAGGCGATATACCTGGCGGATGGCAAGATCGGGGAGATCGGTTCGCAGGACGAATTGCTCCGACGATTCCCGGAGGCCGAAAGGCTGGATGCAGGCGGGCAATTCGTAATGCCCGGCAATATCTGCGCCCACACCCACTTCTACGGCGCTTTCGCCCGCGGTATGGCTATTCCCGGCCCGGCGCCAAAAGATTTCCCCGAGATTCTTCAAAAGCTGTGGTGGCCGCTGGATAAATCATTGGACCTTGAAGCCATCCGGTTATCGGCAGAGGTCATGCTGATCGATGCGGTCAAACATGGGACGACGACTCTGATCGACCACCATGCCTCGCCGAACGCCATCCAGGGTTCGCTCGATACGATCGCCGGGGCGGTCGACCGGTCCGGCCTGCGTGCGGTGCTTTGTTACGAGGTGACCGACCGGGATGGGCCAGAACGGGCGCGGGCGGGCATCGCCGAGAATGTCCGCTTTATTCAACGCGCGTGTGATGATCGTCCGGCAGATGGGCGCCTGGGAGCGACCTTCGGGCTGCATGCCAGCCTGACCTTATCGGAGGAAACGCTGGCAGCCTGCCGGCAGGCTGCCCCAACCGGGACCGGTTTCCATATTCATGTCGCCGAGCACGAAGCGGATGAGTACGATAGCCAGGCCAAGGCCGGCACACGCGTCGTGGACCGGCTCAAGCGCCACGGGATTCTCGGTCTACAGACCATCGTCGCCCACGCCGTGCACGTCGACGCGCGCGAGATCGACATCCTGGCGGAGAGCGGGACCTGGGTCAGCCACCAGCCGCGGTCCAATATGAACAACGGGGTCGGTGCGGCGCCGCTCGAATCGCTCTCCCGGGCCGGGGTCAACCTGTGCCTCGGGACGGATGGGTTCTCGCACACCATGTGGGAGGAAGCCAAGTTTGCCTATCTCCTCCAGAAAGTCTGGCACCGCGACCCCCGGCGGCTGCCCGGGAATGAAGTAACCCAGCTGGCTGCTTACAATAACGCCGCCCTGGCGGGACGCTTCTTCCCTGACGCGCCACTCGGTGTTCTGGCGCCTGGGGCCTGGGCTGATATAATCTTCGTGGATTATCGCCCTTTCACACCGCTCTCAGCTGGCAACCTGCCCTGGCATATGCTGTTCGGTTTCCACGAAAGCATGGTCACGACCACGATCGTTTCCGGTAGGGTGCTGATGCGCGACCGCCGGCTGTTGATCATAGACGAAGAACAGGTCTCAGCCCGCGCCCGAGAAAAAGCACCTCAGGTGTGGCAGCGCTACCAGACCTTTGTACCTTGACTGACCAGGAAGAATGATCGCCACCCCGATGTCCACACAACAACTGCCTACCATTGCCATCCTCGGTGGGACCGGAAAAGAAGGTCCAGGCCTGGCCTTGCGCTGGGCCAGGGCGGGCTACCTCATCCTGATCGGGTCTCGCCAGGCGGAGAAAGCCCAAGCAACCGCGGCCGAGTTAAACGAAAAGCTTGGGAGTGGAAAGATCTCGGGCATGTTGAACGGCGACGCCGCTCGCCGGGCGGATATCTGTGTGCTCACGGTCGTCCATACCGCCCACCGGGAAGCTCTTGAAGGATTGAAAAGTGACTTGCAAGGCAAGATCCTGGTCGATGCTACCGCCCGGGTAGATTTCCAGGATCCAAGGCCGCCCGATTCCCCAGCCGCAGCGCGCATGGCCCAGAACAAACTCGGCCCTGGAGTGCGCGTCGTGGCTGCATTTCAAAATGTACCCGCTAGCGTGCTCAAGAAGAACCTGGACCAGCCATTAAACGTCGATGTCCTGGTGTGCGCCGATGACCTGCCGGCGGCGGATGCGGTGATTGCTCTGGCGCAAGCCATCGGAATGCACGCCTATTATGCCGGGGGGCTCGATAACGCGGTGGTGGTGGAAGGTCTGACCTCCATCCTGATCAGTCTAAATAAGCATTACGGGGGTCACTCTGCCGCGGTCAAAGTGACCGGCATCCAGGGTAAATGATCGCACCGGGTCCTGTTGTGACGAGCATTAATTTAATACTTCTTAATTCGGATTTTCAGGAGCGCCGCTGAATGGCGCTGACGCTTACTCCACTGCCGGGAATTCCTATGGTTCAACCTGGGGATGATCTGGCTGAATTCATACGGCAGGCCCTCGATAGAGCGAGGATCGTCTTGTCAGATGGGGATATCCTGGTCCTGGCCCAGAAGGTGGTCTCCAAAGCGGAAGGGCGCCAGGTGAATCTCACCTCAATCGTGGCATCCAGTACAGCGGAAGAACTTGCCAAACAGATTGGGAAGGACCCACGGGTAGTAGAGCTGATTATCAGGGAAAGCCGGGAAGTCCTGCGGACCAGGCTTGGCACGATCGTAGTCGAACACCGTCTGGGTTTCGTCTGCGCCAACGCCGGTATCGATCACTCGAATGTTAAGGGAGAGGGGAGTTCAACAGAAGAATGGGTCTTAATGCTCCCTGAAGATCCGGATTCATCGGCGAGCGCTCTGAGGCGCCATCTGGAAGCCAGCAGCGGCGTTCGCTTGGGGGTGTTGATCATCGACTCGCACGGCCGGGCCTGGCGGATGGGCACAGCCGGCGTAGCCATCGGTCTCTCCGGGCTGCCCGGCCTGGTTGACCTGCGCGGGGAAAACGACCTGTTTGGTTACACCCTGCGCATCACCCAGGTGGGTGCGGCCGATGAACTGGCCTCCGCTGCCTCGTTGATCATGGGACAGGCGGGTGAAGGGACTCCGGTAGTCCACGTGCGTGGATTCCCTTACCCGCTTAGGGAAGGCTGCCTGGAGGAGCTGCTGCGTCCCAGGGAATTAGATTTATTCAGGTGAGCGTTGATTCGAATCGCTATCTTCAGATTAGAGGTCGTGTAGAAGTGATCACCACCGAAAGAGCTCGGGAGCAGATTATAACCTTAGCAGGCAAATACACCGGAACGGCGGGGTGCGACTCCGCCTGGCCAGGGGATGTCCGGGTGATTTACAAAATCCAGCCGGTGACTGCGAGCGGCATGGGATGAGTGAAGCCATCCGGACCGTGGATCTGCAGGAATTTCTCTGTTCCAGGCGCTCGATCCGGCAATTTCTGCCCGATCAGGTACCTTCCGAGGTACTTAACCGGATACTGCAGACGGCTACCTGGGCGCCCTCTGCCCATAATCGCCAACCCTGGCGCTTTGTGATCATCCGAGACCAGGAAATCAAGAAGTTTTTAGTAGAGCAGATGGGGGCCAAATTCCGCCAGGACCTCCTGTCGGACGGGATCGAACAGGAGCAGGTTGAAAAGCAGATCGCCCGATCGCGAGGGCGCCTCCTGGGAGCCCCGGTATCGATCCTGGTATGCCAGGATACTTCCCTCGGGGATGACTACCCGGATGCTTCCCGCCGGCAGGCGGAGTTCTTGATGGGTGTCCAGAGCGTAGCGTTGGCAGCAGGTCAGCTGCTGCTGGCTGCCCATGCCGCCGGGTTAGGCGGGGCCTGGGTTTGCGCTCCACTGTTTGCCCAAGAGATCGCCCGGCGAGTGCTGGATTTGCCGGCGACCTGGGATCCGCAGGCATTTTTACTCTTGGGTTATCCGGCTGAAGACCCGGCGCCACGCCCCAGACTCGGTCTCTCCGAAGTGGCGCGCTTTATTTAGGTCAATATGGATCGTGCATGAGAGTGGTTGCGCTGGCGGGTGGGGTGGGGGGTGCGAAGCTGGTCGATGGTCTGGCTAAGGTCCTTCCCCCAGAAGATTTGACTGTGGTCGTGAATACCGGCGACGACTTCGACCACTTCGGACTGCGCATCTGCCCGGACCTGGATACGGTTTGCTATACCCTGGCTGGCATTGCTAATCCGGCGACCGGTTGGGGCAGAGCCGGGGAGACCTGGAACGCCATGGAAAGCCTGGCAGCGCTGGGAGGTCCGGATTGGTTCCGCCTGGGGGACCGGGACCTGGGCACCCATCTAGAGAGAACCCGCTTGTTGGGAGCCGGACTCACTTTAACTCAGGTGACGCAGCATTTTTGCAGATCCTGGAGCGTCCAGCAGGCTATCCTGCCGATGAGCGATGATCCGGTCCTGACCCGGGTGTGCAGCGACGAGGGGGAACTGACCTTCCAGGAATATTTCGTCCGCCGCCAGTGCCGGCCGCGGGTTGAAGGTTTTCGCTTCGAGCAGGCCGATCGGTCGCGGCCTGCCCCTGGGGTCGTGGAAGCTCTCCAACGGGCGCAATTGATCGTTATCTGCCCATCGAATCCGTGGGTGAGCATCGATCCGATCCTGTCCGTCCCCGGAATCTGGGAAGAATTGACCAGAGACTCTCTCCACCCGCGCGCCGTCCTGGCTGTATCCCCGATCATTCACGGGGTAACGGTGAAAGGACCGGCCGCCAAGATGTTTTCCGAGCTGGGGTTCGAGCCGTCGGCGCTGGCGGTCGCCGAACATTATGGATCAATTCGAAAAGGTGGGCTATTAAGTGGTTTCATCGTGGATGTATCAGACCAGGACCTGGTTAATCAGGTCGAGGCAGCCGGTATTGAAACCCAACCAATGATCACATGGATGAAGACCATCCAGGACCGGCAACGCCTGGCCGATCAGTTGCTTGGCTTCGGCAAAAGCCTCCTTGTACGCGACTGAATAGAGATCATCTGGCAGGTGGAAAAAAAGAGGGATAAAATTGGAGCAACTTGGTCAGTTTTATTGATACCCTAGTTTCGGTGTATTTCTTGCATCGACTTTATCAGTGAATCGGTCTCTTCACACCGAAAGGAAAGCATTGGATGACTCTGTGGGCAATCGTTCCGGTGAAACCACTTCGATGGGGTAAGTCACGACTGGCAGGAGTTTTAACCCAAGAAGAACGCACCGATCTAAACAGCCAACTCCTAATCCATACCCTGAACACCTTAAAATCTTTAAAAGAAATCGAGCACGTCTTGGTTATTAGCCGCGATCCGGCTGCACTGGCCATCGCCCGGAAGCGTGGCGCGCGCACGTTACAAGAAAACGGCACTCCTGAGCTGAATTCAGCATTGGCTCGCGCGACGATCGTTGCCAGGAATCACTCTACCCGCGGCGTCTTGATCATTCCTGCCGATTTACCGCTGTTAACTCCTGAGGATGTGCGGTCGATGCTGGATCGCGCTGCGGAGCCTCCGGTTGTCGTCGTGGCCCCGGATCGCCATCGTCAGGGGACGAATGCATTATTGGTGTGCCCGGCTGGTCTGATCGAGTATGATTTCGGGCCTGATTCTTACCCGCGCCATTGCCAACGCGCCATTAAGGCGGGCGCCCGGCTGGAGATCTGCGAGTTGCCTTCTTTGGCGTTGGACATGGATCTGCCCGAAGACCTTCAATTGGTAGGCGAAGAGTTGGACGGGTGGTCGGTATGATGGGCAAGCACATCGAAATATTCCAACCTATCAACTCAAGGAGACTCCTATGACCGAACGGGTTGCCCTTTATTTGCAGGACGCCCATGAACTGCGCGACGGCTTAGATTACGCCCGTTATGCTGAAGAGCAGGGGTTCGAAGCAGTCTGGCAGGCCGAATCCCGCCTGGTTCGGGATGCGATCGTGCCGATGGCGGCCTATGCTGCCGTGACCGAGCGCATCAAAATTGGCTCCGGGGTGATCAATAACTGGACACGCAACATCGGCCTGCTCGCGGCGACTTTTCTCACCCTCGATGACCTGGCTCCCAACCGGATCATCTGCGGGATTGGGGCCTGGTGGGACCCCCTGGCGCGCAACGTGGGCATCGACCGCCGCAAACCCCTGACTGCCATGCGCGAGACGGTGGAGATCTTGCGGAGACTCCTATCTATGGAACGCGTAACTTACCATGGGGATTTCGTCCACGTCGATGGCATCGAGTTGGATGTCGTTCACGGCAGGCGCGAGCCGCGTAATGTGCCGATCATGATCGGCGCAACCGGCGAAAAGATGATGGAACTGACCGGGGAGATCGCCGACGGCGCCGTGCTGAATTACTGTGTGCCGCCTGATTACAACGACAGCGCCCTGGAGCAGCTGGAAGCGGGCGCGCAACGCGCCGGGCGCAATTTGGAAGATCTCGACAGACCGCAGCTGGTCGTCTGTTCGGTGGACCCGGACCGCGCCCGGGCGATCGACACCACCCGCGAACTGCTCACCCAGTACCTGGCTCAGCAGCCTCATATTGCCAAAGCCTCCGGAGTCTCGAAGGAGGTTGTGGCGGAGATCCAATCGATCCTCGGCTGGCCCGCTACCAGGGAACAGATCAGGCGCGCCAAACACCTGGTGCCGGAGGATCTGATCGCCCGCATCACCGCCTCCGGGACGCCGGAAGAGGCGAAGGCCAAGGTCGCCGATTACCGCCGGCATGGTTGTACCTGCCCGATCCTGTACCCGGTCGGGGGAGATGTAAAATTACTGATCGATACCTTTGCACCCGTGTGAGCCCGGGTAAATGACTGCGTGGGCATGACGACGACAATCTGAGGTAACCAAGAAACAGGCGGGTGAATAAACCCGCCTGTTCTTGTTTAATCATTGAGGCGGTCACCGGTCGAATTGGAAAGACCATAGATAATCCACCAGCGCCCAGGTTTGTTCTTCGGTCAAGATTGGCCCCCAGTAGGGCATACCGGTGCCCATCCCGCCGCGCACGATCTTCCCCTGCAGGAGCGCCGGGCTGGCCCCGAGCATGGAGGCTGAATCGGTAAAATCCGGGGGTGATTTCAAACCGTGATCTGCTTCCATGTGTAGCTCGCTGCTTGGTGCCGGAGCCAGGACCCCGTCGCCCTGTCCCTGCTCGCCGTGGCAGGCGGCGCAATTCTGCGCATAAAGCTGCCTGCCCTGCTCGGTCGCACCCGGCGTCGTGCCGGAAATCCAGGCATACGCCACCAGATCCCAAACTTGCTCATCGCTCAATCCCAGCGTGAAGGGCGCTTCTCTCAGCAGCCGCCAGAATTCGACCGGGCTGTGTCTACGTATGTAGCCCTTTTCCCGGAACCCGGCTGGAACTTCGATGCCGAGCGCCGCTCCCCGTTTGGCCGAGGGGGTCCTGTTAGGGACAATCTCAGCCGGATGGGGGGCGTCGATATCGATCCCCAGCGTAAGGTATAAGGGCTGATCGCTCTGTACCTGAGCAGCACCTTCACCGGTTACCTCGATCGTCCCGCGCATGCGCCAGTGGTTCGGGCCGCACCATCGCGTGCAGTAGAAAGTATAGGTGCCAGGGTGTGCGAAGGTCAGGGTGGTTTCGGAAACCTGACCGGGTTTGACTTCTACTTCAGGCCAATCAGACTGACCGATGGCAAAACCGTGCAGGACGTCGTCCGAGGTCAGGCGGATGTGCAGGGGTTCGCCTGCCCGGGCGGTGATCTCATCCGGCATCCAGCCACCATTCTCAGGCATGCGCCCGTGGATTTCCACAAATCGGCCCGGGCTTATTTGTTGCGAATACCAACGACTGGCAATTAAGGCGGCTGGCAGCCCCAGGAGCAGGCCGAACAGAAACAGGCGGGCGATGCGTTCAGCTTTCTTCATTACGGATTAATCGTGTTCCTGTCCTGGCGAACCATCCATATCCCGGCAAAACCAAGCAGGACAGCCAGGCCCATTCCCCGCCAAAGAAGGGTGTTCTGGCCTACGTGAAGTTTGCCGATCATGAATGGATGCAGCGCTCCGCAGGTGACCGAGCAGCGGAAACGGAACATGCCTGCTCGATCGGCGATGAATGTGAGCCGCTGTGGTTGTCCTGGATCGGCCTGGACATCCAGATCGTAGCCATCGATATACATGCCGTGCACTACATCTGTTGACACCAGCTCGATCGTCACCCGGTCACCCGGGTTAACCATTAAATTCGCGGGGGTATATGCGAAGTTTCCTGCTTCAACCCGGAAGAACCGGTCGGATGGGCTGCGGTGAAGGTTCGGGAAAGGGGCAAAGGCGATCAGTAAAGCAGCCGCCCCGATCAAAACCCAGGCGAGCAAAAACTTGCGGCTGCGATGATGAGATGAACCTTTCATTCCCTACACCCAGAATTTTCCGATCGGCTCTAAATATACCAGAGCCGATCGGGATGAAATAGTGACTAAAATCATCTGTTTTCTGTGATTTGTACAACAACAATCCGGTGTAAAAGTGCTCCGCAGCAGGCCGTAGTATAATCCAGCCGAGGAGAATCACAGGTGCCAAGACTGCAACCCAATTCCAGCCACTGCTTCGTCTGCGGACTGGCAAACGACAATGGATTAAAACTTAGATTCTACGAAACAGGACCGGGGGAGGTGTGCGCCACCTTCACGGCTCCGGAGTATTTCCAGGGCTATCCGGGAGTCCTGCATGGCGGGATCGTAGCGGCGATGCTGGACGAAGTGACAGGCCGGACGCAGATGGGAGCAGATCCACCCAGATTCATGTATACTGCCCGGTTAGATGTGAAATACCGCAGGAATGTGCCGGTCGGCCAACCACTGCGCCTGATCGGGCGATCTGTGAAGTCTCGCGGGAAGACTGCCACTGCCACCGGAGAAATCTACGGGCCGGATGGCGTCTTGCTGGCTGAAGCCGAGGCTCTCCTGGTAGACGTCCCGCCAGAGGTCGTCGGCGGAGTCGACCTGGAGACGCTGGGTTGGAAGGTATACGAAGAAGTTTCTGATGGGGAAGCCCGTTGAAGCCTGACTGGTACCCAATCCTGGGATAGGCGCTTACCCCAAATTAGAGTTCGCCATCTCAGCGGAGTCCTGTAGAGAAGATGATTATTGAATATTACCGGCCTGCGACGATTGAAGAAGCGCTCGAGCTGATCGGCCGCGTGGGTGTACCGGTATTCCCCATGGGAGGTGGCACCGCGCTCGAGCGCTCGGCTTCCAGACCGCTTGCCGTGGTCGACCTTCAAGACCTGCAGCTCTCCGGGTTCCGGGAGCGGGGGAACCAGCTCGAGGTGGGTGCAACCACCCTGCTGCAGGCTTTCCTGGAACAGCCGGGCATCCCGGATGGCATGCGCCAGGCGATCGCCCGAGAGGCGTCTTACAACCTGCGCCAGGTAGCGACCGTCGCCGGGACGCTGGTTGTTGCCAGCGGGCGCTCGCCGCTGGCGACCGTCATGCTCGCTCTGGATGCGAAGCTCGCCCTTCGATCCAATTTATCTGCCTCGGAAGAGTCTTCCGGCCTGGGCGACCTGCTTCCATTCCGCCAGGCAGGATTGAAAGGCCGGCTGATCACCCGCCTCACCATCCCAACCAATGTAAGCATCACCTTCGAATCCACCAGCCGGACGCCGGCCGACCTGCCGATCGTGTGTTGTGCTGTGGCAACCTGGCCTGCGGGCCGCACCCGCGTGGCGCTCGGGGGACATGGTCCGGCGCCCATCCTGGCCTTCGATGGGCCGGACGCGCACGGCGCCGAGATAGCCGCCCGGGAAGCTTACAGCCGGGCTGGCGACGAATGGGCCACTGCGGCATACCGACAGGATGTGGCCGGATTATTGGTGAGGCGGTGTATGGAGGAATTAAAGGGGTAAGATGAGGCCGTTAGAACCCACCTTGAGCATTCATTTTAGCCCATCCGAAGACGGCTACAATGTACGGCTGGCCGGTCCGCAGGTGGGAGAATTCCGGGGTGAATTCGCGCCCCCTTATAATCTGGCAACCTGGGAGGCGATCCTGTACGCGCTCGAACCCGGCTTTAATCTGGCAGAAACAGAAAATGCAAAGCAAGCGGCTCTGCGTCCTCTAGGCGATATCGGTCGATTACACCAAACCGTCGGCGATGCTCTATCTGCTTGTTTGCTGGCGGATAAGAGCGTTCGCGACGGACTAGATCGTTCCCTGAGCCTGGCAGAAGGCAGCCGGTTAACGCTGCCGGTTGAATTTCGCTTTGCCGAAGGCTGTGATGATCTGGTTGCTTTGCCATGGGAGCTGCTCTATTACAAAGACCGATTCCTGGTTGCAGATAC
>DATDRQ010000230.1:0-5558 GCA_035291645.1 Anaerolineales bacterium
CCGCCCTGGATGCGGCGAGCTCGAACCACAACTCCTGCCTGGCTCAGGGTGAGGTCGGGCGTATCGAAGAAGACCACCTGACGGATCTCCGCGTTTAGCGGGTCCATCCCCAGCAGTTCCGCCGCGGACCGGATGCCGGAGTCGGGCACCGTCGCCTTCAGCTCTACCGAGTCCGACCCCTTCAAGAGTTCGAACATCTCCTGGATCTGCCCATCTGTCAAATTCACGGCCATCCTAATCCTCCTGTATCCAAATTAACACGCATAATTAATGAGTACAAATTGCGGATTTCTCCCTATTATACGTATCTTTATCGGATATTACCAGCAGCATACATAATCCAGTCTTTCCGCACTATCGATGATAAATGGTTTCTTCCGTACTCAAGGTAAGGTAGCTTCTCGAGTTCGAATTCCTAGTTCGGCTGTTAATACTTCTGTAATCTCCGGCGGAGCGTATGCTGGTAAGATATTTCCAACTTCTGATGTCTATTATTTGGAGGAGGAATAGCATTGAAAAAGAAGAAACGGATGTCGCCCTTTATTGGTCTATTATGCGCCTGGGCCCTGCTGCTGAGCGCCTGCGCAAGCGGCGGTCCGAACGCCGGTCAGAGCGTCCAATCGGAGCAGACCGGTAAACAGGCCTTATCAACGGCGAGCGGTCCCGGATCCAAACAGGGCGAACCAACCCCCGCGGCTCCAGCGGGCCTGGCCCAACCACTCCAGGAGACCGAGCAGAGCGAGAACCTGTCTCCAGATACCCAAGCCTCTGAAACTGCCTCGACAGTTGCCGGTTATCCGGGTCCCGGTGACAACGGGCCGGTTGCCACCCGGGAGGTGAAAACCGGGCTGGAAGCGACCGACCCTGAGAAGGTGCAGCTGGCCTCCGGTAAGCCCCAGCTGGTGGAGTTCTTCGCGTTCTGGTGACCGACCTGCCGTAGTCTGGCGCCCATCGTGCATGGGCTCGAAGCAGAGTACAGCGAACGGCTGAATTTCGTATACCTGGATATCGATGATCCCGCCAACGATGCGTTCAAAGCTGACCTGGGATTTCGCTACCAGCCGCATATCTTCTTATTAGATGCGCAGGGCAATCCGTTACGAGAATGGATAGGCCCGGTATCTCGGGAGGAGCTGATCTCCGCATTTGAGCAAGCCCTCAACTAAGTCGAACGAAAAGCAAGCGACCGGATATGCAGCCAAATCGCTCGCAGATTTTCCGGACGGGCGTCTGCGAGCATTGCTCGATGAACAAGAGCATGCTCGTTGGACAACCTTGACAGTGGGGGGGAGATCCGGTATGATCTCGCTATCCCCTCCCCCCTGGGGGGGGATAGGAGAGCCAGCATGCGGCATGATGAACCATTAAAGCGTTTGAAAACCATCGAAGGGCATGTGCGTGGCATCGAGCGTATGCTCGAAGACCAGGCCTATTGCATCGACATCATCCGCCAGATCCAGGCCGTTCAGGCTGCCCTTAATAAGGTCAGCACCCAGATCCTGGAGGAGCATATGAACTCCTGCCTGATCACGGCGGTGCGCGGCGAAAATCCAGACGAACGCGAGCGTGTTCTCAAGGAGATTACCCAGGTTTTCGAGACCGCCACGCGTACCTGATCTGTCCAGGCATAAAGAGCTGTTTGCAAATTGGTGAACCCGGCTGATAACCGGTTTCTCAAAATCCCTTTCAAGGAGCAACAAGATGAACACCGTGATTTATAAGATCCCCAATATCTCCTGCGGGCACTGCGTGCACACTATCCAAAGTGAAATCTCTGACTTGCAGGGCGTGAAGAGTGTGGTTGCCGACATGGGCAAGAAAGAAGCCACCATCTCCTACGAACTGCCGGCCACCGAAGAGCAGATCAAGAGCCTGCTCAGGGAGATCAATTACCCGGTCGCAGTCTGAGTAAAGATGCCAGATACGAAACAATTAACCCTCCCGATTACGGGGATGACCTGCGCCAATTGTGTGGCGACCGTCGAGCGCAATCTAAAAAAAGTTGAAGGCGTCGAGCAGGCTACCGTCAACCTGTCCTCAGAGCGCGCTACCGTTTTGTTCGACCCGCAGCAGGCTCACATCGGCGACCTGATCGGTCGCGTTCGCCGCGCCGGATACGACGTCGCCACCGGCGAGGCAGACCTGATCGTCCAGGGGCTGAGCGACAGCAACGATGCGCTGCGCCTGCAGAAGAGCTTGCGTCAGATGGAAGGTGTCCTTTCGGCCGAGGTGGTTTACGGCAGCCAGCGCGCCACGGTCAGGTACATCCCGACTGTGGTCAGCCAATCCGAAATCCGGCGGGCGGTGGCGCAGGCCGGCTTTCAGGCAGTCGAGCTGGGCGGAGAGGCGGAGGACGCCGAACGCCTGGCGCGCGAGGCCGAGATCGCCAGACAGCGCCATCTCTTGATCGTCGGGCTGGTCTTCACCATCCCGCTTTTCCTGCTGGCGATGCTGCGCGACCTGGGCTTACTCCCCATGTCGATCGCCCACAGCCCATGGGTGAACTGGGTCATGTTCGCGCTAGCCACGCCGGTGCAGTTTTACGTCGGTTGGGACTACTACGTGGGGGCCTATAAAGCCCTGCGCAATGGCTCAGCAAACATGGACGTGCTGATCGCGATGGGCTCGTCAGCCGCCTATTTCTACTCGATCCCGATCACCCTGGGCCTGATCCCGGGGCACGTCTACTTCGAGACCGCCGCGGTGATCATCACGCTGATCCGTCTGGGGAAATATCTGGAGGCGCGCGCTCGCGGACAGACCAGCGAAGCTATCAAGAAGTTGATGGGGCTGCGCGCCAAGACTGCCCGGGTGGTACGCGCCGGTGAGGAAATGGACGTCCCAGCCGAAGAGGTCATCGTCGGCGACCTGGTGATCGTCCGCCCTGGTGAGAAGATCCCTGTGGACGGCGTGGTGGTCGAAGGCCGTTCGGCGGTGGATGAATCGATGCTGACCGGCGAATCCCTGCCTGTCGAAAAGGGTCCTGGAGATCCGGTGATCGGCGCTACCCTGAACAAGCTGGGCATGCTGCGCTTCGAGGCGACTAAGGTTGGCAAAGAAACCACCCTGGCGCAGATCATCCGGTTGGTGGAGCAGGCGCAGGGCAGCCGGGCGCCGATCCAGAAGCTGGCGGACCAGGTTTCGGCGGTATTCGTACCGGCGGTGATCGCCATCGCGGCGCTGACCTTCCTGGTCTGGTATTTCCTGATACCACTACCGGCGGATTCGGACGTCAATTTGTTCACCAGGGCGTTGATCAACACAGTGGCGGTGCTGGTGATCGCCTGCCCGTGCGCCATGGGCTTGGCGACGCCGACGGCGGTGATGGTTGGGACGGGCAAAGGCGCCGAGATGGGCATCCTGTTCAAGTCCGGCGAGGCCCTGGAACGCTCCGGGCGCATCTCGCTGGTGGTGTTGGACAAGACCGGGACGATCACGCGCGGCCAGCCGGCGGTCACCGATGTCGTACTCAGCCAGCCGGCGCTGGAGACGGCAGTCCTGGCTGGGGTTGGCGCGGACATGTACAACAGTATCTCGGAATCAGAGTTGCTGCGCCTGGCAGCCTCCGTCGAGAAGGGCAGCGAGCACCCGCTGGGTGAGGCAATCGTGGCCGAGGCCGGCGAGCGCGGTCTGGAGCTCAGCCAGCCAGACGGCTTCCAGGCCGAGGTCGGGCACGGGGTGACAGCCACGGTGGATGGCCGCCAGGTGCTGGTCGGCAACCAGCGCATGATGGAGGAGCACGGTCTGGCGCTGAACGGGTTGGGGGTGGCGGTCGAACGTCTCCAAAACGAAGCCAAGACAGCCATGCTGGTTGCAGTCGACCAGGCAGTGTGGGGAGTAATCGGTGTAGCAGATACCGTCAAGGAGGGCTCGCAGCAGGCCATCCGGGATCTGCACGGTATGGATCTGCGTGTAGCCATGATAACCGGCGACAACCAGCAAACGGCAGACGCCATCGCCCGCCAGGTGGGCGTGGATCAGGTGCTGGCTGAGGTGCTGCCCGGAGATAAGGCGGCTGAGGTCAAGCAGTTACAGGAGTCCGGCGAGGTAGTGGCGATGGTTGGGGACGGCATTAACGACGCCCCGGCGCTGGCCCAGGCCGAGGTGGGTATCGCCATCGGCACCGGCACCGACGTGGCGATCGCCGCGGCCCCGGTGGTCTTGATCAGCGGCGACCTGCGCGGTGTGCCGCGCGCCATTTCCCTTTCCCGAAAGACCCTGCACACCATCAAGCAGAACCTGTTCTGGGCTTTCTTCTACAATGTGATCCTGATCCCGGCAGCTGCCATGGGGCTGCTCAACCCGATGCTGGCAGCCGGCGCTATGGCTTTCAGCAGCGTTTTCGTAGTCACCAACAGCCTGCGGCTGCGAAAGGTACGCATCGATTGAATCCTGCTGCCTCGAATAGAGTGTGATCCTGATCGCCATCGATCTGCTCTCTCAGCAAATATTAATCGTCCTGCGGTTCGTCTTCTATTGACCGTGATCCTGTTTACGTGTATGCTTATTGTTACCCAGGGCACGATTCATTGGGTTCCTGGCTTCGCGCTGGTGGATTTAAGATCTGGAATATGAATGCAACGAAAACCACTCACTCGACGTGATTTCCTGCGGCTGTGCAGCTTATCCCTGGGGAGCCTGGCGCTCAGGCCCTGGGGAGGGCGGCTGTTTAGCCTGCCGGATTTCCCGCAAGCCGATCGCTTGGGCCGCGTCGGCTGGTACTCGGTTGATCTAAAGGAGCGCCCGGACCACGACAGCCGGACGGTCGGTGTGCTCTACGAGGACAGCGTGGTACCCTGGTTGAAGGAGACGGTCGGTCGCCGGCCTTTCCGGAACAACCAGCGCTACGTGGAAACGCCAGGCGGGTATATCTGGTCCGGCGACCTGATCCCGGTGCACAACCAACCGAACCAACCTGTGAATGACTTGCCACAAACCGGCGGCGAGACCGGGATGTGGGTAGAAGTCTCTGTCCCGTATGTGGACGCAGTCCAGGAGAATCCCCCGCCGCGCTCGAATTTCTTCCAATACCGGGTCGAGAATGGATTGCCCCTGCGCTTCTACTACAGCCAGATCCTGTGGGTCGACCAGTTGCGCACCGATGCCAGCGGGCAGGTGTGGTACCGGGTGAACGAGCGATACGGCAACCCGGGCGATATCTTATGGGCGCTGGCAGAATCTTTTCGCCCTATCACGGCGGAGGAATTATCTCCGATCAACCCGGAAGTGGAGGACAAGCGCATCCTGGTGAAAGTCCGTTGGGAGCAGCAGATGCTTTCCTGTTTCGAGGGCGACCGGGAAGTATATTACTGCCGGATCTCATCCGGCGTCGCCACTGGCTCGACGCCGCTCAGCGCCATCGGCAGCAAGGGCTTTGCCATCTGGCGCAAGCTGCACTCCCTGCACATGTCCGGCGGCACCAACGCCGAAGGCTGGGACCTGCCCGGGATCGGTTGGACGCAGCTGTTTCACGGCGAGGGCGTTGCCGTCCATTCGACTTTCTGGCATAACAACTTCGGCGAACCGATGTCTCATGGCTGCGTCAACACTGCCCCGCA
>DATDRQ010000231.1:0-2576 GCA_035291645.1 Anaerolineales bacterium
CGCGTCCCGCCCCAACCGATCGAACCGCTTTACCCTGAAGAGAGCCGCTCCCGGCGAGTCTGGTTATGGGGCGGTTGTGGCTGTCTGCTGGTGCTGGCTTGCCTGGCTGGCGCCGCCACCCTGTGGTATATCGATGCGAACTTCCTGTGGTGCAACCTGCTACCTTTCCTGCCCAATTGCTGACGAACGATTAAGCAGGCACCAGCCCAGGCTCACCTTGGCCTGGGCTGTTTTATTTCATCTAAGCATCTCTGCCGGTGGAGGGGAGATCCTTCGCCTTCCACTCAGGATGACGGGCTTCAGGTTCGAATTTCTTTCGACCACCTGCATAGGTATGAGCGAAGTTAGTGTAGAAACCCATTCGCCAGCGCTATTTCCAAATCACTGGCTTCGAACGAATCCAGCAGCCTGTTGATCGTAATCAGGGTCTGCTCTGATTCTGAATAGTCCCCGGCGCGCAAGTCCCGATCGGCCTGGATCAACAAAGTCTCGATCTCCTGGTTGTCCGGACCGTTTGGGTGGCGCAGGTAATCGGCGACGATGCCCCGCTGGCGCATCTGCTCGCCATCCGGCAGCCAGGCTGTCAGAAAATATGCGGAGGGGTCCAACAGCTGCTGGTAGCGGCGCACTGTATCGTAATATTCGATTGTCAGACGTAAGTCGTCATACATGTCCGGGTTGGTCTGCTGGCGGTTGAGCGCCGTCAAGAAGCGCTGCTCCAGCTCGTTTAAGGACAAGCTAAAGTGATCCTGTAGGGCCACGTCCAGCGCATCCGACTGCTTGCCGCTGGGTTGATCCTCGATGTCGCGGTAGAACTCATCGAAGGCCTCCCAGCCAAATCTGTCGACCAGGTACTTGACCAGGGCAGCGCCTTCTAAGTAGCCGATCTCATGCTGGGAAGTGTAAAACGAGTCGGCCAGCCTGGCGAGCGGGATGTAGCGGCCCATCTTGACCAGGGCGGCCATCCGTGAGACCAACGGTTCTTTTTTAAAGTGACCGCCGGACAGATAAACCGCCAGGCCCTCCACCAGGATCGAGGGGCGCAACTCGCCGCCCAGGCGCCCGTCGAGCAGGTGGATCATCTCGTGGTGCAGCACCTGGGAAAAATCGTTGCCGGCGTAGTTGCGATCCAGGTAAGAAACGTAGATCTCGTTGGCCGCGAAACCGCCGTGCCCTACCACGCGCGATACCAGCGTGACCGGGATCTGATCGCTGAACTCGATACCCATCTGGCTCACCGTACTGCGCCCCTGTTCGTCGGCGATTTCCAGCAGCTCCTCGATGTCACGCGCCGCTTCGGTGCCGGTGATGTAGCTCACCACGCAGCATTCGCTCTCCACGGTCTCCCAGGCGGCCTGGGGTTCGGGAGGCGGAACGTCTTTGGCCGGGTGCAGGTTGACGGTTGTGGACCAGGATGGCCCTTCGGGCAGCACCTGGAAATCCAGCACAAAATCGCCGGGCGCCAGCCCGGAGGTATCCCAGGCCCAGGTCATGGTAGCCTGTGAACGCCCCCCGATGCCGAATGATCCGAAGTCTGCCGAACCCAGGTCTGCCGGGGGGTTTCCCGGCGCCTCAACCAGGACCTTCTTCTGCGCCACATCGACGCCAGGCGGCGCGATCACCTCCAGGCTCACCTGATCGCCGGAATAAAGCGACCCATCCGGATGGAAGCGCACCGTGAAGCCCGGCATAGGTACTCCTGTGGAAACGCTGGAGGGGACGGCAGTGGGGGGTAAATCTTCTGTAGGAGAATCGCTTGGAAAGGCGGTGGCAGTAATTGCAGGAGATGAGGTTGGGGAGGCTGGCTGGGTAGGGGGGATGGTCAACGAAGCCAGCGCCTGGCAGGCCAGCACCAGGATAAGCAACGGTACCCAGATAAGTGTTCGGCGCATGCTCGCAATTATAGCAGTCTCCATGAGACGGCAGTCCGGAACCGCCAGCCCCTCCTCTCAAGCGAATGCCCCAGCGCCTGCCAATCCTACCCGCCGCCCTGGTAAAATAAACGCGAATCTGTCTGATCTCTTTCCAGGCCGGTTCCTGAGGCCCATCCCGATATTATTGGAGGAATTCATGTCACCCATGTTTGTCCCTGGCCCAGTAGACGTTAGCCCGGATGTCCTGGCTGCCCAAACCGCTCCCATGCTGCCGCACCGCGGCCCGGAGTTCGAGACCATCTTCCAACGCGCTTCAGAGAACGCCCGCCAGGTCTTTTTAACCCAGGCGCCTGTTTTTATCGTCACCGCCTCGGGCACCGGTTTGCAAGAAGCAGCCGTGCGCAACCTGGCCAAACGAGACGTGCTGAGCTGCGTAAATGGAGCCTTCAGCAAGCGCTGGTATGACGTCGCCCTTTCAAATGGAAAACAGGCCGACCTGCTGGAGGTGGAATGGGGCCAGCCGCTCCTGCCGGAAATGGTCGCCGAAGCCCTTCAAGAGAAGCCCTACGAGCTGCTCACCATCGCCCATAACGAGACCTCGGCCGGCGTGCAGAACCCCATCCGGGAGATCGCCGAGGCAGCCCGCTCCGCCAGCCCGGAGACGTTGATTTGCGTGGACGCCGTCTCTTCGCTGGGGGGGGT
>DATDRQ010000232.1:0-3542 GCA_035291645.1 Anaerolineales bacterium
CGAGACGCGATATGAAGCGTTCGAACAGCTCCCCTTCCTGGCGCTGGCCTTCCCCCGCGGCGATCAGTGTCTCGTAGCTCCAGCCAGCGTCCTGCTCCCAACCCACTCCGATCAGAAAGACCATCTCGCAACCTTCCAGGCCAGGCCACTGGCGCTCGAAATCCACGTTCAGGTTGGTGAAGTATTCGTAATCGACGTAGAACTCGAACGGTTTCCGGGGCGGGAGCAGGTCGGACGGCGGTAGCACCGGGCTTTGACTTCGGTTGGCTTGCAGGATGGCGCGCATCCGGTTGGCCTTCGTGCCCCCCAGGCCTTTGACTGCTTCAAGGGGGATCGCTTCAGGTTCTTGATCGAGCAGGGCCGCCAGGCTGGGGTACCCCAGCTCGGCCAAGCTTCGTTTGGCAACCGCTCCGACCTGGTAGAGCAGGGCTGAATCTCCGCCAGGGACTTTTTCGCGAGCGATGGTGTCCTTGGCGGTGCGCCAGCGTTCGTCCGCATTGGCCGGGTTAGCGGCGACGATGGCGTCGTTCCAGGGGGCGTACTGCGCGCCGTTGACTTTGATCTCGATGAACTGGTCGCGCAGGGCGACCAGATCGGCGTCGAGTGGCCCGTCGAGGGTCGATTGAATTTCCACCGGCAGCGGGTCGGCAACCCGGTCGCGGGCGATCAGGTAAGCACGGCGGGGCATATCCCCCTGCAACTGCCCCAGCATGTAGGTGTACAGGCGCAGTTGGGCGGCGTAGGCCGCCAGGTTTCTAGCCTTCTCGCGGCTATCGATCT
This sequence comes from Anaerolineales bacterium, assembly GCA_035291645.1. Lineage (GTDB taxonomy): Bacteria > Chloroflexota > Anaerolineae > Anaerolineales > UBA4823 > DATDRQ01. The sequence continues at coordinate 781 of DATDRQ010000232.1, forward strand.
TCGTGCTGAACTTGAGCTCGAAAGCGACGTAATGGCCGGATCCCGGGGTGTCCGCGCCCTGTGTGGCCTCCCCCAAAGCGGGGAACTTCTCCCGCAGCCAGGTCGTGTGAACGATCAAGTCGGGAGCGCCGTAGATGCGCTCAGGCGCCCACCACAAGGCGGGCTGGCCGATGACCGGCGCGCCATGCCGCATCAATTCAAAGGTCTCCCGCACCTTGTCCGCCTGCCTGGCCTGGTAAGCCTCCCGGCAGACCCACACCGCCTGGGGCGCCATCTCCTGCAGCCATTTCCCGACGAACCCGCGGCTCTTGGCGGCGATGAACTCCAGGAAGGAATAGGGCGATTCGTCCGGCTGGAAGCCGTGCTTCGCCCCGTGATACTCCAGCCAGATGAGGGCTGGGTCTTCGAGGACCAGCGGCCGCACCTGGGAAACGGGCATCCAGTCGGAGGGGACTTGTAAATAGCCAGAGATGGCTGTAGTGAGGGGATCGGGAGGGATCATATTATGTCCCAATTAAATTATTTTGATTAACTTAAGTTGTCATCTGTCATTCTGAGCACCCCGTAACTTGTCCCGAGATAAAGGAGCGAGTGAAAGGGTGCGATGAATCCCTATAGTATCATCCAAAAAGAACGTTTCAGGGATGCTTCGCTCCGCTCAGCATGACAATTGGGGGGTCGGTTACCTTCAAGTTTGCATCATAGACAATTCTGGTTAAGGGTGATCTTTGTAAGATTGGAGAAAAGACCTGTCGCCCTAGAGTGACTCACCCCTACCCCGGCGAACTTCTTCCTCCCCTCTCCTGGAATAAGAATTCCAAGGGAGAGGTTGGGGGTGAGGCAAGAGAGGGAAAGGGGTGAGGCCGCCAACTTCCCGGAAGCTCGAAGCTTCCGGGAAGTTGATTAAAACAAGATTTCGACGTATGACACCGGCTCCCCAGGCGTCGCGCTCAGCTGCGCTTCCAAATCCGTGCGCTGCGGCTGCGGGGTGTCGGCCGGCACGTGGGTGCGCGCCGGGTCCTCGACATACTCCAGCCGGGCGTTGGCCACCCGCTTCCCGACTTCGGCCATCAAGGCGGGGTCGGGGATGGAAGGCCAGCGGGAGGTGCGCAGGGTCGAGGCGACTGCCATCCCAACCGGCGGTTGGTTCGCCTGGGGGGGCGGCAGCAAGGCTCCCAGGATTTGGTTGATGGGGTGTTCTGCTCCCGTCTCGGGATCGGGCGGCGTCCAGGGGGTAGCATTTTCGCTGCCGTGATGGCCGATCTTCAGGAAATCCAGCGGCTGGGAAAGATCGGCTTTATGCTCCTGCCACATCACATTCCAGCTGCCATTGCTGCGCCCGGCTTTGACCTCGCCATCTCCCGCTGGGTTCCATTCGGCGTCGCCGGGGAAGAGCAGGCGCCGCCCGCGCCATTCTAGCAGCAGCACAACGCTCAGGTTGTTGACTGCGTGCCCGGCGATCTCCGCCGCGGCCAGGGCGTTGGCGTGGATGCGGCTGCGCAGCTGTTTGAAATCCTGGGTGCTGATGTTCACCGGCTGATCCAGTGCGGTGGATTCTGGACCTGGAAATAACGCCTGGTAGCCATCCGCCAGCCCCTGGGGTGCCAGCCCGCTGGGGGTAGTGAGTTGGCCGTCACCACCCAGGTAATAGCCGTCGATATCCGCCATCGGGGCGAGCACTTTGAGCTGGATGGCCGGGTCTTCGAAGGCCAGCAACGCTTCCGCCGGCGTCTCGGCAGTCACATACAGCGGTTGGATGCCATTGGCTTGCGGCAAGGTCGTGGTCAGCATCTCGATCGCTTCCGACTTCGACAGGCGGAGCAGCTCATCCACCTCATCCTTCATTTCACTTAACGCCACCGCAGAGAGACTCTGCAAGGCGCGGCTGGCGGCGTCTTGCAAGGCGTGGAAACCTTGGGCCTGGGGGTTCTGGCGGTTATAGGCAGGGCTGAGCCAGATACGGTCGATTTGGATGCCATCCAGGAACTGCGCTTCAAAGCCTTTGTGGTGGTCCTCGTGCGGATGGGTCACCACCAGCAGATCCAGGCGCTTCTTACCTCCCGGAGCCGGGGGCAGCTCCGCTTTCAGGTGTGCGAGGCGCTGCCCCAGCAGCTCCAGCTGGCCGAATTTATTGCCGCAGTCGATCAGGATGTGCACCTCGCGCTGCGTGTCGGGCACGCGCAGGTAGATGCAATCGCCCAGGCCGACGTTATACAGGCGTACTAATAATTGACCGTCCATCCTTCACCATCCGTGTCGAAATCGCTCTTACGCAGGTGGGGGGTGATCTCAAAGCGCACCGCCCCCCCATCTTCGATGGCCACCACCGGTTTCAGGCCATCCATGAAAGGGTTAGCCGGTTGAGGCTCACCAACCAGGCCACGCCGGGTGGCCGCTGCGATATATTCCAGCAAAGTCGCGATGCGCAGTTCGCCCTGCTCCAGGTCCGCAAGCTCCGCCAGCTCCTGTTTGGTTAAGCGATTCTCTTTATTCGCCGGGACCGGGTTGGCGTTCCAGGCTGCCAGGCGTCCCCGCAATGCCTGCGCTTCGCTGGCGCTGATATGCTGCGTGCCGGGTTTCCGGAACCAGGAGAGCAGGTTGCCGCGCTCGTCAAAAACAAACGTGCCTCCACACACTAGGTTGACGGCCTTGCCATTCCACTGGCCAAACCGGTCGCCCTGCAGCTGCACTTCCTCCTGCCAGGTATATTCCAGCACGACCTCGCGCGGCAGGCGTTCGGCGGCCGCGCCGAATTTCCTGTT
>DATDRQ010000233.1:0-7155 GCA_035291645.1 Anaerolineales bacterium
GGTTCGTGTCGATCTTTCCGGGATGACCGGCCCGATCGATGTGACCTGGTTCGATCCGCGCACCGGGGATACCCATGATGCGAACTCTGTCCAGGGAGGTGGGGAGGGTTCGTTTACTTCACCATCGGATGAAGACTGGGTCCTGCGGTTGAACGGGACAATCTCGGGGTAGGTTTCTTTAACAGGATTAAACAGGCGAGTCTCATAGACTTGCCAGCAGGTGATGACCTACTGAGTTTGTGATTTCTGGCCCGGATCAGCTTCACAGGAGAGCATGTTATAATCGCCCGGTCAGCAGGTATACCGGGAAGCGGCTCAAACTAGCTCCAGACGGTGTTTATCGTCGTTTTATCCGTGAGGCAGGTCCGTGCCATCGCCAATCGTCCATTCAGCCGCCGGTTACGTCATTTATCGGTTCTCTAAGAGAAATCTGCCGGAGGTTTGGAAGAAGCGAGCCGGTCCTGTCTCCTTTCTGCTGATCCTCACATTGATCTTTTCGATGATGCCCGACCTGGATGCGATAGCCGGGTTGATCACGGGCGATTTCGGAAAATATCACAACAATGGCACGCACAGCCTGATTGTTGGTCTTCTGGTAGCTGTTACCATCGCGCTTGCCTTGAGTCGGAAACGCCGGGTGGAATTCTTGCCCTGGTTTTTAATCGTTTTTTTCAGCTACGGTTCGCACATCCTGCTGGATTTCTTCACCTGGGGTGGGCGCGGGGTAATGCTTTTCTGGCCTCTCTCCAGCGAAAGATACCAGTCTGGCGTGTCGCTATTCTATGGAGTGCGCTGGGGAGATGGTTTGTTTTCGATCAATCACCTTTGGACTCTGGCCACAGAGGTCACCTTCGTCCTGCTTCTTCTTCTGGGTGTATATCTGGCAGAAATCAGGACTCGCCGGGTTTCCGACCGAGAGAACACCTAGTTTTCCTGACCAGGTGGGGGAAGAGAAATATATTTTCATGCCAGGATGGTAGAAACAATCTGGCCATTGTGATATCCTGTCATCCTATCCCGGTTTTCCTGTCGATATTCGTATGAACAACCGAACCTGGCCCAGAATAAGCGAGCTTACTCGCCAGCCCTATACTCCGCTCCTGCTCATGGGAGTGATCACGCTATTTGCAACCGTGCTTCGTTTTTATAAATTAGGCGAATGGAGCTTCTGGTACGATGAAATCTTTACGCTGCGCAGCCTCGGCTCGCTGTCCGGGTTGCCCATTCTAGGCCAGCGACTTTCCTTCGTTCTCACCTATTTCGCAGTTGAAGAGTTAGGCATCAGCGAGTGGAGCGCCAGGCTGGTGCCAGCCCTGATCGGCATCCTTACCATCGTTATCTTATACTTCCCCATTAAAAGCATCTTTGGGACGTTTGTGGCGCTGTTCTCCAGCGCCCTGCTGGCGGTGGCACCCTGGCATGTCTACTGGTCTCAGAATGCCCGCTTCTACACAGCCCTGCTTCTTTTCTACACCCTGGCGCTGATCTTTTTATACCTGGGTTTCGAGAAAGATCGACCGCTCTATTTAATCTTAGGGCTGCTTTTCTTTACATTATCCGTACGGGAGCGCCTGTTCGCCTTCTTTCTCGTCCCGGTCATCGCTGGCTATGTGTTCTTCCTGTGGGTGCTCCCCTTCCAGAAACCAGCCGGGCTGCGCTGGCGCAACCTGCTCTTGCTCATTATCCCGAGTCTACTCGGGGGTATATATTATTCCCTGAGATACATCCGCGATCCGTCCCTGTGGAGCTCCGGTTTCGGTTGGTTAAACAATAACCCTTTTTGGCTCCTCTCTGGGATAACCTTTTATATTGGTCTTCCGATCATCTGTATCGGAATGGTGGGAGGCATCCTTCTTTTACTGCAGCGTAGCCGGGTCGGGCTCCTGCTGGTGTTAGCCGCGGTGGTCCCCATCCTGGCGATGATGGCGATCTCTCTCGTACAGTATGCGGCTAACCGCTATGCTTTTATCACCCTGACCAGCTGGATCATCCTGGCGGCGGTCGCTGTCCGTGAGCTTTTCCTTCGGACGCGGGGCGAAGCCCGCCTGGTGGCCGTGGGAGTCGTGCTCATCTTGCTGATCGTACCATTAAGTGAGAATGCGCTTTACTATCAGTACCAGTCCGGTAACCGGGATAATTGGAAGGCAGCTTATGCCTTTATAAGGGACAGTAAAGAACCTGGTGACCTCGTCATCGCCTCCGAACCGTTGCTAGGGGATTATTACCTTAAAGATAAAGTGACCAGGAATATTTTTGGCGTAAATCCGGAACAGCTGGCTTTGGAAGGGAAAAGGATCTGGTTTGTAGTGGACAATAATGTAGGGGATAAGTACCCCGAGAAAATGAAGTGGATTAAAGAAAACAGCCAGCTGATTGAAGTCTACGACGTACACGTGCGGGCCAGAAACTTCATCTTGCGGGTGTATCTGTTCGATCCGGCCGACCCTGGGCTGTCGTTGAAGCGAGGGGCCCGGTAACTGATGTACATCCTGTTCCTGACCCAGATCGTCCCCTACCCGCCGGACGCCGGCCCGAAGGTGAAGACCTGGCATGTGCTCCGTTATCTGGCCGGGCAAGGTCACCGGGTGACCCTGGCAACCTTCGTGCGGCCTGAAGAACAACCTTATATCGAAACCCTGCGGGAGATCAGCCAGCAGGTATATAGCGTGCCGATCCAGCGTTCCCGCTTTGCAGATATCGGCTACTGGTTGCGCAGCTACTTGACCGGGCGGCCGTTTCTGATCGAGCGTGATGACCTGGCCGCGATGCGCGCTCTGGTCAAGCAGATCCTGGAGACAGAAGCTGTGGATGCCGTGCACGCCGATCAGCTTTCGATGGCCCAGTTCGTCCTGGATCTGAAATCAGGTGGGGATCATCCCACCCCCATGCTCGTGTTCGACGCCCACAACGCCGTTTGGACCATCATGGACCGCATGCGCCAGACCGCTCCCTGGTACCTGCGACCGGTAATTGCCCTGGAAGCGCAACGCACGAAACGCTTCGAGGGCAGGGTGCTCGAACAGTTCGACCATACTTTGGCGGTCGCCGAGCCTGATCGCCTGGCGCTCCTGGAAGCCTGGGAGAGCAGTCCGGATGGGCGTTCGAAGAAAACGCCCGCGCTCACCGTGGTCCCGATCGCCGTGGATACCGAACAGCTGCGGCCAGTCAAGCGCTGCCCGGACTCGCTAAACATCCTGACCATGGGGACTTTGCACTACCCACCCAATGCCGACGGGATCCGCTGGTTCGCCCGTCAAGTGTTTCCACTCATCCATGCAGAGCTGCCTTCGGCGAACCTGACCATTATCGGGAAGAACCCTCCGGCGGATTTTTTTCAGATCCAGGCCCAAGATCCGCAGACCATAACGGTTACCGGGTATGTTCCCGATCTCACCCCATACCTGGAGCAGGCGGCGGTCATGGTGGTTGCCGTCAGGGCAGGGGGCGGCATGCGCGTGCGCATCCTGGAAGCCTTCTCCCGAGGGGTGCCGGTCGTGACCACCACGGTCGGATTGGAAGGCATCGCTGCCGAACCCGGCCAGGATGTCCTGGTGGCTGACAGCCCGCAGGATTTTGCCCGGGAAACCCTGCGGCTGCTACGCGATCCTGCCTTGCAAGCTGCTCTTTCCGAGAATGGACGCCTCCTGGTCGAGAGAATGTATGACTGGCGGATCGTCCTGGATAAGATGAACCAGATCTACTCATCCCCGATGGCCAAAAAAGCCGCTGAGAGGCTCCCCGCGTGACCAATCGTCAAAAACAGGCGCTGATCGCCATCCTGGTGGTCTCCGTTTCCCTCCGCGTGCTGGCCGCGCTATATCTGGGGAACGAGGTCAAGGAACTTCCCGGCACCTTCGACCAGATTTCCTACAACCTGTTGGCCCAGCGGGTGTTGGACGGGCATGGTTTTACCTTTGGTACGACCTGGTGGCCGGCGACGCAGGCCGGCGCCCCCACCGCCCATTGGAGCTACCTGTATACCGGCTACTTGATGCTGGTTTATGCGCTATTCGCGAAGAGCGCTCTGGCAGCCCGGGTCATCCAGGCGGTGCTCACCGGCATCGCCCACCCTTTCTTGGCTTACCTGATCGGGAGGGAAGTATTCAATCCAGTGACCGGGTTAGTTGCTGCAGCCCTGACAGCGATTTACACTTATTTTGTGTATTATTCTGCCGCTCTGATGACGGAGCCTTTCTACCTGGTGTTGATCTTATTAAGCCTTTGGCTTGCCATCCGGTTAGCCCGTTCGGGTGCAGACCCGGGGGAAGCAGGTGAATCGAAATGGAAACTGGGTCTTCTCCTGGGGCTAAGCCTGGGAGCGGTCGTGCTTCTGCGCCAGCTGTTCGTCCTGATCATTCCCTTTATCTTCCTGTGGGTCTGGTGGGCGAGCCGCAGGAAGCAGTTTGGGCCGCTGCTTCTGGCTGGCTGCGTCATTGTTGCCGTGATCCTGCCCTTCACGCTCTTCAACTACCTGCGCTTCGATCGCTTCGTGCTGGTAAATACCAACGCCGGGTATGCCTTCTTCTGGGCGAACCACCCGATCTACGGGACGCACTTCGTGCCGATCCTAACCGCCTGGATGGGCACCTACCAGGACCTGATCCCAACCGGGCTGCTCACGCTGGACGAGGCCGCCCTGGACCAGGCGCTGTTCCGCCTGGGGATCGGATTCATCCTACAAGATCCGGTTCGGTACCTCTACCTATCAATAAGCCGCGTACCGGTGTACTTCATGTTCTGGCCATCGGCTGGTTCGTCTCCGCTAAGCAACATTGCCCGGGTTGGCGGCTTCGGCCTGCTCCTGCCTTTCATGCTTTACGGGTTATACCGCGCGGCTGTCTCCTCCAGGCGTTCTTACCTGGAGCAGCCGGTGGTGCTGCTTTACCTGTTTATTGGCATCTATACCGCGATTCACCTGCTCTCCTGGGCGCTGATTCGCTACCGCCTTCCAGTGGATGCGGTGTTAGCCCTGTTTGCAGGGCTGGCCTGCGTGGATATTGCTGAACGCATTCCAGCCTTGGGAAGGAGGGTGCGCCCGGTGGTTTGATCGATCCCGGAGCAGGGCACTCGCCGCGCAAATCAGTTCTACGCATCCTGTAACAGAATATCGCCAGAGACGTTTTATTTAGATAGGATCGTCATTCTTTACCAGAAAGGATAGTTCCATGAATTACATCAAGGGGAATCCCATCTATCGCTCTTCACTCTATATCTTCCTCTTTGCGTTTGGGATTGTTTTAGCGACAGGCCCGGCCAGGGCGGAAGGTAACCGCTCTGCCCAGTCAGCTGATCCAGTGAAGCAAACCTGGTTCAGTCATCAAATAGATGAAATGACTCCGCCAGGGAGCGGTGAACTCGAGGAATACCAGCCGGAAAACAGCGATGCAGAAACGGGGGCTATCGCAGTCTGTAACCCGGATATCCCAAACATGGTCGGCTACTGGCCGCTGGACGACCAGGATACTCCCGTAAATAACAAGCTCACGTTCGTGAATTACATGGGCACCAGTAACGGGACCTGCACCATACCGGGCTGCCCGACCAGGTCTACTGGGAAAGTCAATGGGGCTTACACTTTCCTGCCTTACGACCCTTACGACCTGGATCCCGACTTGCCCGACAAGATCGATGTGGCCAAGTTCCCAGCCCTGGAGTGGGCTAATGCTGACAGCTTCAGCTTCGAAACCTGGGTGAAGATCTCGGCCTCTACCAATTGTTCAGGCAATAAAGTCTTCATCGGCGAGCGTGGCGGTGGGGTCATGTCCATCTGGCTGGGCTGCGCAGGCGGCGCCAACCATGCCAGGTTCTCCGTACGAGACAATACCGGGGTAGGCACTATTTCAGTCGAAGGCACGACTGCCCTAAACGACGGTGACTGGCACCATGTAGTGGGTGTGCGGGATGCGGCCGCCGATAAACTGCACATCTACGTCGATGGATCCTTGGAAAAAAGCGTGAATGCCCTATTTACAGCCGGTTTCAAGAATAGCGCTGGATTGGGCATTGGCTACTTCAATACCGGCTTTCCCCCTTTCTACTACCTGCATGGAACGCTCGACGAGGTGGCAGTATACCAGCGCGCCCTTACCCTGGCCAACGTGAAAGCGCACTATAACGGGGGGGACGGTAAATCCTACTGCAGTCCCGGCCCGGTGGTGACGAACCCGGGCAACCGGACGAATAAGGAAAACGACGTCGTTTCGCTGCAGATCCAGGCGAACGACCAGGAAGATGGCACCTTGAATTTTTCCGCCCCCGGCCTGCCGCCGACCCTGGGCATAGGCAAGCTCAGCGGGTTGATCAGCGGGCAGCTCACCTGTTCCGCTTCGACCGGCAGCCCCTACTCCGTCACGGTGACCGCCAAGAACATAACGACCGGCAAGAGCGGCAGCGCGGCTTTCTCCTGGACGGTCACAGACAACCCGGCCTGCGATGCCTTCTCGGGGGTATTCCTGCCGATCACCATCCGGTAGGATCGAGGAAGTCCCGGTCGATCTACCAGGGGATCAGGATAATTGACAGCTGTGAGGCCGGTCTGGCCGATTGGTTCGCGCCAACCGGCCTCGCAGTACAACATACTTGTCAGCCCGTAACATAAATCTGCCTGTAACGTTGTAGTTAAGGAATTCCATCACTTTCCTCCAGAAAGGATCAGTTCATGAAGTACATGAAGGGGAACGCCTTCTATCACTATCTGCTCATCACCTTCCTGCTGGCCTTGGGGGTTCTCCTGGCGTCGGGCCCGGCCAGGGCGGGAGATGACCACTCCATCCTGGCAGCCGGTCCTGCGCAGCAAACCGGATTCAATGTTCACACTGATGAGAACGTTCCACCAGGCGGCGATCTCGAGCCATACCAGCCGGAGGGCGCCGAGGCTGAAGCGGAACCGATGGCAGTCTGCACCCCGGATATTCCGAACATGATCGCCTACTGGCCCTTGAATGATCAAGACAATCCGGCATTGAAGAAGATCACGTTTTTAAATTTTATGGGCACCAGTAACGGGGTGTGTACAAAGCCAGGCTGCCCGACCAAGGTACCCGCCGGGATAGTAGGAGGGGCATACAACTTTCTGCCTGACGATGACCCGGATACCAATACCGACAAACCCGATCAGATCGACGTCCCCAAGTTCTCAGCCTTGGAATGGAACAA
>DATDRQ010000234.1:0-9368 GCA_035291645.1 Anaerolineales bacterium
AAGCAAGAGGTCGGATAATGGCATCGATCGATTCGTAAATCTCTTCAATTAATCTACTTGGGTGTCATCCTGTCGAGGCTTGAGCAGGACACCCTCGCGGGGAACATACCGTTCCGGTGAAATAATTACGCCGCTTTCTCCGGCACCACCCTGAGATTCATCGACCGCAATCTCTGGATGAGTTTCTAGTTCTTTGAACCATTCTTGGAGTCTCGCCTTCTCGTCACCTTTGATGGCGTATAGGTTGGTGTGAGAAAGGAGGTGCTCGGCGATCAGCAACTGGACTTTGTTATGTAGATCTGCACTACTCTTGAAGGTTTGCCACGTGTCCTGATCGCCAACCCGGCGCACGAAGTCATTCGCTGCGGGGGTGCGCAGGATGCCTTGTTTGAGCAGGAGCACCGGCGTGCGGTGCGATTGGCGGGCGATAAGCCATTCCAGACCAATCGGCGCCCGGATGTCGCTGCCCAATAATAAAAGATGTATGTTTGCAGTCCGGATAGCCTCGATATTTACCGGATTCCCCTGGGTTGACGATTGGACGATCCGCCAGCCAAGCGTGACCGGAACCTCAGCGATCAGGCGACCCAGCATGTCGCGCTCGTGGTTTAAATCCGGCGCCGCAGATATGTAAATGATTAGCTCATCTACCATTCGATTACTCGCCGATGAAATCGATCTCAGTCAGGGAGAGCTCCGTTTCGAAATACCTGGGAGGGTCCTGCACTGTGAAAAACAGAATGGCAAGGGTGATAAGACCCGCGACGGCGGAAGCCAGAAAAGCAGCCCGGAAGCCTCTCTGGTCGGCAAGCCAGCCGCCGATCAGAGGCGCCAGAAAAGTGAACGGGGCGACAATCGTATTCGCTAAACCGATGTAGGCCGGGCGATCTGAATCCCTTCGCCCGAATTCCAGAGTCATTGCCATTGGAGTTGTCCAGGAGGCAACGTTCGCGATCCCGGCCAGGATAAAAACCACCAGAAAACCAGCCATTCCCTGGACGGTAAAGGCCAGGCTGGCGCTTGCAATGGCTGCCAGAGTACCGAAAATCAATATGATCCGATGACCCCGCCTGTCTCCAAACCATCCCATGATCGGATTTGCAGCGATCTGGATTCCCATCAGCAGACCCGTCATCAACCCTATGGTCGCGACATTAATCTCCAGGATGCGGACCGCGTAGACGGTGTAGAATGCGAAGCCCATGGTAGCCAGTTGGGAAAACATGCGGGTAACGAGAAACCACCGGAAGTTGCCGTCTCGTTTCAGAATGATCCCGATATTCTTCCAAAATGCGTCGTTCTTCCCTTCTAATTGCGGGAGTGAGCTCCTGGCCTCTCGGGTCCGAGAAAGGAAAAACAAGGAAATAACCATTGAAAAGCTGGCCAACAAGAAACAGGTCGTAAAATCCGTGGGAGTTGCCAGGCGGGCGAGGATGATGCCGGCGACGATTGCGGAAATGCTGGCAAGCAGGTTCGCAATCGAGGACTGCAACCCGAAGAAGGTTCCGATACGATCAGAAGGGATGATCTTCGCAATCATACTCTGCCAGGCATTTGCAGTAAACCCACCACCCAAGCCCTGCCAGATTAAAATGATAAAAGTCAAGATGAGTGCATTCTGGGCTCCTAAGGAAGGAGAGAACCAGGCAACAATCGCCAGTCCTAGAAAAGGTAAGCGCTCGTGGATGGTAAAGACCAACACAGCCGGGCGGTATTGCTCAAGCCGGGAAACCCTTCGAGCGGTCAACAGTTGCGGTAACTGCCAGCCGACAGCATGTATGGCTGGGATCAGGCCGATCAGGATTGCGGAATCCGTGAATTCGCTGACGAACAATGGGATTATCGTGACGAAAGACGCAAAACCAAGCGCCGCGCCGAAGAAAGCACCGTCCAGCAGGTTGACGGTGGTGTTGTATCGAACCTGGTCATCCGATATCTGTTTCAAAGGCCTACATTGTAACCCCCGGCGGGATGCCCGCCGGGGGTAAATTTCTCCCTGGGTACCTATTATAAATGATCGTCGATCGGGATCAGAATGTCAGCATTTTCAGCATGCCTTCTGTTTCAAATCCATAGGATATGGCGAGCAGCTCTACTGGATGGACGGATGGTATGCCAGTACCGTGAGTGATCTGCCAGCGGCAGGTCTCGCTGTCGCAAACCACGACGGGTGGTCTTGAACCTTGAACATCGACGAACAGCTGCCTTCCAACTGACATCGCGATGGGGTACTTCTCGATCTTATAACCATACGTACCGGCGATCCCGCAGCAAGAAGCATCACTCTCCAGGATGACCAGATCCGGGATCAATCTCAAAATATCGACTGCTGGAGTTCCGATGCGGTGCGCCCGGTACTGGCATGGGGCGTGGTACGGCAGGGTGATCGGGAGTGGGCGCATATCAAGGTTGAGATTTCCGGATTCGTATTGAAGGAGCAGGAATTCATTAAAATCGTAGGTCTGGCTTGCCAGCAATTGGGCTCCGTCTGTGTAGAAATCCAACAACTCGGGCGCTTCTTCTTTCAAGGTCAGCGTGCAGCTGGTCGAGGTGCCGACGATGGGGATGCCCTGGTAGGCGTATTCGACGAGTTTGTTCACGTTGCTCGCGTGGTAACGCCTGGCTGCAGTGAACTCGCCGTTCGAGAGGAGCGGCAATCCGCAGCAATTCTGGGGTGGGACGATCACCTCGAACCCGTTCGCTTCAAGAACGCGCACCGCAGCCCGGCCAATACGAGGTTCGTAGTATTCGGTCGAACAGCCGTGGTAGTAAACGATCTTCTGGCGAGAACCCGTTGGCTTTGGGTGCTGATGAAACCAGGTGGTAAACCGCTGGTCGGCAAACCTGGGAAGCGGGGCCGAGCGGTGGATTCCCAATACCTTTTCCATCATCACACGGATAGGGGGGCTGGAGAGAATGGTATTGGCGATCGGGTGAAGTGGCTGGCCTACCTTTCCCAGCAGTTCGGAGCGGGCGAGCAGGTTATTACGCAGGCGGGCGCGTGCAGGGAACTTGCCCTGCTCCACCATGCGCGCCCGGGCGCGGGCGTTGATCTCGGCGATCTTAACTCCGGTGGGGCAGGACATATTGCACACCCGGCAGCCGCTACAGTAATCGACCGACATGTCCGCAGAGGGGCCGTTCGGTTGGCGGAACCTGCCGGCTTGCGGCCCTTCATACTTCGGGCCCGGGAACAGGTCGGTGACCGCCGTGACCGGGCACTTCGTCACGCAGATATTGCATTTGATGCACTGGTCGAGACTGAGTTCGACGGGATGGGGGATCGCGGTCATTGGATCACCCGAGTTACGCCAAGCTTCGCGGCAAGGTTTTTCGTACTCAGCAAACCCGTTACCAATGCAACGCCGTCGAGCGACCGTTCCCGGACGTAGTCTCCGCCGGAAAGGATTCCGCCGGCAGCAAAAAGATTATCGTAAATGATATTTCCAGCTTCGTCGACCGGCTGGAATGCTGAATTGGAGGGCACACCGGATCGATAGACAGGATGCCCCAATGGGTCTGAAAACCGGCTGCTGAACCATTCTGAACGATCGACAGGACTCTTCAATTCAAGATTGAACACGATCTCGCGCACTTTACCATCTGGTTCTCCCACCAGTCCGCCGCCCAGGATGCCGCCTATCGCCAGGACGAAGGCCCTGGCGGGATGAGTCTTCCGCCGCGCAGCGGCTTCACTCCAGACGGAGTCCACGCGCCCTGCTTCGCTGGTCGAACCGAGCACCAGCATACCGTTAAAAATCTGTGCGCCCGCGCTACGCCCGGCAGAGCTGAGCAGGTTGTGCATACGGATACCGGGGATGGAAGGGGGAAGCCCGGGGATTTCAAACACAGGACGACCAAGCTGTTCTTCGAGTGTGTGGTGGACTTCGACCGCCTTTTGCATACCTAAGATTGCCGGGAAGCCGACCCTGCGGGACCTGCCCAGGTGGAGTTTCAGGGCCGCGATGACTTCGCCCAGGAAGGCCTCCGTTTCGAACAGCTGTGCAAGCACCGCTGGCGACAAGGAGCGCAGGTTTCTCAGGTCGGGCAAATCCAGCGAAATACCCTGCGCGGGGATGCCAAACCGGTTGATATTTTCTGCGGCGAGAGCAGGGTAAAAATCGAGGAATTGATCGAATCCGACCAGAAGCACCGGTTCCCGGACACGAAGATCGCCAGCAACCATCGACCGCGGAGCCAGGCAGGTCGGTCGAGGTACGCCCAGGGCGGACGGGAGCAACCAGTTACGGTCCAGCGAGCCGTCCAACGGGTAGCCCGACTCCTCGGAGAGCGTCTGTAGGGAGGTCAGGGCCTGTTCTACGGCTTCAATCCCTGCCAGCGCGTAGGGATGTCCAGGATAATTGTGCTGGAGAAATTCGATGGCCTGGCGCGGGTTTTCAACCTGGACATGCTCCTCCCCGGGCAGATACCCCAGGACATCGATGCAGCCGGCGTTCCAATGGGTGGCGCCCCAACCACGGGTGATCAGCTTGGTGCTTAGCCCGGCCTGGCTGCTCCGCCAGGCGGCGACCAGCCCAGCCAACCCGCCGCCGATCACAACGACGTCATAGATCGCGGCGGGGGGAAAAGGTTGACGGTTACCAGATGCGGCTGCCTTTTCCCGGTGCGGGGAAGAATGAGCCTGCGGTGGTGATCCTGGATCGGGTAAGGCATACATTTCGGCAGCTAGCTGAGAAGCTGGAGCGCCGGGCAGGTGATCTGCGTTCAAAACGCTTAAGTAGATCAGCTCGTCGAGGCGCTCCTGGCGCAGCTGTGAGCCCCATAAGATGGGCAGCAAGCCTTTCCAGCGTTCCTGGAGGAAATCCCGCAGGGCGACGTTGATCGCCTCCACTGCGGGATTCCTCAGGGCATGCCAGATGCCGGCTGCCCGGTAAGTGCAGAAGCCGCCCTGGCAGGGTCCCATCCCCAGCCGGGCTTCCCGGCGAATGTCGTCCAGGGATTTCGCCTCGCCCTCGACGATGGCTCGAACGATATCCTTCGGCCTGGCGAGCTCGCATTCACACACCAGCGAGCCGTAATCTTCTTCTAACTCTACTCGCTGGAGGTTTACCCCCAAATGGTGATAGTGTCCTCGTTCTGCGCCTGGTAACGGCTCGAGGTGCGTCCTGCATGGACGGGTAGTCTCGAGTTTCTCACACACCAGGTCGACGGTCGCCTCCGCCATCAGGCGGTAAGTCGTCCACTTGCCGCTGGTGATGGTGACCAGCCCGGAGACGCCGTCGCGAGGCTCATGGTCGAGCAGGACGTACGAACGCGGTACGTCACGCGAATCTGCAACCTGCCCCTCATGGTAGAGAGGGCGAACACCCGCCCAGGCGCGCAGCATGCGCATGCGCTGGAAACCGGGCACGAGCTTCTCGCCCTCTTCCAGCATCAGACGGATTTCCCAGGGTTCGATTGCAATCCGGTCGGGGTCCGGGATGCGCAAGTCGGTGGTGCCGATGATGGAGACGGTATGGATCGGTACGAGGATATCTCCATCCGAGGGCATCTTGCAACGGTTGATGACCGTGTTGACGATGCGGTGGTTGACCGCCACCATCGTCCCTTTTCCCGGCAAAATCTCGATCGAGACCCCGGCGGTCCCGGCGATCTTCCCTGCCCAGGCGCCGGAGGCGTTTACCACCATGTCGGCGGTAATCTCTACCTGTTCGTCTTTGACGACGTCATGGCAGGTAGCTCCGGTAATCCGTCCCCCCAGGCGAATTAGTCCTTTGATCTCGTGGTAATTCAGAATCTGCGCGCCATGTTGGCGGGCTGAGTCGGCGTTCACCTCGGAAGCCAGGAATGAATCGGCAGCCGCATCCGGGACCCGGAAACAGCGCAGGATGTCCGGGCTGAGCAGCGGCTCCTCTTTTAGCATCCGAGCGATGCTCACTTCCTCCACAGCAATCCCGGTTTGGCGGCAGCCTTCTATGAAGAGAGGGACGTAGGCCGGATCATCTTCCGGCGTGAGGACAAAGAACCCACCGGTGTCTTCCAGGCAATGCGGCATGATCCGGCGCAATACTTGGTTCTCGCGGATGCACTCGGCTGCGGCCTGGGGGTCTTTCACAGCGTAGCGTCCACCGCTGTGGAGCAGACCATGGTACCGCCCGGTAGTGCCATGGCTCAAGTCACGCTTTTCGACCAGGATCGTCTGGAAGCCGCGCATGGCGAGGTCGCGCGCCACACCCGTGCCGGTCGCACCGCCTCCGATTACCAGGACCTCAGTTTCCAGTGTACGCATGTCTCCTTACTCGACCCAATTGAAAGTCCGTTCGACTGCCTTCTGCCAGCCGTGAACCAACTGCCGGCGTTTCCCATCCTCCATCCATGGGTGCCAGGTACGGTCGGCTTGCCAGTTCGCTCGCAGGTCGTCCACCCCATCCCAGAAACCGGTTGCCAGGCCTGCGGCATAGGCGGCGCCCAGGGCAGTCGTCTCGGAGACTTTCGGGCGCACGACCGGGACTCCGAGCAGGTCTGCCTGGAACTGCATTAACAATTCGTTCTTGACCATCCCGCCATCGACTTTCAACGACTGCAGAACCACCCCGGAATCGCGCTGCATGGCCTGCATGATCTCTAATGTCTGAAAGGCAGTGGCTTCTAGAGCAGCCCGCGCGAAATGACCTTTGTTGACGAAACGGGTTAACCCGGCGATCACCCCGCGCGCATCCGCGCGCCAGTAAGGGGCGAACAGGCCGGAGAAAGCCGGGACGAAGTAGATGCCGCCGTTATCCTCAACCGTGCGGGCCAGGTCCTCCACTTCCGTGGAGGTTTTGATCATCCCCAGGTTATCGCGCAGCCATTGCACCAGCGCTCCAGTAATGGCAACCGACCCCTCTAAAGCGTAAACCGGCGGGGCCTGGCCGAATCGGTAAGCGAGTGTCGTCAGCAGCCCGCTACTGGATTGGATTATCTTCGGGCCGGTATTCAAGAGCATGAAACAGCCGGTGCCGTAGGTGTTCTTGCTCTCGCCGGGATTGAAGCACACCTGCCCAACCGTGGCGGCCTGTTGATCTCCAAGGTCGCCGCAGATGGGGATACTACCCGCGAACGGTCCCTCCGCCAGGGTGGAACCCCAAGGGTTCGGGTCGCTGGAGGGTACGATGGACGGCAGAATCTGGTAGGGAATGCCGAGGATATCGAGGATTTCGGCGTCCCAATCCAGGGAAGCCAGGTTCATCAGCATCGTGCGGCTGGCGTTGGTCACGTCCGTCACGTGCACCCCGCCATCCGGTCCACCGGTCAACCACCAGATCAACCAGGTATCTATGTTTCCGAACAAGGCGCGACCCTGCCCGGCCGCGGCGCGCGCCTCCGGATGGTTTTCGAGGATCCAGCGAATCTTAGGCCCGGAGAAATAGGTCGCCAATGGCAGTCCTACCCTGGATCGGAAGCGGTCCTGTCCTCCCTCGGTAGCGAGTCGATCGCAAATGGATTTCGTGCGGGTATCCTGCCAGACGATGGCGTTGGTGAAAGGTTTGCCTGTCGTCCTGTCCCACAGGACGGTTGTTTCACGCTGGTTGGTGATCCCTATTGCAGCGATCGCCGTATGGTCCACACCGGCTGCAACCAGCGCGTCCTGGATCACCTCCTGCGTGCACTGCCAGATCTCAAGCGGTTCGTGCTCGACCCAGCCGGGTCGAGGATAGATCTGGTAGTGCTCCTTCTGAGCGCTGGCTTTGACCTCCCCCAGCCGGTTGAAGAGCATGCAGCGCGTGCTGGTCGTGCCCTGGTCGATGGCGGCAACGAATTCTGGCATCGATCCTCTCCTACTTGACGGTGTGATTCTATCAGCAAAGCTTGGATGGGGTAAAATAACCATGACTAATCCCAGAGAAGGGGAGCCTGTGAAACTCTACAATACGCTAACGAAAAAAGTCGAGCCGTTCGAGCCCATCGGGAGGGATGTCGGCATCTATGTGTGTGGGATTACCCCCTACGATACCACCCATATTGGGCATGCGTTCACCTACGCCTCGGTCGATATCCTGATCCGCTACCTGGAGCTCCAGGGGCTGAAGGTGACATACGTCCAGAATGTAACCGATATCGACGACGATATCCTGCGGAAGGCCGCTGAAGGCGGTGAAGACTGGAAGGTGCTCGGCAACCGCTGGACCGCTCATTTCATCCAGGATATGAAGACGCTGAACGTAACCCCGCCGGACTATTACCCGCGGGCGACAGACGTGATTCCTGAGATCATCCAGGGGGTTCAGAACTTGCTGGAGGCCGGGGTGGCTTACGAGTCAGGCGGCAGCGTGTACTTCGACGTGCACTCCTGGCCGCAGTTCGGTAAGCTGTCAGCCATCCCCGCTGAGGAGATGCTGCCGGTCGCCAATGAGCGCGGCAACCAACCCGGCGACCCACACAAACGCCATCCGCTCGATTTCGTGCTCTGGCAAGCGCAGGCCCCCGGCGAACCGGCCTGGGAGAGCCCCTGGGGGCGCGGCCGCCCGGGCTGGCATATCGAATGCTCGACCATGTCGACCATGTACCTGGGTGCGCCTGTGGACATCCACGGAGGCGGGGCCGATCTGTGCTTCCCTCACCATGAGTGCGAGATTGCTCAGATCGAGCCGGTGAGTGGAGGCGAGCCGTTCGTGCGCTACTGGATGCACGCCGCCATGGTGCACCACGACGGCGCCAAAATGAGCAAGTCGTTGGGTAACCTGGTGATGGTGCGTGATTTGCTGTTCGAGTACTCACCCGACGCCCTGCGCCTTTACCTGGGCGGCCATCCCTATCGGGAAACGTGGACTCATTCCGAGGAGGAGCTGAGGGAAGCGCAGCGCAGGGCGGAGCGGATCACCCAGGCTATCGACGTCCCCAGCGGGGACGGACATGCCCTGGATGCGGCGGGCGCCTGGGCAGCCTTTATCCTGGCATTGGATAATGATCTCGACACGCGCGCTGCCAGGCAGGTGTTGGATGACCTGGCTGATCAGATACTGGAGGCGGCGAGCCGGGGCCGGGACGTGAGCGCAGCCCGGAGCGCGCTCCACCAGATGGGGAGTGTGTTCGGACTGCGGTTAGACCGGCAGGGACCTGAGGAGCGGGTGATCGAGGGCTGGAACGGGCACCTGGAGAGGTTTACCAGCCGGGTGTAAATCCTTAGCGACCGCCTCCCCCGGCGCAGCCTCGATCCCGGCCGCCCGGGGGTGTTCCATTAATAATGGCTATGGCGCCAAAGGTACAGGCGGGGACGCACTTGGCGCAACCATTGCAGCGCGCCTGCTCGATGTAAACCGGGTCGCCCGGATCGATCTGCAAGATGGCGCGCGTCTTGCAGGCCGGGCGCGCCGTACAGGGATCGCAGCCCTGGCAGATCAACCAGTCGACTTCGGGGCGTAGCATGA
>DATDRQ010000235.1:0-4123 GCA_035291645.1 Anaerolineales bacterium
GGTCGGCGGGCAGGGGGAGGATCTGGGCGAGACGCTGGCGGCTAAAGAGAAGAATATCCTCAAAGCTCAGGTGCGCTCCATCGCAGAGCGCCGCGGCGAGGCGGCCATCCAGCTTGCGGAAAGCACGATTGAGGAAGCCGCGGCGGCCTCCGCCAGGGAAGCCCTGGAGGTCGGCCTGGTCGATTTCATCGCCGTCGATGTGGATGACTTGCTGAGCCAGCTCGACGGTTTCACCGTGGTCACCTCCAGCGGCGAGCGCACGCTGCGCACGATGGGCGCTCTGGTCACGCCGATAAATCCCTCCTTCATCGAAAGCCTGCTCTCTGTCCTGACCAATCCCAATATCGTCTTCCTGCTGATCACGATTGGGGTGCAGGCCATCCTGATCGAAATTTCCAGCCCGGGCGGCTGGGTAGCCGGGTTCATCGGGGTGGTTTGCCTGACCCTGGCGACTTACGGCCTGGGCATCCTGTCGGTGAACTGGTTTGGCCTGATCTTCCTGCTGATGGCTTTCGTGCTCTTCATCCTGGATATCAAGGCGCCCACCCACGGCGCCTTAACCGCGGCCGGGGTGGCCTCGTTAATTGTCGGCGCGCTGGTGTTGTTCAATTCGCCAAGTGTGCCCAGCTTCCAGCGGGTGTCTGTGCCCTTGATTATCGCTATGTCACTGGCTACCGGCGGCCTGTTCCTCGTCGTCCTGGGTTTTGCCTTGCGCGCCCAGCGCGTCCCCATCCGCATGGGCCAGGAGAGCCTGGTCGGGCGGAGGGGCAGCGCCCGCAGCGAGTTGAATCCCAGCGGCTCGGTTCAATTAGGCGGCGAATTATGGACCGCGGAGGCAATCCCGGGGGAGGCGCCCATCCCTGTCGGCAGCCGGGTCGAGGTGGTGCGGGTCGCAGGCATCCGCCTGTTCGTCCGCAAAGCCGGGTAATTCGTCCTGCTTAGCCGCTCGCGCCACGCCGGGCTATTGCAATGCCCGGTTAAAGAACTCCGCCAGGCGTGTGTAGAGCACTGCCTGGTTGGCGGGCCTGGCGATGCCGTGGCCCTCATCGTCGAAGACCAGCAGCTCGTAGGGGATGGCATGCGCATCCAGGCGCTGACGCACCTGGCGCACGTTCTCGGGCGTCACGTTGGGGTCCTGCGCCCCCTGCACGATCAGCAGCTTACCTTTGATGTCCTGCACGTAGTGGATGGGCGAGCGCTGGCGGTATTTCTCCGGGAGCTGGTCAGGCCGCCCGCCGATCATCTCCTCGCTGTACGGGCGCAGGTCAGGGCGGGTGGTCTCGTAATCGACCACCAGGTCGGTCATGCCGCAGACCGGCGCCGCGGCTGCAATCACCTCTGGCGGGTAGTGGGTGATCAAGAACCAGGCGCTGTAGCCCCCATAGGAGGTGCCGGTGACGCCCACCCTGCCGGGCTCCGCCAGGCCGGCCCGGACGAGCGCACCCGCCCCGCTGGCGATATCGGCCTGCTCGCTGCCCCCCCAGCCGTCTTCCTTGATCGCCTCCCGGAAAGAAAGCCCGTAACCCGTGCTGCCGCGATAATTCACGTCCAGCACGTTAAACCCCTGGGAGACGAAATAGTGGACTTGCGCGTTCAGCCGGTCCTCGCTGTGGTAGGTGGGGCCGCCATGAACGAAGATGATCGCCCGACCCGGGTTGGGCTGCGCCCGGTAGAGCCATGCGGATATTCCCAGGCCATCTACCGAATTCCAGTGGAAAGATTCTGCCGCTGCCAGGCGTTCCTGTTGCAGGCTGGTATACCGCCAGACCTGCGTCAGCGAGACGATATCGGCTGGCGAAGCCGCCTGAGGCGAAAAACGAACCAGCTCAGAAGGGTTAACTGAAGAGTAGTAGCGGGCCACCCAGGCGCCATCCGCGGCTCGCCCCAGGGGGATCAAATTACCCGGCAGGCGCGGGAATGGCTGTTCCGTCCCGCTGGCGGGGTCCAGCCAGGAGGCGAGGTGATTGCCCTGGACGATCTCATCCACCACGACGCACCCGTCGGGGGAGACCCAGGCGCCCTCCAGGGAGCGTTCCGGGTCGTCGATCAGCCAGCGCATCTGTTGCGTAGGCCAATGATAGACACCCAGGCTTTGGTGGCGCTGCGGCCTGCCATCGGTCGACTCGGAAAGCACCAGGATGTTTTCTCCATCCGGAAACCAGCGCGCGAAGACCTTCACCGGGTCACCGAAGTTGAGGATCTCTTGATCCTCTTTCCCCTGCACATCCACCAGCCAGAATTGCCGACCGGCGGGATGGCGATCCTTGCGGCAATAGAGCAGGTGCGTGCCCTGTTGGTTCAGGCTGACTACCATATAAGTGGGGCGGGACGGGCGGGCAAGTGGCTGGCGCTCCCCGCTGCGCAAATCATGGCGGTAGATCCAGGTCGGTTCCAAGGCATGCCCGGCGCTGAAATCGTAATTGGCGCCGTAGAACAAAGTATTGCCATCCGGGTGCAGACTGCCGCCGCGGATAAAATAAGGCGGGCGGTCCTCAGTCAGGGGCTGCATCTGCTCCGGGCGGTCAAGATCGACCCGGAACAGGCGGACGAGCTCGTCACCATCGTGATCCTCTTCCACGATCACGGCGCGCGAATCGGGCGTCCAGTTGACCAACCAGGTGTACTCGGGTGTATGGGTGAGTGCCACCGGCGACCAGGACCCGTCCGCCGGCGCGCAGAAGACATCTGCGTTGGCATGCTTGCGGTACCACACAAACGCCACCCAGCGGCGATCGGGCGATAGCCGGGCATATTCAACGCTGGGTAGACTCAATAACTGCTGGAGAAAGTCTCGATTGGGCATATTTTTCCTTATCAGCGGGTAATGCGATCGAAAAGACTGTAGGCGAGGGCGGTCAGCAGGTCAATATCCACGCTCGTCGCGTCTGAAATCCCTCCCCCGCTGAAAACCAGGTAGTTCAGCTCCTCTGTCGCCGCGATATAGACATCGGCGCTGAACGTGTTAAGACGGTCATAAA
Organism: Anaerolineales bacterium; assembly: GCA_035291645.1. Taxonomy (GTDB): domain Bacteria; phylum Chloroflexota; class Anaerolineae; order Anaerolineales; family UBA4823; genus DATDRQ01. The sequence goes on from DATDRQ010000235.1 coordinate 2,979, forward strand.
ACTCGACCAACTGGTCCACTTCACTCCCGGTCAGGGTGGTGTTTCCCAGATATCTGCTGCCATCCAGGCACGAATAAGCGCTTGCCTCCCCGCTCCTGCGGCTGGGTAGATAGATTTCCAGTTGCTCGCAAGCGTCTTCCCGGATTTGTCGCCAGGTGAGAACAACCCTGTCGATCTCAACAAAATTGCGGATGTGGGGCACGAACCAAAATGCGTTGGCATTCTGGTATTCACCCAGGTTGTTCACACTGAGAATGAACTGGACCGAGAGGCCCTGCAGGCTAGAGAGATCGAGATCGATCAGGGTGGTATTGCTGTCGTAAAACTCTCTCCAGACACCTAAATTGCTCACCACGCCGTTGGAAGTTCGGTAATCCAACTGAAAGCGCAGATTGCAACCCGGGCTGTCGAACAAGCAGCCTATCTCGGCCAGAAAATGGTCCCCATCTTTAACACGGTAGGGCGGGTATTCGCCGATGATCCAACCCTCTTTACTGGCAGCGGGCCGGGTCCACAAGGCGATCTCGTTTTCGACGCGGGTCTCCAGCGCGGGTCGCTCTAACAGCATCATGAATCCATCGGCAGGACTACTGCCGCCGCGGTCGCTGGGGGCGCCTGGGCAATTCATCCGCGTTTTGCCGTCGCTCCAATCGGCCAGACAGTAATTGGCGACAAAATCATAAGCATAGAGGTTATTACTGGCGAGCTGAGAGACTTGAACCTGCACCCAAAAAGGCTGGAGGGCATTATCGGCGATGCCAAACACGTTCCCTGCGGGGTTGCGCAGCATCCATTCGCCCCTGTACACGCCTGGACTGGTCGGAGCGCGCAATTTTATCTCCAGGTCCACGGTTTTGCCGGGATCGACGATCCCCGGCAAGGGCAGCGAGCGCGCTGCGCTCATCAAGTCACCGCCCGTAAATACCAGGCTGTAACCCACCGACCAGGTGCAAGAACCGATGTTCCTGAGCCGCCAGACCTTGGTAAAATCGGCGCCCGGCGGGAAGCTGGTGTTATCCAGGACCGTCACATCGCTCACGAGCTCGACCCAATCGCAGAGCGGAGGCGTGGGGGTTGGCGACGAAGGCGTGGGAGTTGGCGTCGGCGGGAGCGCCGTGGGGCTGGGCTCGGGCGTGTCCGTGGGC
>DATDRQ010000236.1:0-3550 GCA_035291645.1 Anaerolineales bacterium
CCAGGCCGGGAGGATCGCTGATGGTCTGGTTAGCGCCTGGATGAACGAAAAATGACCTTGAATAATGCACAACCAATATTCGATCCAGCCACACACTACCGGATTGAAGTGCGGGGTGGAGTGAATGTAGAGTGGCTGCAAAGCTTTGACAGTTCGGCGGAGATCACCGCTGATGAGACCAGGCAGGTGGAAGATATCACTGTACTCAATGTGAACACCGATCAATCCGGGATCGTCGGGCTGGTGCGCAGGCTGCATGGACTGGGAATGACGATCCTGCAATTGCAGATCGTTTCAGATGGAGGCAAAGCCATTGATGTCGAAGACCAACGTTAAGGAACGTCGGCTCCAGGAACCGGGTTTTTTGTAGCTCAAGACCGTATTCTTGTTAATCCACTTTACCCTGTTTGGTGTTGTACAGCAAAATATCCGTCTCTTCCAGGTCGGGCACGGCAGGCCGGGGCGAGTATCGGGCGCTGGCGATCAGGGAGAGGCCGATAAATAGAATACCCAGGACATACATCCAGGTCGGTTCCTGCTTGTAGAGATAGCCTGCCAGCAGCGGGGCAAGGATGACGGCGATTCCGGCAATCGTCTCTGCAATTCCGTAGGCCAGCCCCATGCGGGTCTCGGGGACCAGTTCGCGCACCTGGGCGATGCCCAGTGAGCGGGAGGTCTTGAAGCCGCCCAGGAGGAAGTAACCCAGCACATACCAGGGGAAACCGCTGGCACGCCACAGGATCAAGGCGAAGGCAGCCACGCTGACCTGGGCCAGCAGGAAGCCGGTGCGGGCGGGCAGACCGCCCAGCGCCAGGTTGAGCACGACCACGCCGATGCTGGAGATGGAATAAAGGGTGCCGGTCTGGCTCAGGTCGAGGCCACCCTGGTTGACGAGGAAATTCGGCGAGAGCGGCTGGGGGAGGTAAGTGGCGAAGAAAGCCAGGAAGACGACGCCCAGGTAGGCGCCCAGGCGGGGATTGAAGATCCAACTGCGGTCACTTCTATCCAGGGTGGCCCGCTCGACCGGCTGGGGGCGAATAAACACGATGACCACAGTGGACAGGATGAACAACCAACCGGCGATGAAATAGTTCTGGCGCAGGCCGAGCAGGTCTCCAACCTGCCCACCGATCCACGGGCCGAGTACCGCGCCCGAGTTGAAACTGGCGGAGATCAGCGTGATGGCGCGCCCGACCGACAGGTCGCCTCGTGCGGCGGTTACATAGCTGTACAGCGGAGACATCACGAACATGGTCGCGCCGTAGATCGCCAGGCCGATGACGAAGATGGGGAGCGTATCCGCCAGCGCCATGAACCAGGTGGAGAGAATGCCGATCATCCAGGCAGCGACCAACAGAGGTTTGCGACCCAGACGGTCGGCCAGGTAACCGGCAGGGATGTGGGAGAGGGTCATCGCCAGACCAAAAACACCCAGGATGGCCCCGATCTGGAGGGGATTGGCGCCCAGTTGCTGCAGGTAGATCGGTTGGAAGTAAAAGAACAGGCCTTCGCCCATGCCCCAGGCGAACATGGCGACGGCGATCAGGAGCAGGCTGCGATTCATGAAAGATAGAGTAGGACGCTGATTCACGCTGAAAACGCTGATAATGGATCAACGAACATCAGCGTTTATCAGCGTCTCAAAGGATTTATCCCTTGTTGATGCTAAACTGCCAGGCTGGCTAGCTCGCGTGGCAGGTTGCTGAGGCTCTCACCGGCGCTATCGGTGATTAGCATGTCGTCCTCGATGCGCACACCGCCGCGCCCGGGCAGGTAGATGCCTGGTTCGATGGTGAAGGTCATGCCTGGTTGCAGCGGCAGAGCATTGCCGGAGGTGATGTACGGCTCCTCGTGACTTTCCAGGCCGAGCCCGTGACCGGTGCGGTGGATGAAGAAATCCGCGTAACCAGACAGTTCGATGACTCTCCTGGCGGCCGAATCGACCGCACCGGCGGCTGTACCCGGATTGGAGGCGGCGCGGGCGGCTGCATTTGCGTCAGCAACGGTCCGAGCAACTTGTTCTAGATCGGAGTCGATCTCCCCCACGGCGAAGGTGCGGGTCAGGTCGGAGAAATACCCGTCGACGCTGGCGCCCCAGTCCAGGATGAGCAGGTCCCCGGCTTGGATCGCCCGGCTGGAGGGGAAGGCGTGCGGGTTGGCGCTGTTCGGACCGGAGGCGACAATCGGCGAGAACGGCAGTTCCGGGTCGGAGCCGTGGCGCAGGATCTGTAAAGTCAGCTCGGCAGCCAGCTCGCGCTCGCGTATACCCGGCTGGAACGAGTCGAGGGCGGCAAGCAGGGCCTGCTGGGCGACCTGGACCGCCTGGCGCATGGCGGCGATTTCAGCCTGGTCCTTGCACATGCGCAGGGAAGCCAGGCATTCCTGGGCGCTGAGGAAGAACGCATCGGGCGCGGCAGGCTCGAGCAGGTCCATTTCGAGGACCCGCAGGCGGCGCGGCTCGAGGCCCACCCGGGCCCCGGAAAGCCGGGCTGCCCGGGCGGCTGCCCGGAATGTACCGGGCCAGCTGCCCGTGTCCTCCCCGTACAGGTAAGCCTGCATGGGATTAGGGAGCGCTTTTACCTTGCCGGCTTCCAGCTCCGGCGCGACGATCAGCGGAACGCGCCCGGGAAGAAAGAAAAAGGCAACCGGTCGCTCGCTCAGGTGGAAGTGCAACCCGGTGAGATAGGTCAGGCTGGGACCGGCATTCAACACCATCGCATCCAGCTGGTAATTCTGCAGGGCAGTAGAGAGGCGGGACTGCCGCGCGAGGTAGACGTTTTCTTCCAGCTCAGGCATAAGTTTGGGCTCGGTCTCTGGAGCACGCACAAGGATTGGTAGACATTCGTTTCAACAAAGGCCTCCGATATTGGGATGAGCCCATTATAGCCTGAACTATTACACCCGGCGTTCCCTGGAAAGGTTGAGCAGGTATAATGGACGAGATGTTCGACCTGCCATTGTTTCCCCTGCATACGGTGTTGTTTCCGGGGATGCCGCTCCCCTTGCATATTTTCGAAGTGCGGTATAAAGAGATGATCCGGTTCTGCCTGGAAAACCGGCAATCCTTCGGAGTGGTGTTAATCCGGGAGGGTCAGGAGGCTAATGGTCCCCTGGCAGAGCCTTACAGGATAGGCTGCACGGCGCGCATCCTCGAAGTCCAACCCCAGGATCAAGGCAGTATGAACCTCATCACCCTGGGGGAAAGCCGCATCAGGATCCATGCTTTGAGCTTCGAACAGCCCTACCTGGTGGGAAAAGTGGAGCTGTTCCCCTTGCAGGAAGATGACCCAGCAAAGCTTAGCCAACTATCGATGAAGCTATCGCCTTTGGTTGGGCAGTACATGCAGCTGCTCAACCAGGTGGAAGAAGTTGAACTCGACCCGAGCGGCTTGCCCGAGGACCCGATCGTCCTGGCATACCTGGCGGCCGTCCTGCTCCAGGTACCCCCAATGATCAAGCAAGATCTGCTCAGTATTGAACGATCGGCTGATTTTCTTTCCGCTCTCAAGGGAGTATACCGGCGGGAGATCCCGCTGGTCCGGGCGCAATT
>DATDRQ010000237.1:0-7101 GCA_035291645.1 Anaerolineales bacterium
GAGCGTGATCGCCAGCCCCATGCTGAAGAAAGCCAGGCCGTAGAAGAAATAAATCAGCGAAAAATATGGGCTATGCATTCTTTATCAGGCGATCCGGGAACTCTCCGGCTTTCCGACACAAGCAGACGTATCTTCATTATAGATACGTGTGGGGTTAATTACAAATGTTAGGTGTCACCCGTCCAGGTGACACATTTCCCTACCTTGAATCGACCCGTGAATACGGGTTTTCCCTACCCCTCCCCTAGGGAAGCACCCCATTGAGTGCTGCCTGTTTTGTGACTATGATAAGTGGAGGGGTGAAATATTAACCTTCCCTGGGCGCAAGGGATTTAGAGGAAGGCTCAGAAGGACGAGGAAGAATGGCGCATTCCTGTCCTGCTGAGCCTGGGGGGTTTTAAAATGGAAAAGTTTAAGATTCCCCTGCTTGACAGGCAGTAAAATAACCCCTATAATAAAACTTGTAATCACAGGATTACATGTTTTTTTATTAAATTCAACTTCTTCGATCGGGGAGCCCTTTTCAGGTGCCCGGCTTCCCTCCCCACGGGCGATTAAGATGACATTTGTCACTTGACTAAGAGGTGAAGTTTTTTCATACTATGGCTAGTTAATCGTTTACGTAAACGTTTACCTAAGCGCCCATGCCGACCATCCGTGACGTCGCCGAGCTTGCAGGAGTGTCAGTGGCTACCGTTTCCCACGTCGTAAACGGAACGCGTTTCGTCTCTCAACCCGTCCGTGAGCGAGTGACCAACGCCATGCAGGCGCTCGGTTACCAGCGCAACGAAGTCGCCCGCTCTCTGCGCCAGGGTCGCACCCATACCATCGGCCTGATCCTGCCCGACAGCGCCAACCCCTTCTTCGCCGAGATCGGCGGCTGCATCGAATCCGCGGCGGCCGCCCTGGGCTACAACGTCATCCTGTGCAACACGCACGGCGACGCGCGCAAAGAAATCGCCTATATCGACCTGCTGCTCGCCAAGCAGGTCGATGGCATCATCCTCGATACCGAAGAAAAACACGGCAAGAAACTGGTGGCCCGTATTCCAGGCCAGCTTCCGGTCGTCATGGTCGACCGGGAGATCCCCGGGAACCCCTTCGACACCGTGCTCTCGGATAACCGGCAAGGCGCTCGACTGGCCGCCAGGCACCTGATCGGCCTGGGTCACCGGCGCATCGGCTGCATTACCGGCCCGCTCAACCTGCTTTCCAGCGAACAACGACTCTCCGGTTTCCACGCAGCTTTCGTGGAAGCCGGCCTGACCGCTTCCGAGGAACTGGTCTTCCATGGCGACTTTCGCCCCCCCTCCGGATTAGCCGGTTTCAAGCAGCTCTTCAGCCGGCCGGATCCACCCACCGCGATATTCGCCTGCAATGACATGATGGCTCTCGGCGTGCTGCGCGCCGCCGCTGAAGCCGGGGTGCGTGTACCGCAGGACGTCGCCGTGGTGGGTTTCGATGACATCGAAATCGGCCAGTTCATCCACCCCTCCCTGACCACCGTCGCCCAACAGAAAGACGAGATCGGCCAGCAGGCCGTCCAACGGATCGTCGAGCTTCTCTCCGGTCAAGAAAAAGAATCCCGCAAGATGCTGGTCCCAACCCGGCTGATCGCCCGAGAATCCTCCGGAGCGCTTCTCCAAGTTCCGCCAGGCAGAAAGGATTGAGCGAATCCACATGACCACGGTCGAAAAAGTCGAGAGTGAGCTGCTGGACGTATCGCCGGGCAAGGCTGCCGGCGCCCGCTTGAAAAGCAGCGGATTCGTGCGCTACATCCCGTTAATCTTGCTTGCCATCGTCATTATCGTCATTGGGCTCTACACCCCGAACTTCTTGACCGCCCGCAACGCCATCAACATCCTGCGCCAGTCGGCGGCTTTAGGCCTGATGGCGATCGGTATGACCACGGTGATGATCGGAGGGGGGATCGACCTGTCAATCCCCTCAATGATGGCCTTCAGCGGCATCCTGGGCGCCATGTATATGCGCGACGGGGGCAACCCCTTCGTCGCCGCCTTGATCATGGTGGGGGCCGGGATGCTAGGCGGGAGTATCAACGGTTTCGCCGTGGCCTACTTACGCATGATCCCCTTCGTGGTCACCCTGGCGATGATGAACATTGCCATGGGGGCCAGTATCTGGATCACCCAATCAGTCAGCGTAGCTCCGATCAATCAGGGCTTCATAGACGTCGTCATGGCTAAGTTCGGGATCATCCCAATGCCGGTGATCTTCGTCGCCATCGTCACCCTCATCGCCCAGGTGCTCATGAAGAACGGCATTTTCGGCCGCTGGCTGTTCGCCGTTGGGACCAACGTGCGAGCAGCGCGGGTCTCGGGCATCCCCACGCAGCGGGTCATCTTCAGCACATACGTGGTGTCCGGTCTGTTCGCCGGACTGGCAGCCATGCTGGTGGTCGCCCGGCTGATGTCGGCGGCGCCCACCATGGGAGAAGAAGGCGTGGTGCTGGATATCGTCAGCTCCGCCGTTGTCGGCGGCACCAGCATCTACGGCGGGCTGGGCAGCCCGCTTGGCTCGGTTATCGGCGCCCTGTTTATCACCCTGATCACTAACAGCATGAATATGATGAAGATCTCCTATTACTGGACGCTGATCATCAAAGGGCTGGTGATCGTCATTGCCGTTATCCTGGATTCGTTGCGCAGGCGCTAGGAGCAGAAGCGATGGCAGAACCGTATCTCCGCATGGTAGGCATTCAAAAGAGTTTCCCGGGCGTCCAGGCGTTGAAGGGCGTAGATTTCGAGGCGTTTGCCGGGGAGGCGCTGGCGTTGATCGGCGCCAACGGCGCGGGCAAGAGCACCTTAATGAACGTCCTGGGAGGGGTGATCCAGCCAGACGCCGGCCAGATCTTGATCGCCGGTCAACCGGTCGAGATCCACGACCCGCTGCAGGCCGCCGCGCATGGCATCGCCTTCGTCCACCAGGAAATGGCCATCCTGCGCACCCTGACGATCGCCGAAAACCTGTACATCACCAGTTTCCCGACCCGTAACGGCCTGATCGACTTCGAACAAGCCAACCGGCTGAGCAGCTCTGTCCTGGCCCGTTTGGGACACGACTTTCCGCCGGAAACCCGCATGCGCGATCTATCCCCCGGCGACCAGCAGATCGTCGAGATCGCCCGCGCCCTGCTCGGCGAGCCGCGCCTCATCATCTTCGACGAGCCCACCTCCTCCTTGACCAGCCGCGAGAAGGCGCGCCTATTTGAAGTCATCCGTTCGCTCAAGAAAGAGGGTGTGACGGTTATCTACATCACCCACCTGCTGGACGAAGTTTTCGGCATCTGCGAGCGGGCGGTCGTCCTGCGCAACGGCGAAACGGTCGGGGGCGGGATGCTCAGCCAGCTAACCTATGCAGAGATCGTGCGCTTAATGATCGGCACCGCCGACGTCAGCAGTTACTTCCGCCACCGCACCGCCCAGATCGGCGACATCATCCTTAAAGTCAGCGGCTTGAACCAGAAAGGCGTCCTATCCGAGATCAGTTTCGAGCTGCGCAAGGGCGAGGTGCTGGGATTGTGGGGGCTGATGGGCTCGGGGCGGACCGAATTGAGCCGGGCGATCATAGGGCTGGACCCGATCGACAGCGGCTCGATCGAGATCCGCGCCAATGGCTCGCTAAAGCCTATCCAGCCGCGCCAGGCGAAGAAGTGGATCGGGATGGTCACCGAGAACCGGCGCGAGGAAGGCCTGCTGCTTCCCAAATCGGTCAAGACCAACATCTCGCTGGCCAACCTGCCGGCGTTGATCTCTCGCGTCTGGCCCCTGGTGGATAATAAGAAAGAAACCCAGGAGGCGCGCACCTACGTGGACCGGCTGAAGATCATGATCTCCAGCCTGGAACAGCCCGTGGAGACGCTCAGCGGCGGGAACCAGCAGAAGGTGGTGGTTGGGCGCTGGCTGCAGCGCAACCCGGTGATCTACATCATGGACGAGCCCACGCGCGGCCTGGACGTCGGGGCTAAGGCAGAGATCCGCACCGTCATCCTGGAACTGGCCGACGCCGGCGCCGCCGTCATCCTGGTCTCTTCCGATATCGACCAGATCATGAGCATGAGCGACCGCTACCTGGTGATGAACCGCGGCCGGATCACCCAGGAGCTGCCCGCCAGCGCCAGCAAGGACGAATTGATCGCCGCCGCGGCCGGCGGACAGTGAGAGAAGGGAATTGAGGATGAATAAAACAAAACGCGAACCGTTTAACCTGCGCAATTTCGTCCTATCTTACGGTTTCCAGATCGTACTGGCGCTGCTGTTTATCTTCTACGCCGTCTCCACCGAGAACTTCCTGACCCCCAGCAATCTGATAAACATCCTGCACGCTGCCGCTCCGACGATGATCCTGGCTTCGGGGCTGGCGCTGGTGATCATGACCGGCAAGCTGGACATCTCGATCGGCTCGATCATCTTCCTGACGACCGCCATCGGCGGGACGTTGATGACGCGCGCCGGCGTCTCCCCCTGGATAGCCATCCCCTTGATGGTCATGATCGGCGCAGTTTGCGGCGCGCTGAACGGTTTTATCGTCACCGTGCTGCGGGTCAACCCGTTCATCACCACCATGGGCACCATGTTCATCCTGCGGGGAGCAGCCCTATTCGTCAGTGAAGGTCTCCTGGTAAGCATCCCGGATTTTATGAAAAAATTTGGCAACGCCAAGGTCGGCCCGGTCTTCGTCGACATCCTGATCGCATTTGTCTTCCTGGCGCTGATGCACATCTTCCACACCCGCACGAAATTCGGCCGTCAAGTCATGGCGGTCGGCAACGGTGAGGAGGTCGCCACGCGCCTGGGCGTAAGAACGAAGCGGGTCGTGTTCACCACCTTCGTGCTCTCCGGCCTGTTCGCCAGCCTGGGCGGCATCCTTTCGATGTCGCAGCTGGGCGGCGTCTCCCTGCATATGGGAGTAGGGCTGGAGTTTACCGGCATCGCCGTGGCGGTGATCGGCGGGATCAGCCTGTTCGGCGGAGAAGGTTCCTATACCGGTCTGGCGCTCGGCGCCCTGACCCTGGTCATCATCGAGAACGGTCTGGTTCACGTGGGCGCATCTCCATACATCTATCCGCTGGTGCGCGGCGGGATCATCTTCATCGCCATGTACGCAGATTCCTTGAAGGCTCGCGTCCAGGCCAGGGGCCGCATCGAAACGATCGAACAGGCGCCTGCCGCGGCAGATTGATCCGCACACTACGAATACCAGGATTTCGACCGGGCTCACCCCTCCCCTCCGGTCGAGAAGAAAGGAGGTCGTTGGCATCCAACTAGGTTCATGATTGACGCATCACATCAAGTTTATCTCATCTCAACCAACAATAAACATCGGAGGAGAACCTCATGAAACGGATATCCATTGTATTCAGCCTCGTCGTCGTATTGGCCCTGTTCCTGGGCGCCTGCGCCCCGGCAGCCCCGGTCGCACCGGTGGTCCAGACCGTCGAGGTCATCAGGACCCAGGAAGTTCTGGTTCCCCAGGAAGTGATCGTCACCCAGCAGGTGGTCATGACGGTCGAAGTAGAGAAACCCCAGGAGCTGCAGAAGCTGGTGATCGGTTTCTCCTGGAACGAGAAGATGCACAGCCTGATCCAGGCCTGGCAGGATTACATGGTCGCCTACGCGGCCGAGGCCTGTCCCAAGGCGGGCTATGAGTGCGAGTTCGTCTTCAACGTGGCCGACAGCGACCCGCAACAGCAGGCCTCCAACCTCGAAGACCTGATCAACCAGGGTGTGAACGTCATCGGCGCCCGCGCCCATGACGCTGCCGCCATCGGCGCCTCGATCGTCGCCGCCAATGAAGCCAGCATCCCCTTCGTCACCTTCGACCGCGAGTCATCCACAGTGCCGCCTGCGGTGCACGTCGGGGCCGACAGCTACACCCAGGCGGTGACCACCGCCGAGGAATTCGCCAAGATCCTGGAGAAGAACGGGGTCGAGGGCGCCCAGTGCATCGAGCTGCAGGGCGACCTGCGCGATCAGAACGCCGTCTACCGCTCACAGGGCTGGGCTGACGTCGAGAAGAAGCTCAAGGATGCCGGCAGCCCGTTCGCCTGGACGACCGTCGTCCAGGTGCCGACCGAATGGAACCCGGAGAAATTCCTGACCGGGACCCAGGCCGCCCTGGAAGCGCACCCGGAAGCCAACTGCATGTTCGTCGCCAGCGACTTCGCCTTCGACTCGGTCATGCAGGCGCTTGAAGCCGCCGGGAAAGCGATCCCATCGGGTGAGGAAGGCCACATCTGGATCGCCGCCCAGGACGTCAACCCGCAGGGCTACACCGCCATGGAGCAGGGCATCATCGACGTCGCTACCACCTATGACGCCTACTTCCATTCGGTCGAGTTCGTGAACGCCGTGCTGCGCGTCGCCTCCGGTGAAGAGTTGGGCGTCAAGAAGATCCTGGTGCCCGGGCGCGTCGCCACCCTGGAGAACTTCAAAGAGCTGCCCAACATGTGGGCCCTGGATTACAAGGAGTAATCCTTCATAGAACTGGCTTTCCCTCCGTGAAGGGGGTCCTGCATGCCTGAACAACAAGCTACTTCGTAGCCAACATCGAAGCCGCCTTCACACCATCCACCCTCATCCCGTCTAGCCAGCCTCCGGCATGTCCTCACTTTTGTGCAGGCATCCGCCAGGAAAGGGTGAGGGTGGAACTTTCATCTGAACCTGCGCAGAGGAATCTATGGAAGACCTTCTAAAAATGCTGGCGGATGCAGTCCTGGCAGGAGAAAAACCAGTCGCCGAAAGAATCGTCAGGCAAGCGATTGAGGCTGGTATCCAACCGGAAAAGATCCTGAAAGAGGGCCTGACCCGGGCTATGGATGAGGTGGGGAGGCGATTCGAATGTGGGGAAGCGTTCATCCCGGAGATGCTGATCGCCGCCAAATCCATGCAGGCGGCCCTGGCCATCTTGAAACCTTACCTGGTGGATACGGGCGTGCAACCTTCTGGAAAGGTTGTGATCGGAACCGTCAAAGGCGACCTGCACGATATCGGTAAGAACCTGGTGGGCATGATGCTGGAAGGCGCCGGGTTCCAGATCGTTGACCTGGGTACCGACGTCAGCCCGGAGAAATTCATCGAG
>DATDRQ010000238.1:0-5890 GCA_035291645.1 Anaerolineales bacterium
CGCCGGATCAATCCATGCACCTCATACCCTTTCGATAATAAAAGTTCAGCTAAATATGAACCATCCTGACCGGTGATCCCGGTGATCAATGCTCTAGGCAAAATTTTCTCCTTTTCTACGATATAAAGATGGATGTGTACCTATAAATGCTTCGAAGGGCAGGCGTGCTCCGCCCTTCCGACAGAATACACCTTCGGCAGAAACGCATTCGTGTATGACCCAACCCGCCACGAACAAGGTTCAACCACCCCAAGTTTGTGAGGATTGATTTTTTCCTGGATCAAACCAATACGAACCCAGGCCCGCTTATGGTTTTCTTTTGCGTTCGATTTGTCCCGCGTTTAATTCAATCGGTATTCTTCGATCGCTAAGCATCTTCAGAAGGACGCGAACACGCTCACTTCCCGGCAAGCGTGTATCGAATAATGCCTCATAGCCTGAGAAAGGACCGCTGCTGATTCTTACAGGGTCCCCCTGTTTTAACCCATCGAATAACTCGCCTCCTGCTGCAGCGATCTCTTCAACCCTCTTTCGAATAGCATAGATAAAATTTTCCGGGACAGATGCCGGTTCTCCGTCGAAGCTTACCAGACCGATCGCATGGGGCATCCACTGAAAGGTAGAAAGACCTACCACCTCGATATCTACGCTCACGAACATATACCCTGGAAAGTACGGTCGCAGTTTCCTGGATCGGGGATTAACCGGCTGGACTTTTAGACGTGGAAAGAAAACCTCGAATTCCTGGGCATGCAATTGCCGCCAAAGAACTTCTTCTTTCCTTGGTTTCGACCGTAATGCGTACCAATATCTTGCCATCAGATTTACTCGCAGTGGCCGGTTAGGAGTGTCCAACCGGGTTTATCTGCGACTTGTGAACCTTACTTCAGACTATCTTCCAATAGACCTGGGCGCCACTTCAAAGCATCGATGCTTTTCTGCGTGACCAGAAACCGCAACCGCCCTTTTTCAATAATCAAGCGTAGTTCACCATATTCCCCTAATACCTTAAGTGCTTCGTCGATCATGAACACCTGGTCTGGGCTTAAGAAGGTTAGCGAACCAAGGTCAATTTCCCGGTTCTGTTCAAAATTTTGTTCCGGCATAGATACCTCTCAGTTCATACATCCCTTCGACTTGTGAAGAGCAATAAAAAAACACCTTCGTGGGATTTTTCACCTCTGCGAAGCGTGACATGACTTGGATTTTAGTTGTTTTTTACTAAATAGTGCTTTCTCTCCCTTAATTGATTTATTTTAACACAAAGTTGTCTCGATCTAGACCCCCACTTAAGTCCTTCCTGGCAACAAATCTTTCATGCCACCCGGAGCCTGAGCCAATGAGTAAGCAATGATCGCAGGATCCAGAGTGGAGGCAACAAGATGAAGTGAACTACGGCGCTAATTCCGAGGACGACAGCCATGGATATAAAGACCCGGTTCATCCACGGAGCCAGGGTATCCACCAGCCATGGGCCTGCGCCAAACATGAGAGCAAGGCCAACTAGGATAAGGATAAACACAAGGATCGGGAACCAGGTGCGCCGATCGGAAACCGATGGAAACATCATACTACTTACGGTAAAAATCAGGTAGAACCATAGCCAGAAGTCCGGCTGGTTCACGATCGCCCGCAGAGTCAACCAGAAATGCTCTGTCTGTTCGACCAATAAACTCTGCCAGAGCAAAGGGAGCTCGAGCAGCCATAATCCGGCAAAGGCGACGAAAATCCCTCCCGAGATTAGCGGGGCGCTTCCGATCAGCGCATCGCGCAGCAGATCGGTCGAGGCTGTTTCGACATAACCGAGCTGAAGCCGGCCATCCGGCAGAGGCTGAGGGAGTAGAGAAAACCGTCCAGTACGAACGCCTAAAAGCCTTGCCACCAGATAATGGCTGGTCTCATGGAGTAAAACACCCGGAAAGAAAAGCAAGGAGAACAGAATATAAGTAAGATTTGCCTGTCGGGTGATTAATAGAAGAATAGCTTGAGTTTCAAAATGCAGGCGGCGCTGAAGAATTGTTAATGCTGCCAGCAGAAGGACAAACCACGCGAATCCCGCGATATTCTCGATCACCCTGCTGCGGCTTGCGTGATCGGAACGAATTCAGAGGCCTTGAGGCTGGCTCCTCCGACCAGGGCTCCATCGATCTCGGAGGAAGCGAAGAATTCCCTGGCGTTGTCTGCCTTTACCGACCCGCCATAGAGAATCCGGATAAGCTGAGCAGCATCGCTTCCGAAGAGATCTGCCAGTGCGGGACGGATTACTTTTGCAATGGTAGTATTCGCCCCATCCGGAGTCGCCGCCCGACCCGTCCCGATTGCCCAGACCGGTTCATAGGCGATCACCAAACCTGTGCCTGCTTCTTCGCCAGATGGAAGACTAAGACCATCCAATCCAAGCCGGACCTGGCGAGATACCACCTCTTCAGTTCGACCCGACTCATTCTCCGCCAGGGTTTCACCGACACATACGATCGGGATCAAGCCATGAGCCAGGGCGGCCTGGACTTTCTTAGAGACAGTTTCATCGGTTTCATAGAAGAAAGTTCGCCGTTCAGAGTGACCGATAATCACATACATACATAGCTCGGCCACCATCATCGGCGATATCTCTCCGGTATATGCTCCTGAATTCTCCCAAAACATGTTCTGGGCACCCAGACCGATGTCGGTCCCTTCCAGGAGGGCAGAGGCAGCCAGAAGAGTAGTAAAGGGTGGGCAAATCACTCTATCCACCCCTGAGATCGCCTGCAAACCCGGAACCATTTCGGAGACTAAATGGCGCGCTTCTGCCACAGTCTTGAACATCTTCCAGTTTCCGGCAACAATCGGTTTCCGCATCGGGGAGCCCTCCAAGGATATAAATTGGGATGGATTTCCAGGATTTAATCTTAGTCTGGTTCTGGCCCTATCGTATGGACAGAGCCAGAACTGGATTGTATCCCTAATGAAATTAGGTGTGAAGATTAAACGGAATCTTGCAAAGCTGCCAGGCCGGGGAGTACGATCCCCTCCAACATTTCTAAAGAAGCCCCACCTCCGGTCGAGATATGGCTGATCCGATCGCTCAGACCGGCTTGCTTGATGGCTGCGATGGAATCGCCGCCACCAATTATGGAAGTGGCGTTCGAATCAGCCACTGCTTTCGCCAGCCCGAAGGTGCCTTGCGCAAAGTTTGGCAGCTCGAAGACACCCATCGGACCATTCCAAACCACCGTTCCGGCATCGCCGATGATTTTGCTGTAGGCCTCGATGGAATGCGGACCGATGTCCATGATGCGCCAACCATCCGGAATCGGACCCATTTCTATAACTTTCTTCTCTGCATCGTTTTCGAAGCGATCCGCGATTACCACATCCACCGGGAGGCGTAAGCGATTTTTCCCCTTGGCAAGCAATTCGCGCGCCGTGTCCAGGGATCCGTCTTCCACCAGAGAATCACCAACAGGATATCCCTCGGCTTTGAAGAACGTGTTTGCCATCCCGCCGCCGATCAGGACCTGGTCAGCCTTATCCAACAGGTTTCGGATAACCCCGATCTTGTCGCTAATTTTCGCGCCGCCGAGGATGGCTATGAAAGGCCGGGCGGGATTAGCGATCGCCTCACCCAAATAGCGGATCTCCTGTTCCATCAGGAAACCCGCTACCCCAAATAAGTAATGTGCAACTCCTTCTGTAGAGGCATGCGCCCGGTGCGCAGAGCCAAATGCGTCGTTCACGTAGATATCCGCCATGGAGGCTAACCTACGGGACAACTCTGGATCATTCTTGGTTTCACCTGGGTCGAAGCGCGTATTTTCAAGCAATAGTACCTCGCCTGGCTTGAGTAGACTGGCGGCTTTTTCTGCTTGTGGTCCTACAAACTCCCCTACGAATTTGACCGGCCTCCCGAGCAAACCGCTCAAGTGCTCTGCGACCGGATTGAGAGAGAATTCTGGGGCAGGTCCTCCCTTCGGGCGGCCGAGGTGCGAGCAAAGAATCAGTGCAGCCCCATGATCTAACAGGTATTGGAGAGTGGGAAGCGCGGCACGGATGCGGGTATCGTCGCCAACGACTCCGTTCTTGATCGGTACATTGAAATCGACACGCACCAAAACCCGTTTCCCGTCGACGTCGATATCTCGGATAGTCTTTTTATTGAACATCATACCCTCCAGGCGCGTGAAACGTGGAACGGAGACTGGCCCGCGTTCCACTTTTCGCGCGTTTCGATTTAGAGATTCTTGGCCATCATGGCCGCCAGGTCTGTAGTGCGAACAGCGTACCCCCATTCGTTATCGTACCAGGCGACGATCTTGGCAAAGGTACCGGGGCCTTTCCCCAGCACCATCGTCAAAGGCAGATCGACCAGGGAACTGTGTGGGTCACCCTTGAAGTCGATGCTGACCAGCGGTTCTTCTACAGCCGCCAGGATCCCCTTCATCGGACCATTGGCTGCCTCCCGATAAGCTGCGCGCAGATCCTCGGAAGTCGCCGGTTTTTCTAGCTCGACCGTGAGATCGATCACCGATACGGTCGAGATTGGGACGCGCAGAGCATAACCATCCAACTTGCCATCCATTTCGGGGATGACCAATTTGAGCGCTTTGGCTGCGCCGGTCGAGGTAGGGATAATACTCAAACCCGCGGCGCGGGCCCGGCGTAGATCGCTATGTGGTAAATCCAGGATTTTTTGATCGTTGGTGTAGGCATGGATGGTGGTCATCAACCCAGAATTGATCTTGAAGCGGTCATTCGCTACCTTGACTGCCGGTGCGAGACCATTGGTCGTGCAGGAGGCATTTGAGACCACGTGATGGATTTCGGGATTATATTTATCGTCGTTTACGCCTAACACAATGGTGAGATCCTCGCCTTCGGCTGGGGCGGATATGATGACTTTCTTCGCGCCACCCTTCGTTATGTGGTTTTCAGCCCCTTTGACTTCCTTGCCTTTCTTGTTGATCCCGTCCTTCTTGATGGTAAAAAGACCCGTGCTTTCGATCACTATTTCTACTCCGAGATCTCCCCACGGAAGCCTGGCGGGATCGGTCTCCTTAAAGACCTTGATGGGTTTTCCATCGATTATCAATTCACCATCGCCAACCTCGACAACGCCGTCGAAGCGTCCATAATTCGAGTCGTACTTCAACAGGTGGGCCATGGTCTTTAGATCACCGATATCGTTGAACGCAGTAACTTCCAGTTCTTCGGGGTGATAATCCCGGATCGCTTTAAGCACCTGCCGACCAATCCGGCCAAATCCATTGATTCCAATTTTTACTGTCATGACAATCCTCCAACGTTGTGGTTTTTATGTTTTCGCTAATGGCAAAGCCAAGCGATTATATTTCATCCCATTCAAGCAAGGATCTTTTTTCTGAAACGGCTGTCTCCGAAACCTTGACCTTAATCCAAGATTAGCGTTCTGATTTGTACTTGTGAAATATAACACTATTCTACCAAAGGTCCAGTACGATTTTCAAGCAAATCGACCAGCACCTGGGATAATTTCCCCGCATCGTGATGCCAGGGGAAGTCTGGATCGAGCAGGTTTGCTTGGTAGACCGGATAGATATTCTCAAGATTCTCATCCAGTCTCACCCACTGAGACCCATCCGGCAAATTACCGGTAAAATAGTTATTACAAACGACGGCGTCGAACAGATGATCTCCAAGATGATCGTGTATAGTCCGTAGATGGTCTGCGCAGGTATAGTTATCCGTCTCGCCTGGTTGCGTGGCAACATTGCAAACAAATATTTTCAAAGCACGGCTGGAACGGATCGCCGCTTCGATATCTGGGACGAGCAGGTTGGGTAGGAGGCTGGTGAACAGGCTGCCTGGTCCGACCACTATTAAATCCGCCGAGAGGATCGCCTGAACTGCTTGTGGGAATGCCAGTGGCGCG
>DATDRQ010000239.1:0-50227 GCA_035291645.1 Anaerolineales bacterium
GAAACATTGTGCAGGCATAAGACCTTCTCCAGGCCGTCCGGAGAAATGCGCAGGTGCGCGTAGATTGCCCGTCCAAATTCTAACACACGCTGCTCGCCATACGGGTGGAAGGCGGCCTGGCCGGCACGAATGGCGAGCAGCCGAGCCAGCCTCTGGAAGACGCGTGACCGCAGAGAGCCAACCGCTGCCAGCTGGCTTTCCAGCTCGCCGAGATCCAGCTTCTGGCGGTTGATCGCGCGGTTGTGCCCGCTCTGGCGGACGCCCTCTAGCCAGCCGCGCGAGCCAAACAGGCTGTGGAAGTAAATGCCCGGCACTCCGACCATCGAAAACATGATGGCATGCGCCGCGATGAAGCGCTCCACCTGCAGTTCGGCCGCCGGGTCCGCCCCCGGATCGAGCAGGGCGTCGAAATAATCGACGTTCAGCTCGTACGGGCTGTGCGAGCCGTCCGGGTTGGTCTTATAAGAGACCAGCCCGCCGCGCTCCTGAACCCGCTGGACGAGCTGCTCGATCTCGGCCTCGCTCAGGATGCCGCGCGCCGGGTTGACCCCCACCCCGTCGTGCGAGGCCAGGAAGTTGAAGAAGGTGATCCGGTTAGAGGGCAGTCGGAGCCCGGAGGTCCACCTGGTCAGCGCCCGGGCGTCGCCTATGTGCAGGGTGTGCAAGATCAAGGGAGGCAGGGCGAAGTTGTAGACCAGCTGGGCTTCGTTCTCCCCATCCCCGAAGTAAGCGATGTTGTCGAGGTGCGGGACGTTCGTCTCGGTGATCAGCTGGACGTGCGGCGCGATCTCATTCAGGATTGCCCGGAAGAGCTGGATCACCTGGTGGGTCTGGGATAAATGGATGCAGGCCGTCCCCGGCTCCTTCCACAGGTAAGCGATCGCATCCAGGCGGATGAAGTTCGCCCCTTGTTGTGCGTAGAAAAGCAGCAGATCGACGATCTCCAGCAAGACCGCCGGGTTGCGGTAGTTCAGGTCGATCTGGTCCGGGCTGAAGGTGGTCCAGACCAGCTTAACACCGCTGTGGGTCGTGAAAGGAGTCAGCAGCGGCAGGGTGCGCGGCCGGGCTACCAGAGAAAGATCCGTACCGGGTTCGACCTCGATAAAGAAATCCCGATAGGGGTGCTCGTCCTGCAAATAAGCCTGGAACCAGGCGCTTTCGGCCGAGATGTGGTTGATCACGGCGTCGAACATCAGGAGAAAGCTCGTCCCCAGGGAACGGATATCTTCCCAACCGCCCAGCCCAGGGGCTATCCCCCTGTAATCGATCACCGAGAAACCATCATCGGAAGAAAACGGGTAAAACGGCAGGAGGTGGATTGCATTGAGCACCCCGGATAGATGCCTTCTGCAGAAGCGCCTCAGGGTTTGCAGGGTTGCTTCCCCTGCTTGCCGGACCTGGTCCGGATAGGCGATCAGGATCGCATCCCGTTGATCGACCCCCATCCGGCCTGGGAGGATCCGGCCGCGGTACCGGTCCAGGATCTGCTCGAGCCGGGTAAACGCGGCACCCCCTTCTGCTTCCCCATACAGGAGTACCAGGCGGTCTCTAAATTCTCGGTTAATGTTTATCCAGTCATCCCTCCAGCACGACCGGTTCCGGCGCCAGGTAGGGCAGGCGGGATTTGAACGCCATCTTCTCCACCCAGCTCAGAACTGCCTGGACAGAGGAGGCGTGCACGCCACGCGCTTCCAGCTCCTGTATGGATAACCCGGCTTCGTTGATGCCATACAGGATCTCGTCGGCCTGGGGGTAGGAAAATCCGAACTGGCCTTCGTCCGTCTGCCCGGGCCACAGCCCGGCGCTGGGCCTGGCTGACAGGATGGCCTGAGGCAGACCCAGGTGCTCGGCCAGCCGGTAAACTTCGGTCTTATACAGGTTGCGCAGCGGCTCGATGTCGCTGGCCTCGTCGCCGAAGCGCGTATAGTAGCCCAACCAGTGCTCGGTTTTATTCTCCGTCCCCAACACCAAAGCGCCCAGACTCTTGGCCTGGTCGAACAGGATCGCCATGCGCGCCCGCGCCATCAGGTTTCCCAGGCGGACCTGGCGCCCTTCCTCGTTGGCTGGCTGGTCGGGCAACCCCTGAGTATGGAGCCTCAGCGCCTCGGTGAAGGCCTGCACCACCGGGGCGATGTCTACTTCGGTGATTTGGGCCGGCGGGATGTGGAGTGAGTTCAGCAGCAGGCGGGCGTTCCGCCGGGCGTCTGCGTGCCACTCCTGGTATGGCAGCGAGAGCACAAACACCTTCTGAGGACCAAGGGCGCCTGTTGCCAGGGCGGTGGCGGTCGAGGAGTCCAGGCCCCCGGAAAGAGCGACCACCACGCACTCAAAACCGGCCTCCCGCAATGTCTCCCGGATGAACGCCTGCAACTGCTGGGCGGTGGCAGGGATATCCAATCTTCTCATCGCCGGGCACACTCCTTGTCTAATCCGCCTGGTCCGATTGGTTCTCTCTCAGCCAGGTTTCGATCTGGCGGGTGTGATCGAGGTAATCGTGTTCCAGCGAGGCCAGCACGCGGGCGACGGTCGCCGGGCCGCCGCTGTGGTGCTCCACGCCGTGGTCGGCTTCCCATTCGGCCGGGTCGACGGTCTGCAAGAAGATTACCAGCACTTGTTTGGAGCCGATCAACTCTTCCAGCAGGGTCTCCCGGTCACGGGAGGCAAACCGGGCGACGAACCCGGCGTTTATGTCCCGGTAATCGTTGGCTGCATCGGCGTAATAGGCAGGCGGCTTTCCCTGCAGGATGTCCTGGCAGCTGAGGCGCATCAGGGAGTTCCAGCCAACCAGGTGAGCCACTACGTCGCGCGGCGACCAGCCGTTCATCGACGCCAGGAACAGGTCTTCGGACAGGGAGCGGATCAGGACGACGAAGCAAGAGAAGGTTTCTTCAAAAGGATACATCAGGTCTCCCGTCTGGTTTTTGCGGCGCCGGTCAGTCTAAGAGGACATGGGAGGGAATGCGGGCATACTCTCCCAAGAACACCTGCCGGTCTTCCTCGTCCTGTATCGTTTCACCTAAGGTACCGGCGGTGGTGTAATGCTGGGCGTGCAGATCGGCATCGCCCAGCACCACGGCGGCCAAAGCCATCTCCATGTGGGCAAAGGCCAGGTCCCAATCCTCGCACTCGTTGTTCTCGAAGAATTCCAGGGCGCGCCGGGCATAACCGAGCGCCAGGTCGCCATGACCGAGCAGGGAATGTACATGGGCGAGGGTGATGTCCCCGCGAGCGATGTTGATCGGTTTGCCGATCTTCGACCAGTGATACGCGGAAGTGTAGGCCAGGTTGAGCATCTCCTGGTCGTCTGCGGGTGTCCTCTGTGGCCGGGTGGTCAGGTCCCAGGCGCCGTTACTGCTTTGGACGCCGAACCAGCGGTGCCATTTATCGATCATATCTTGGGTGGGCTGTTCTTCCATCGATCTTTCCCTTTCAAAATTATTTCGCGGGATTTCCGGTCCGCCTGAATGTTTGTGAGCGATGTTTCACCTCTTGCCGCTTGGCCTTTCCCTGTTGGCCCGGCGGACAGCCTCCTATCTATCGACTTTCGTGATGCTGACGAATGGATCGCCCTGCTTGCGGAAGCGCAGGATCTCGGGGTGTGCATCTGCGTAGCGGTCCATCCCGGAGGCGTCCCAGGTGACCCGCCCCCGGTGCCAGATGGCGCGCAAGAAGGTCCCCTTGACCGAGCCGCCGTGCCGGATCACCTCCGCCCTGACTTCCTCCTCGAGGGCCTGGGTGCGCTGATCAACCGCCTCGAAGCGATCGGAGAATTCGGCTTCGATCTCCTCCAGGCGCGCCTTGATCTCCGGGGTGAGCACCTGATCGATCAGCTCCTGTTTCTGGAAGCCCAGCACCTCCCGTTCGGCCCGGTAGTTCGCCAGCTGGTCGAGCTGCCTCGCGATCTCGGTTGACATGCTAATCCCTGCACCTTCCTGGTTCGTGCGAGCGAAATAATCTCTTTGACTCTCTACCTGCCCATATGCTCCGCCGGGCGGAAGCGCATCGCCGACCAGACTTCGTCGAGGGCGATCTGGCGTACCGGCTCCCAGCCGTTCTGCGAACCCGGAAGGCGGATTGAGCCAGACCATCCGCTGCCCGTTCAACCCAGGCGCGGCGGCCCTTGCCTCAGGCGCTGCTCGAGCTGTTCCCGGCTGTTCGAGCCGGTCTCCCAGCGGGCTTCGATCCACCAGGTCGCGCCAGCCAGGGCCCAAGGCCTGACCACCTCGCCAGCCCGGTCCGGGTCCTCGCCCGGGGTCACGCCCTCCACGACGATGTCGAAGGGCGTGGTCTCGGCTCGGTTTGTCTCGATGAAGGCTTTTACAGTCTGGATTTCCTCCGGGTAGAGCTGGCGGGGCCTGCCCCGCTCGTCCATCCCCATGGGGAGCAGACCGTCGTAGCGTAACACGCGCTGCATGGATTTCGGGCGCGGCCAGGCTCCCACGACCCAGATCGGGATGCGCGGCTGCTGCACTGGTGGAGGCGGCGGGAAGAACGTGGTTTCTTTGACCTGGTAGTGCTTGCCGGCGTAGGTGAACGGCTGCCCGCGCCACAACCCGGTCAGGATATCCAGGCCCTCGTCGAGCAGCTCGGCACGGATTTTCCGCTCGGTGGCCTCGCCGAAAGCCTCGAAGCCGGTGTCGATGGCGCCCAGCCCCACCGAGATGATCACCCGCCCGTTCGAGAGATTATCCAGCGTGGCCGACTCGCTGGCCAGCTTCCAGGGGCGCATGCGCGAAAGCGGGGTAAGCATGGTCCCCAACCGGATGCGCCGGGTACGCATCGCCGCGGCTGTCAGAGAGACCCAGGCGTCGACCCCCCAAACTGGTTCCCAAACGAAGAAACCATCCCAGCCCGACCTTTCGGCCAGGTAGGCCAGCTCGGCTGCCGCGCGGGCATCTCCAAACGGTAGCACAAAACCGAATTTCATTCTCGCGCCTCAAAAATCAGGCTGCAGCAGGTCACCCCGCCCTCCGCTTTGGCGATCTCGGAGACGTCGATCACCTCTACCCGGATGCCGGCCCGCTCCAGCCGATTCCGGGTCGCCGGGTAGGCAGCCGGATAGATCAACATCTCCCCAACCAGCAGGGCGTTGGCCGCGAACGGCTCGGACGGGTCTACCTCGATAACCCGCCAGCCAGGGAAAAAGGGTGGCTCAACCCAATCCGGGTTGGCCAGTAGAGTATCTGCGGCGACCTGCGTGACGGCGGACTTCAGATGCAGGCAGCCACGGACCGGCACCCCGGTCACCTGGTAACCGAGCGGTTCGACCAGCCTGCGCAGCTGCTCGATCCCGCCTTGACCGGTCCTGTCCGAGAGACCGGCGAACAACTGCTTCCCGAGACGCAGCACGTCCCCGCCATCCAGGGTATCCGGGGGTTCGATGGACAGCAGCCTGCGGTAGCGTTCCAGCGCTCCCGCTACGGCGGGGAGCTCGGGACGGCGCGAGGCTGCGCCAGGATTTGTGATCACCGCTGCCTCGTCCAGCACCACGGCGATGTCTTCGACAAAGACGGAATCCGGCAGGTCAGGGCCGGTGGGCAGGCGGCAGATCTCATAACCGAGCGCTGCCAGGCAACCCTCGTAGTCCAGGTGTTGGGCCCGGGCGAGATGTACGTCAATGACAACCCGCTCCAGGTGGGTTAGTTCGCAACGCTCGAAAGCAGGGCTTACTGCCCGGGTGATCGCCATACGCACGAGGCCCCTCCTCGACAATCGTTCTTCGACTGCCAGACTAATCCCTTTGTTGACCAGCGACCCCGCTCACTTCTTCTGGTACCACTGGATGTACTCGAGCACGTTGTTGTCTGGATCGGCAAAGTACACCCAGGTCTCCTCGCCGGGCACCTCCAGAGGACCGCGCAGGATGGGCACGCCGGCTTGCTCCAATTGCGCCAGCGTCTGCTGCAGGTCCTCCGTCTCGAGCGCCAGGTGCGGGCAGTAGGGGGGATTCGGCTCCGGCCTGGCGAAGCCTGCCTGGTTCAAATCCCGGATCAGCTCCAGGCGCAGGTCGCCGCAGGTGAAGAAGGCATACTCCTCGGCCTGTTCTTCGTTAACCCCGCGAAAGGACTGGGAAAACCCCAGCTTCCCCACGTAAAACTGGATGGCGGCCTCCATATCGCTCACCTGGAAGGCCACATGATCGAATACTCCCATCTTCTTCTCCCTTCTGTTTCAAGTTTAACCGATCTACTTGCATTTTTCTTTTTGAATAAGACGGCCTTTGGCCCATCCCAGCCTGTCTCCTGCCGTGAGTTTGCCCCCAATTTTTAGGTGGGTTGGAGAAGTGTTCGGGCTATAATATGCAGACCAGGGTGTTGCAGCAACGGGGGATCGCACTTTGCGAATTGGTCCTAATCCTTGAGGAAGAATGATAAAGAAAGTTGTCCTTTACCCGTTTCTGTTCGTACTATACGTGATCCTCATCCCGCTCACCATTAACCTGGACCAGGTGGACCCGGCCCTGGCGGTGCGACCGCTGGTCGTACTTTTATCCTTCACCGCGGCGATCCTTCTTCTCCTCAACCTGATCTTCCGAGATTGGCATTTTGCCGGATACCTCGTCTTCCTGCTGCTGGCCTTCGTATTCGTCTTCGGGCACCTGTGGCGTCTGCTGCAGGAGCACGTCCAAGATCCCTACACTTCAAGACTGGTCTTGCTGGGGATATGGGGCTTCTTACTGGTCATCCTCGGCGCCCGCAGAGTCTGGCAGCGCCTGGGGGGCGCCGGGCGCCTCACCCCGCTGCTCAACCTGCTCTTCAGCGCAGCCATCGTCTCACAAATCCTGTTTACACTCCCGGCGTTGGTGCGCGAACCGGCGCGCCTGGTCTCAGCCTCAGCCCAAATCGCGGGATTCGGGAGCAGAGTACAACTCGACTGCACCCGGAGTCCCGATATCTATTACATCATCCTGGATGCCTACGGACGATCGGACGTCCTGGCGGAATTCTACGGGGTGGACAACCGCGCCTTTCTTGAATCGCTAGAGCGGAAGGGTTTCTTCATCGCCGACCAGAGCCACACCAACTACATCCAGACCATCTTCTCGGTCGCCTCTTCGCTGAACATGGATTACGTCGGGCCGAATCCGCCCGGGGTGAGCGGGCGGGATTACTTCACCCGGTTGATCGCGGCAAACCGGCTGGCGGATTCACTGAAGGAATGCGGCTACCGGACGATCGCCTTCCAGAGCGGCTTCTTCTTCACCGACCACCCGGTCGTCGACTTATACCTGTCACGTGGAAGCTGGTTGAACGAGTTCGAGAGCCTGGTCGTGGCAGATACACCGCTCAGCATGCTGGTGGACCGGCTCAACCTGATGAATCAGGGGCAGGGATACCAGGCCCACCGGGAGAGAGTCACGTTTACGTTCGAGCAACTTGGTAACCTCGCCAGCAAGCCCGGGCCTAAGTTCGTCTTTGCTCACATCCTGTCCCCACACCCGCCGTTCGTTTTCGATGCTCAAGGGCAGCCGATCGAACCTCCCAGGGGTTATTCGATCGGCGACGGGGATGACTTCCGCGGCAGCTGGGAGGAGTATCGCCTGGGCTTTGCCGGGCAGGTGCAGTTCGTGGACCGCATGCTCGCGCAGACCATCGACAAAATCCTGGCGGAATCGGAGTCGCCGCCGGTCATCATCCTCCAGGGAGACCATGGCCCCGGGGGCAAATTGGACTGGGACTCGCCCTCCACGACCTGCCTGGCAGAGCGCACCTCAATTCTCAACGCCTATTACTTGCCGGGAGACGGATCGGAGCTGCTCTACCCGGAGATCTCTCCAGTGAACTCCTTCCGGGTGATCCTGGACGAATATTTTAACGCCGGCCTGGACTTACTGCCGGATAAAACTTACTTCACCTCCCACCGCCTGGAGCGCCAGGTGATCGACGTCTCCGCAGAGCGCAACTCGCCAGCGAACTGCGCCCCACCCGCCACCGCCAGTCCATGAAATAGTTCCCACAAATTCCTGAACCGGCCTCATCTCTAGATTTTGTCATCGTGGGAAACGGTGGTCAGCGCCCGCGCGGGTGGGTTAGTCTCACCTGGGTGGTCATGATGGTCTTCTTGGTAATGGTCTCGTCAACCAAAATCTTGGACCAGTGCGCCATAAAAGCCTCCCTGTCCCTGGCCTGGAAGGCGGCCATATCATTAGCGACCGGGTCCAATTGCTGCTCGAAGAATATGGGCAGGTCGCCTGCCGTCACGTCCCGCAGCTGGATAGCGCCTGTCGGAGGGTTTTTCCCATCCGACCCTGGTGCGTGTTTGGTCATGGAGTTCCCCCAAGGCTATCACTGCCGTCTATGGGTTGGTTCTATGGCCTTTTCCCCTACTTACGCTAGGACGTCGAACTCTCTCTGGTAACGGGCTACACCTGAAACGCCAGCCAGGGCTGGCTGGTCAAGCGCCAGCAGCATAAAAGCTTCGTCCGGAATGCCCTCCCACTGGCTGCGGATGCCGTGGCAGGAGGCCGGCTCGAAGCCAAAACGCGGGTAGTAAGCAGGGTGTCCCAGGACGATGACGAAAGGGCAGGGTAGGCCGCGCAACAGGTCAAGACCCGCCTCCACCAGCGCCGAGCCAATCCCCTGACCCTGGTACTCCGGCAGGACCGCCAGCGGCGCCAGGCCCATGCCATCCACCTGGCCTGTTGGGCTGTCGATCGTCGCCGGGCTGAAAAGGATATGGCCGGCCAGGCGGCCATCGGCAATAGCAACCAGGGAGATTAATTCCGGGCAGGACTGGCGCAGGTTCTCCACCAGGTCCGCCTCTTGCGGCTGTCCGAAGGCTCTCTCGTTTACCAGGCGGATGGCAGCTGCATCAGCAGTCTGTTCCGGGCGGACCAGGACCATCGAATCAGGACCTCAGTCCAGGATCTTCAAGGCGATCTTGTCGGCTGCGCGGGCCTGGTCTACCTCGGAAGTGACTGGCGGACCAAAACTGACTACAGCCACTCCCGCCCGGTCGAAATAGGCCTGCATGGCCTGCCTCCCGGCCTCGACCAGCAGATCGCGGCGCTCGTCGCTCATGTCGAACTCGGTAGTACCGTAGCCTTTGGCTGGCAGGCGCACGACCAGGTCCTCGACCGCTTCGATCACGCTCTTATCCCGGGCGCGGGTGGCCGTGTTAACCAGGTTTGCCAGGCGCTGGACGGTGCGCAGCTCACCCAGGCTGAAGCTTTTTGCCGCCTGGACGGCTGTCTCCGCTCCGGGAACCGGCAGGGATTCGTCGATCAGCAGCCCCAGGACATGCTGGCTGGGGTCTGGGCCCATGACGCTGGTCACGGTAACCGCCTTCGAGACGAGCAGCTCGATGGGGAAATTGGAGAGCATTCCACCGTCGACCAGGGCATGCCCGGCCATGGCTCGCCCGCGGTACAGGCCCCATTCCTCCAGCCAGACGACCTCCTGCCAGAGCAAAGGCAGGCTCATCGACATGCGCACCGCCCAGACCAGGGGCAGGTCTGGAGCCGTACGATGGTTGAGCACTACCATGGTATTCTCGGAGGTATCGGCGGCGATGAACGAAACGTCTTTCGTGGTTGCTTCATAGAATTCTTTCAGCGTTAACCCGCTGTACCGGCGCGGTCCTCCGGCATGCATGCCCGTATCCAGCTTGAGCTTCAACCAGGACAGGAAATTTTCCGCCGAGTACCAGCCGCCCAGCTCGATGAAGGAAAAGGCGCAGCGCAGGCTGTCTTGCCGGGTCAGCCAGCCGAGCAGCTGGTCTTCCAGCCGCTCTTCGAAGAGGTCGGGGATGAACGGCAGGTCGAGCTGGCTCAGCAGCTGGCGGGTGGCGCTGCCGCGTACGGCCTCCTTATCCAGCTGCGGCGGCACGGACATGAAATCCGAAAACACGGAGTGCCCGTCTTTCTTCTCGGCCAGCGCCACCAGCATTTCATCGGTCGTATAGCCCGCGGCCAGAAGGGCAGCCGAGATCGCCCCGGCCGAAGTCCCCAGCAGCCGCCCATGGGTATGGCCCAGGGATTCGAAGACCTGCATGGCGCCGACAAACACCATCCCCTTGGCGCCGCCCCCTTCGAAGACCAGATCGTATTGCATAGTTGCCTCCTTGGTGACTTGAAACATTATACTGCTTGTGGAGTATATCTATCCAGTTCGGTGCTCAGATTGACCCCGGTGTATTCGAATCGGGCTGGTTTAATCAACCGGTTGTACCAAAATTGCCTTCGCCGGTTAGACCAGGCATCTAACCGGCGGAATGGATCAGGACCAGCTTGGATCCTGTAGAAATGAACCAGGCTTACCTGGCCTGAAGAGCCGGCTGGACCTCCTGAACCGGGCTGGCGGGCAACGGCTTCATCCCGAACAGGACGCGCAGCAGGTTGTTGCGCCGGACCAGGTATTCGTACAGCGCCATGATCAGGGCGAATGAGATCAGGACGATGGCCTCCCACTTCGCCAGGTCCGGGATCTGCCACTGCACGACGAAGTAGCCGACCGCCAGCAGGACGGTCTGGTGCAGCACGTAGAAGGGCAGCACGGCTTCATTGGCGTACTTCAAGGCAGGCGAAGTGAAGTTCAGGTAGCGCATGCCCAGCCCGAAGAAGGCCAGGATCCAGCTCCAGGCGCTCAGCGTGGCGATGAATTGATCGATGTCCTCCCAGACGGCGAGCAGGCCGCTTGGACCGATCCCGAATACCGGCAGGAGAAAGCTCGCCAGCAGCAGGGCGCCGGTCGCCAGGTAGAACCAGCGCCACTGCCGGGTGCGCTCCAGCAGGCGTGGGCTGGAGATGAGCACGAAGCCGGACAGGAAGAAGGGCAGGTAGAGCGGCAGGTCCCAACCGCCGGGGTCTATCTCTCCCAGCGGAGTGCCGCTGGTCAGGGCTTCCACAACCAGGACGGGCAGCGCCAGCAGGTAGGCCGCGCCCGGGTAGGACAGCAGGTTGCCCAGCCTGTCCAGCAGCCCCCGGCCGGGCCCCTTCAGCCAGCGCAGCAGCGGGTAGGAAATCAGGATGAAGAGGAACAGCACCCACAGGTACCACAGGTGCATGCCGCCCCAGGCGAAGTTGCCCGGCAAGCCAACGTCAGTGTAGATCCCATCGAAATACTGCGGCAGGAACTCGAAGTACGATCCGAAGAACTGACCGTGGGTGCGGCGCTCCAGGTAGACCTGCAGCGTGGAGGCGGTGAACACGCCCACCAGCCAGGGGACCAGCAGGCGCAACACCTTGTCCTTGAAGAACCGGCCGGCCCCGCCCCTGTCCAGCGCGTAGAACAGGCTGGCGCCCGAGATGACGAAGATCAGCGGCATCATCCAGTTGGCGGCGAAGCCCACCCAGATTTGCGCTTCCAGATAGCGGGCCAGGTTCTTGACGTGCCAGTCTTCGAGATCGAAAAAGCGGGTGGAATGGAAAATAAAGACCGTGAGGATGGCGAGCACCCTTAACCAGTCCAGGTAGTAGAGCCGCTCGGGTTTCTGCGCCGCT
This sequence comes from Anaerolineales bacterium, assembly GCA_035291645.1. Taxonomy (GTDB): domain Bacteria; phylum Chloroflexota; class Anaerolineae; order Anaerolineales; family UBA4823; genus DATDRQ01. Next base: position 11,441 of record DATDRQ010000239.1, read on the forward strand.
CCAGCCGGGGAGCCGCTTCTCTTTGGTTGGTTGGAAATAGAGGCTTTCATTGAATTCTCCTGTTTTTGTTCATAAAACCTGATTGAAGATGACTATGATTGGAACCACTGGAAAACGCGCTCAAACTCCTCCGCTTCGATCTCCGGAAGAGCGAAGGTATCCGGGCGAACCGAAATTCCTTCCTCGACGATCGCTTCCTCCGGTTTGCCCAGGAATTCATCGCAGGTGACCGCCAGTGGGTCTGGGCTTACCAGCCAGCTTCCGAAAGTTCTGGCCCATTGAATGCGGAAAGCCAGGCGGGGTTCTTGGTTTTGCGTGTAATTCATTTCTGTCTCCTTCTTTATCTGGCTAATTGTGACAATCCTAAGATACCGGATTTCAGCCAGGGGCGCATCCGGCAGAAGAACGAAATCCGCCTAAATATTCAGGCGGATTTTTGTACAAGTTCAGGGAGTTCAGTTGCTGCGCTGGTCTTAGGTCTTAAGGCGGACCGGTTTCCTCTCGCACGCGCAGCTTCATGATCAGGGCGCGCATCTGGCTCAAAGCGCTGCCGGTCATCTCTTGCAACCGCTCGAGCAGCTCCGGAACGCGCTGTGGATCCTTGAGGATCAGCTTACGCGCGGATTGAGCGGTAAGACTGATGCTGAATAAGGTCTGGCTGACCGAATCGTGCAGCTCGCGGGTCAGGCGGTCACGCTCCAGCAAGGCAGCGTGCTCTTCTGCCTGAGCAGCATACACTTCCAGCCGCTGGCTCGCCAGGTGCAGCTCGCCCAGCAGCTCCTGGCTTTCCCGCCGGTTGGTTTCGAGCTGGCTGTAATACAGGTCGAAGGAGATCAGCACGAAACCAGCCGCGAAGTAGTTCAGGGTGTAGCCTGCACCAAGCCACAGGCCAAAGATCGCCGTGAGGCTGATCCCCATGCAGGCTGTGAAAGCGGCAATCCAGACCAGGGCCAATCGGCGCGGGCAGCCCTGCATCGCCTGGAAGGTCAGTGGAATGAAAAGCGCAGCCCAGGTATCTTCATAGGGCTGCTGCACGGCAAGTGTCAGGATTATGCCCATCTGCATAATGGAATATATAGTTTGGTAACGCGGCAGGCGCCGGGTAAGCCAGGGCTGGCTGAGGTACAACAGCAAGAAAGCTTCCAGCAGGAGCAGGGCGGGTATAAAGCTGGGCTCGCCAAAATTATTCGCCAGCTTGCGCGCCGCAACGAACAGGAAGATCAACGCGTTTACTACCCGGCCGATCCAGTTCCTGGAAGCCAGCCACGGTTCCCTCAGATCGAGAGCGTTCATTCCGGTTTCTCCTCGGCCCGGATCAAGGTGCCGCGCCCGGGTTGCGAATCGATCCTCAAGACCCAGCCCAGCTGGCACGCCCTCTCCGCCATGCCAGCCAGCCCGAAATGATCAGCGCTGGGGGCTACCTGGCCTGGCGCAAAGCCAACGCCATGATCTTCGACTTCCAAAAATGCGGGATGTTCTGCTAGGTTCAGCCGCAGGGTAGCTTCGCTGATCTGGGCGTGCTTGGCGATATTGTTGAGCGCCTCCTGGGCGATGCGGTACAGGCCAACTACCAGGGGTTCCGGGAGGTTTCCGTCCTCTTCCAGCAGGAGGGCGACCTTTAGCCCATCGCGCTGCTCCCGCTCGCCCGCCAGGCGTCTCAATGCAGGGACCAGGCCCTCTTTCATCAACGAACGCGGCCGCAGTTGGCTGACCAGCATCTGGATTTCGCTGGCGGCGCTGCGCGCCAGGTCGAGCAGATGATCGAGCTGCCCGTCGGCCTGACCAGGATTTTTTGGCAATAACATGCGGGCCGACTGCACAGTCAGGTTCATGCTGAATAGAGTCTGGGTGACCGAGTCGTGCAGCTCTTGCGCCAGCCGGCTGCGCTCCTGGGCGGCGGCCAGCTCTTCTTCCCTGGCAGCCGAGTCCAGCAGCTGGCGGTAGGCTGCCCGCAATTCCCCCAACATGCGCTGGTTTTCCTGCTGGCCCACTTCCGCGCGCCGCATCAGGTAAGCATAACTGCCCATCAGAAGGTCGATAGCGGTGTAGAACAAGACCATCATTAAGCCGGCTGCCCGCCACTCCCAACCAGCCATCAGGGGGTAAACCATGGCGAGCGTGAAGGCGGCGATCCAGATCAAACTCACCCGGCGTTCGAAGGCCAGGCCTGCCTGGAAGCTCAACGGCATGAACAGGGTGGGCAGAAAATCCAGCTGCGGAGCGGCGAACAGCATGGCGATTACAACCAGCGACTGCCCAGTTAGATATACCCAGGGGTACCAGGCTAGCCGGCGGGAGAGACCTGGCTCGGAGAAAAGCAGCAGCCCATAGACCAGCAGCAGGATAAAGACCAGGACCGGGGTGGCCTGCTCTTCTTCGTAGGGAGCCGCCAGCGCCCGGACCACGATGGCTGCGTAGATCAGGTATACACTTAGGTAGCGCATTGCAAGGACCTGTCAGGCCTCCGCGCCCAGCCCGTGCTGGAGCGCCCAGATGGCAGCCTGGGTGCGGTCCTCCACGCCCAGCTTGCCGAGCAGGTTGCTGACGTGCGTCTTGACGGTCTTCTCGCTGATGACCATCTTCTCGGCGATGGCGCGGTTGCTCAGCCCGCAGGCGATCAGGCGCAGCACTTCCAGCTCGCGGGGAGTCAGGTCTTCTGGAAGAGCAGCCGGCTGCTGGTTCAAACCTGTTAAAGCTGGTGGCATCGCTTCAGCCGCCGGAACGCCTGCGGCGACGGCGGACATCAGCTTGCGGGCGACGTCCGGATGGAGCTGCACCTTGCCCTGAGCAGCCTGCCGGACTGCCTGGATTAAATCATCCGGCTGGATGTCCTTGAGCAGGTAACCCTGCGCGCCGGCCCGGATGGCCGGGAAGACCTGGTCGTCGTCGCCGAAGCTGGTCAGGATCAGCACCTGCGAGCGGGGGCTGCACTCGATGATCCTGCGGGTCGCCTCGACCCCGTCCAGGTGGGGCATGACCAGGTCGAGCAGGACCACGTCCGGCAGCAGCTGTCCTGCCTGCCGGACCGCCTCGAGCCCATTTTCGGCTTCCCCGACCACCTCGATATCCTCCTGTAAGTCGAGGAAGGTGCGCAGCCCCTGGCGCACCACGGCGTGATCGTCTACGATCAGCACGCGGACCTTCGCAACTTCATCAATGCTCATCCCTGCCTCCTAAGCAAAACCGGCAGACACCTGGCTTGAAGTATGTTTTTTTGACACGATGGGCGCCGCCCGCATCGCCAGCCGCCAATCCCAGCAAACAGCCTCGAAACTGTCTTGGGGTGTCCATCGACAGTCTCCAGGAAGGCAGCTGATCCTACGACTATTATGATAGATGAAAACAGAGGATTGTCAACTACCCTTCGAGCTCGCTGGCGTTAGGGTACGTCTTTTGGATTTCGGCTCAATTTATCTTGGAAAATTCCGTCTATTGGTGTATAATCTGGTGTATATCCAGGAGGCGAGATGGGCGATATGGTTCGCAAGCAAGTTTACCTGCGCAAGAAACAGGTCCAGGCGCTCCGAAAACGGGCGGAAGCCAGTGGGGTAAGCGAATCGGAGTTAATCCGCCGAGCCATCGATGAGGTGCTCTATGGATCCAGCTTCACAACGCGCCCCGATCCTCCTGCTATGGAACAAATCGAGGCTTTTATCCAATCCTTAGAACAAGAGAGTCCCGAGGGACAGCCCATCCAGTTTGACAGAGATGAAATCTATGCAGAACGACTGGATCGCTATGGGACTAATTCTGATTGACAGCAACATACTGATTTATGCCTACGATGTTCGAGACAAGCCCAGGCAGAAACGCGCCCTTGAGACTATTAAGACATTAGGAAGTATGGGGAGCGGCAGGTTGAGCGCCCAATGCCTTTCTGAGTTCTTCTCCAGGACCACTCGCCAGTCTTCCCCCCTGCTAACCGTCCCGGCAGCTGCCCAGCAAACCGCCCTGTTATCGGCCAGCTTCACTGTCTACCCGATCACGCCGCAAATCGTACTGGAAGCGATCCGCGGTGTGCGCGATCATCGATTCGCCTTCTGGGACGCGCAAATATGGGCCGCTGCGCGCCTGAATCAGGTGCCGGTTGTTTTCAGCGAGGATTTCAGCTCAGGGGCAATGTTAGAAGGCGTACGATTTGTCAATCCGCTGGCCGCTGATTTCATCCTGAAGGAATGGGTTGCCTGATAGCCTCATCGAAATGGTTGTAGGACACCAGGCCTGAGGCCAATGTTGACCAGACCGTTACTGAAGACCCTGCGCCTGCACCCGCTCCCGGACCGCAGATACAAGCAGCTGGCGAATTTCCGGTCGCTCGACCTCAACCAGCGCATACATAAGGGGCGATTCTTTCCTTCGCTAGTTTGATATACTCCTGATCATTATCATACCCAACGTAGTTTCTCTCGGCCTTCAGGGCTGCTATGGCAGTTGTTCCACTGCCGATAAAAGGGTCTAATACTACATCACCTTTGAAAGTATAGAGTTGAATGAGGCGATAGGGCAATTCGATAGGAAAAGGTGCGGGATGTCCTACCTTTTTAGCCGATTCGGGATTCATGGTCCAAACCGACTTTGTCCATTCCATGAATTGCTCTTTAGAGATCGTATTCTCCTTATTATCAGGTTTTTTACGGGAGAAAGATCCTTTAGTAAAAATCAATATATATTCATGCACATCTCGCAAGACCGGATTTGACGCCGATTGCCAGCTACCCCAGGCCATTGATACGCCCGCTCCTGCTCCCTTATTCCAAATAATCTCACCTCGCATTTGATAACCAATCTCAATCATGATTTGTGAGATAAAGTCCGATAAGGGAAGATATGGCCTTCTGCCTAAGTTCGCAACGTTAACGCAAGCCCTTCCACCGTCCACCAGTACCCGATAGGTTTCGGAGAAGACATTTTGGAGCAATTGGAGATATTCTTTTAGAGATAAATTCTCGTCATAATCTTTCGTTACATTGTAGGGTGGTGAAGTTACCATTAAGTGTAATGAATTATCGGGTATTTCCCTCATTTTTTCGGAACTGCCCAGAATGATCTCGTTCTCATATTCAACTGGAAATTCATTATCAGGGTGAGCTTCCCCGCTATAATTCGAAGGCAATTCTGAGTAAAGCCTCGAATCATAATAGGTGGACGAATCATGATTGATCCGTGCGTTTGTCCCAAAACTGCTGGTTTTTGAACCTTTTTTCATTATTCCAGTCTCTTTCGCAAAGCTCTATCCACCGTTCGTAGGGTTGGAATTTTCTCCTCGGTCCCTTCGTCCAGCCCGACCTTGTCGAACAAGGCGATCAACTGTTTGGGACGAATCGACAAAGGCTCGGCTATTCTTTGCCTGGCGAGATCGGCGTACTTCGCGATGATCTCGTACCCCACGTAGCGGCGCTTCAGCCAGGCGGCGACTTTCGGCGTTTGTCCGGAGCCGGCGAACGGATCGAGCACCAGCTCGTCCGGATAGGAATACATGCCGATCAGGCGATAGGGGATCTCTTCGGGAAAGGGGCAGGGATGCTCCAGGTAGCCCGGTGGGACGGGCGCGATGTGCCAGACATTGTTGGCGATGTCCATCGTGAACAGGCGGTTGATCGGATAGCGGGCTCCTTCTTTTTGCTCGCTACTGCGATCCTTATAAATAGCCGGGCCGGGTTTCCGGAAGACCAGGATATATTCGGTCATGATGTTGGGATAGAAATAGCCGGGATATGGCTTTTGAATCGTGACACCGGCGCGCTTGACGCCCGCCGTCGTCTTGTGCCAGAGGATGTCTTGATGGAACTCCCACCCTTCCTGTACCAGGCGCGCGGTCACGTCAAACGGCACCGGATAATGCTTTCCTCCCAGCAGCACCGTCCCGATCACAATCCCGCAAAAGCCCCCCGGCTTTGTGACGCGCAAGACTTCGGTGAAAACTTTTTCGATCCAATCCAGATAATTTGAGTACTCGGTGTAACCGTTGGCGTAGGCGCGCGTGCGGTAATGCTGGCTCTTGTCTGAGGCATGGATGTCGTAATCGATCGCGTTCCAATACGGGGGAGAAGTAACCGTCAGCGACACGCGGTTGTCGCTCAACTCGGGCATGGATTCACAGGAGCGCTGGAAGATCTGATTCATTGGGTATCGCCTTTGAAATAGTCGGTATACTTACGTTAGATTACCACATTATTAACCACGCTCAAAGCAGAAATTTGCCTGCCCGCTCGATCACCAGACTGTCCGGCAGATCGTCGCCGGCTTAGACCAGTGGCAATAACACACTGCCGACGAGAGCAGCCTGCTGCAAGCGATCGACTTCCAGGAGTATTTTCTATGCCAGTCCAATTGACCGAAGCTATCATACGCTCCCTAAGCACTCTCCAAAGCTTTGAGCGCGGGCAGCGATATTATCGCTCTGGGGCGGTTTATAACACAGCCCGGCAGGGTTCTATTCTAACCGGCGAATGTGAGGGCAGCAGTGCTCCAGCTTACCGTCTACGGGTAGAACTGGATGATGCCGGAGTGCGTTCGGCATTTTGCACCTGTCCGTATGACATGGGCGGTTTCTGCAAGCACACTGTTGCCTTGCTTCTTACCTACTTTAATACGCCGGAGGAATTCCTCGAACGCAAAGGAGTAGCGGAGATGCTCGCCGGTCTGGGCCGTGAGGATCTGGTCGTATTGATCACCAGGTTGGTGGATCGCGACCCCGATTTGTATGGCTGGCTTGAGGTAGCGATCCCGGCTGACAGGAATTCTGCTAAAGCGCAGGGGGCACCTCTCAAAGGAAAACGACGAACTCAGGTTTCAGCTCAGACCTATCGCCGGCGGGTTAGGGATATCCTGCACAGCCTGGATGGCTACCGGATGTCGGAGGCTTATTGGATGATGGGTGGAATGGTGAGGCAACTTGAAGAAGTCGCCGCTTCGGCGGATGCATTCCTTGAAGCCGGAGATGCCGAGGGGGCGTTGACCATCCTGATGGTTTTGCTTGAGGAAGTATCGAACAGTTTCGGACAGTTTGACGATTCCAACGGTGAATTGGGAGGCTTCTTCAGTGAATTGGGACAACCTCTGGCAGAGGCCATCCTGAGCGCAGACCTGAGTGGATCCGATCGCCAAAAACTCAAAGGCGACTTGGAACCCATAACCGACGAACTTGCGAATTACGGCATCGATGGATTGGAAGTTACCCTGGCGGCACTGGAACAGGGCTGGGCACAGATTGATATGGATGAAGACTGGGAAGAAGATGAGGAAGCATGGAGCGATGGGGAGGAAGGCGAATGGTATGGCGAGGCAGACCTGACGCAAGCCAAGCTGAATGTCCTGGAGCGCCAAGGGCGGGTAGATGAATATCTTGACCTGTGCCAGCAGGCTGGTGAACACCGGCGATATGCTCTCAAGTTGCTCGAGTTAGGGCGCAAAGACGAGGCGATGTCAATTGCCATGAATAATCTGTCGAGCGCCGACGAGGCATTGACGATTGCCCAGACATTGCGAGATATGGGTCAGGTGCGGGACGCATTCGCCGTTGGAGAACGTGGTCTTTCTTTGCCTGGTCACAAACATTCGCTGGGTTCATGGCTAGGTCCACTGGAAGAAGCCCAGGGACGTTCTGAACAAGCCATTCTTGCCTATTCGGCTGCTTTCTCCAGCATGCCTTCTATCGAGTTATATCGAACCTTGAAAGGTCTGGCTGGGGCGGACTGGAGCAGGCTACGCCAGAGGATGATGGATACTTTAAAGGCAGCCGCCCACTCTGACGTTCTCGTAGATGTGTACTTGCTGGAAGGTGAATGGGATGCTGCCATCCGTGTGGCGGATCAGGCCGGTTATTGGGCGTACCCGCTGATCGAGAAAGTGGCTGACGCTGTCTTAACTCACCGGCCCGATTGGGTTATCCAGGTTTCGATCAAGCAGGCAGAAGGGCTGATCGAGAAAACGCAAAGCAAATATTATGCTGCAGCAGCCCGTTGGCTTGCTAAGGCAAAAAAGGCATATATCGTTTCTGGTCGCCAGGCGGAATGGCAAGCGTATCTCTCTAACCTCAAGACGACTTACGCCCGGCGTCCCGCATTACAGGCGGAATTACGAAAGTTATGACCAGTCGGAATTAAACTCATTAGCGTGGAAAACCAAATTGCCATATATGCATAGTATGGCAGAGTCACTGCCTCAGGATATAAAAGTTTTCATCACGGCCAGTGAAGTTTCTTGCAGTGAATGTGGTGAGGATCTCGGCCGTCGTGCCTGGATCACGTTGGTTGAAAGCGAGGGTCCACTCTGCCTGGCTTGCGCTGACCTGGACCACCTTCTTTTTCTTCCTTCTGGCGATGCCGCGCTCACAAGGCGTGCCCGCAAGCACTCAACCTTGTCGGCTGTCGTCCTGAAGTGGAGCAAGGCACGCAAACGGTACGAACGGCAGGGACTCCTGGTCGAAGCGCAGGCTCTGGAGCAGGCCGAAGCGGAGTGTTTGAGCGACAGCGAGGCGAGAGCTCGCCGCAGAGAGCGGGAAGCTGAGCGCAGGATGGAATTGGATCAATTGTATGTCGACCGTTTTGCGGCGCGGATCCGGCAGCTTTTCCCGCGCTGCCCTCCTGGAAGAGAAGCGCTTATCGCTGAACATGCCTGCCTCAAGCACAGTGGCCGGGTCGGGCGTTCGGCAGCCGCTAAAAGTCTAGATGAGACAGCCGTCCGGTTGGCGGTGGTCGCTCATATCCGCCACACCGAGACGGAATATGATTCGCTCATGGCAAGGGGCTGCGAAAGATGGGAAGCCCGTGCGCTCACAAAGGAGGCGGTTGAGAGAGTGATGGACCGGTGGAGTGGAGTCGAGTAAGATAGCCAAGCATACGCCCGCGCATGCTGGACGAGTTCGCCTACCTGTCCCTTCCCAGCGTTATAATCGTTTACAGAAATATCTGCAAGAGGATTGACAATATGAAACGGGATAGTCGGTCATCGATCTTAAGAACTATTAAAAAAGAATTTCCGTTTTTGCGCGACCAGTTTGGAGTCGAGCGGATCGCGTTGTTTGGTTCCTTTGCCCGTGGCGATGTTCATGAGGATAGTGATGTGGATATCCTTGTGTCACTTTCGAAACCGCTTGGCTTTTCTTTCTTCCAGTTAGCCGATTATCTTGAAGATAAACTAGGTAGAAAAGTGGATTTGATTACCGCTACTACCCTGGAGTTAGGGAGTGCCGATCCTCGGCGGGCGCACATCGCAAGAGAGATCCGGGATTGGTTGATTTATGTCTAAGTCCAGGCGTAATCTCGATTACCTCCTTGATATTCAAGATGCCATTGAGCGAGCACTTGAGTATACGAATGGCTTGACCTGGGATGAATATTTACATGATAACAAGACCCAAGACGCGGTTGTCAGAAACCTGGAAGTATTGGGTGAAACGACGAAGAACATTTCTGATGACCTTCGAATCGAATATCCCGCTGTCCCCTGGCGTGATATGTCCGGAACTCGAGATCGCCTCGTACACCATTACTTTGGAATAAACCAGGAGATCGTTTGGCAGATCGTTCAGAAAGACTTGCCGGGTTTGAAGCAACAAATTGCCAACATGATCAGCGAGATCTCTGCTGGAGATGCATAATTTGGACCTCTTCGACCACGCCATGCAGCAGCGCATGCAGTCCGAAGCGCCCCTGGCGGCGCGCATGCGCCCGCGGGCGCTGGATGAGTTCGCCGGGCAGGAGGAGATCGTCGGCGAGGGCCGGTTGCTGCGCCGCGCCATCGAAGCAGACCGGCTGTTCTCCTCCATCATCCTGTGGGGACCGCCCGGCACCGGCAAGACTACCCTGGCGCAGATCATCGCCAACCAGACCCAGTCGCACTTCGAGACGCTCTCGGCGGTGCTGGCGGGCAAGGCCGAGCTGCGCGCCGTGGTCGAGAAAGCTATCGAACGCCGCAGGCTGTACGGGAAGCGCTCCATCCTGTTCGTGGACGAGGTGCACCGCTGGAACAAGGCCCAGCAGGACGCCCTGCTGCCGCACGTCGAGAACGGTACCGTGGTGCTGATCGGCGCCACCACCGAGAACCCCTACTTCGAGGTGATCGGGGCGTTGGTCTCGCGCTCGCGCGTCTTCCAGCTGCGCCCGCTCGAAGATGAAGACGTGCGCGCCATCCTCCGGCGCGCCTTACAGGATGAAGAACGCGGCTATGGCAGGCGTTCGATCGAGATCGACGAAGCCGCCCTGGAACACCTGATCCGGGTGTCGGGCGGCGACGCCCGCAACGCGCTCAACGCCCTGGAGCTGGCGGTGGAGAGCACCCCACCGGGCGAAGGCGGTGTGATCTTCATTTCTTTGGAGGTCGCCCAGGAGTCGATCCAGCGGCGGGCGGTACTGTACGATAAGGACGGCGACGCCCACTACGACACCATCTCAGCTTTCATTAAATCCGTGCGCGGTTCTGATCCAGACGCGGCGCTGTACTGGCTGGCAAAGATGCTCTACGCGGGTGAAGACCCGCGCTTCATCCTGCGCCGCCTGCTGATCCTGGCCGGGGAGGATATCGGTTTGGGCGATCCGCTGGGATTGGTGGTCGCCAGCGCGGCCGCCCAGGCCTTCGATTACGTCGGACTGCCGGAGGGCATCTACCCGATCGTGGAGGCTACTCTGTATCTGGCAACCGCGCCGAAGTCCAACACCGCCGGGGCGTACTTCAAAGCCTTCCAGAAGATCGAGGCAGAGGGCATCGTCGCGGTGCCCCAGCACCTGCAGGATGCCACCCGTGACGCCAAGGCTTTAGGTCATGGCAAAGGCTACGAGTACCCTCACGAAGCCCCCGGGCACTTCCTGCCCCAACAATACCTGCCCAAAGCCCTGCTCGGCACCTACTTCTACCAACCCTCCGCCGAGGGCTACGAGGCCCAGGTCGCTGAACGCCTGGCGCGCTGGCGGGAAGCTCAGCGCGCCGCCCTGGGGATCACCCGGGCAGAAGACCTTCCGGACCTGTCGCAGGAGACTATCCAGGAGATCAAGCACAAGCACAAACCGGCCGCGTTCGAACGTTAAAACGTTCGAAATTTTAACGTTCGAACGAAAATCCCTGACCTTCCATGCCACTATTCCTGCTGATCCGCCACGGAGAGACCGATTACGTCAAGAAAGGCCGCCTGTCCGGGCGGCAGCCAGGCATCCACCTGAACAAGAAAGGGAAAGCCCAGGCGGAAGCGCTGGTCGAGAAGTTAACTGGCGCGCCGGTCAAAGCCATCTACAGCAGCCCGCTCGAGCGCACCCTGGAGACCGCCGGTCCGGTCGCCAAAGCGCTCGGGCTGGAGGTTATCCCCCGGCCCGGGCTGATCGACACGGACATCGGCGAGTGGACCGACCGCACGCTCAGCAGCCTGAAACGGCAGAAGATCTGGCGCACCGTGCAGCAGGCGCCCACCCTGGTGCGCTTTCCGGGCGGCGAGACCTTCGCCGAAGCCCAGCGCCGCATCTGCCAGGAGCTCGAAATCCTGGGGACGGCTCACGACCCCAAAGACATGATCGCCCTCTTTTCCCACGCCGACCCGATCAAACTGGCTGTGGCTTATTACATCGGCCTGCCGCTGGACCTGTTCCAGCGACTGAGCGTCTCACCCGCCTCGATCAGCGCCCTGCTCGTTGGCGATTCCAGCAGCCGGTTATTGACCTTAAATTATGATATTTCTCTTACTCTAGCAAAAACTTGATTCTGGTATACTAGAATCACGCATTATGGATTTGCGGTGGAGTTATTATGGCACGCATGGAAATCGATCTGCAACCGGTCACCCACATCCTGGCAGATGCCATCGGCCCCCCAGGGCAGCGCATCTTCTACCTGCAAGCCTGGAAAGATGACCGCACGGTGACGTTGATCGTCGAGAAGTTCCAGATTCAGACGCTTGCCATCGGCCTGGAGCGCTTTCTGGAGGAGATCAGGGAGAAATACCCGGAATTACCCGCAGCTTCCGGCGACTTCATCGAGGAAAAGATGCACATCCACCCACCCATCGAACCTTTGTTCCGGGCGGGCGAGATTGGCCTTGGTTACGACGCAGACAGCGACCTGGTCGTCCTGGCAATCCGTGAGATGCTCGCCGAGGACCAGGACCCGGAAGAAGCCGGCCTCGTTCGCTTTTGGTGCACCCGCTCGCAAATCCTGTCGATGTCCCGCTGGGGGGTTGATATGGCCTCCCGCGGGCGTCCAATCTGTCCTCAATGCGGGGAACCGATGGAACCGGAAGGCCACTTCTGCCCAAAGAAAAACGGGCACGTTCACTAACCGTCCGTCACCCCTTCGCAAGCAGCGCCGGTCACGCGGTTCTCCCCATTACTTAACTTTTATGAAAAAAACGGATCAAACGATCCTGACCGCCCTGGAGAAGGGCCAAATGACCGTCCTGGGCGAGTACTTGTGGGGTTCTAACTACACCTTTTCTGTACAGGTGCAGCAAGAAGGTCTGTGCTTTCAAGGCGTCTACAAGCCCACCCGCGGCGAGCGCCCGCTGTGGGACTTCCCCCGCTCCAGCCTGGCGAAGCGCGAGGTGGCCGCTTATCTGGTGAGCGAATTCCTGGGATGGAGACTGGTGCCGCCCACGGTTTACCGTAAAGATGCGCCGGTCGGGCCGGGCTCCTTGCAGCTCTACATCGAGCATGACCCGGAGTACCACTACTTCAACTTCAAAGATGTGGATCGGCAGCGCTTGCGTCCGGTGGCATTGTTCGACCTGCTGATCAACAACGCCGACCGCAAGGGCAGCCATGTCTTGTTCGATGCGGAGGATCACATCTGGCTGATCGATCATGGCATCTGCTTCCACCGTGAGGAGAAGCTGCGCACGGTGATCTGGGATTTCGCCGGCGAGCCGATCCCGTTGGAATTGTGCTCGGCCCTGGAACGCCTCATGCTTAACCTGACCCCCGAATGCCAGCTGACCGCCAGCCTGCTTCCCTTATTGAACCGGGAGGAGATCGCTGCATTGGGATACCGGGCGCAGGCGCTGACCAGGACCGGCAAGTTTCCGGACCCTCACCCGAACCGCCGGCCCTATCCCTGGCCGCCGGTATAAGTGGGCAGCCCCCGAAACCAATAACCCTCACCCAGGAGGACACCCATGCCCCACTTCAATCTGGCTTTGCTCGGTTTCGGAAACGTAGGCCAGGCTTTGGCGCGCCTGCTGCTGCGCAAGCAAGACGAATTGAAGCTGGACTACGGCATTACGTTTCGGGTCGCCGGCCTGGCCACCGGCCAGCGCGGCATGGTGGTCGAGCCGGGTGGGCTGGACCTGGAGCGCGCCCTGCAACTGATGGCGGGCGCAGGCGAGCAAGACTTGCGGAGCCTTAGCCCGCAACCTCCTCCAAGGGATGCTTTCGATTTTATCCGGCGCTGCGGGGCGGACGTGCTGTTCGAGAACACCCCGGTCAACTATACAACCGGCCAACCGGCGGTTGACCACCTGAAGCTGGCCCTGGAACTGGGCATGCACGCCATCACCGCCAACAAGGGTCCGGTGGTGCATGCCTACCGGCAGCTGACTGAGCTGGCAGAGCGCCGTGACAAGAAGTTTTATTTTGAGTCGGCGGTGATGGACGGCGCGCCGCTCTTCTCGTTGTTCCGGCAGGCGCTGCCGGCCGCCCGGCTGGAGGCCTTCTCCGGCGTGCTCAACTCGACCACTAACCTGGTTCTAAACCGCATGGAAGCCGGGGAGAGCCAGCAGCAGGCTGTCGCCTATGCACAGGCGATCGGCATCGCCGAGACCGACCCCAGCGGCGACATCGACGGCTGGGACGCGGCAGTCAAAGTCGCCGCCCTGGTCACGGTTTTAATGGGTTTGCCCCTCAAACCAGACCAGGTGGACCGCCAGGGCATCCGCGCCATCACCCTGCAGGACATCGCCCGCGCCAGGGAGCAGGGCTGCCGCTGGAAGCTGGTTTGCTCGGCCCGCCGGGAGGGAGACGGGGTGCGCGCCCGGGTCGCCCCCGAGATGGTGCCCGCCTCCTCGCCCCTCTACCGGGTGGACGGCACCACCAGCATCGTGCAGTTCGAGACCGACGTGCTCGGGCAGCTCTCGTTGATCGAGAGCGACCCCGGCCCGCACACTACCGCGTATGGCCTGCTGGCGGATTTCATCAATGCGGTGAGGGAGTGATCTGCGCCCGTCCCCAACCTTCGCCTTTCCACTGGGTCTCGCCTCAGGAAATCCCTCCCGGGGAGACGTGGATGTGGACGACCTTCCAGCCCGTTTCCCTGCGCACCAGGACATCCGTCTCTTTCAGGTAGGCGGTCCTGGCTTTGCCCTCCGGCCCGTAGGACCCGCGCGAGTAATACGTCACGACAGCCACATCCCCGAAGCGCTGGATCTTCGGCTGGAGCTCCTGGAAATATCCCACCCGGCTGTAGCCCTCCCGCAGGCCGAACTCGAACTCCTGCCGGTCGTGGACGAGACCTTCCACACGGTAAGGATTGCCCGGGGTCAGCACAATGATGTCCGGGTCGATGTACCCGAAATAGCGTTCAGGGTCATTCCCGGCGAAAGCCTGGTTGAACCCCTGGACGGCCTCCCAAACCTCCGCTTCGTCTGCATCCATCTTGAGCGACTGCATGATATTGATGCCTCCCGCAATAGAAATCGACTCTCTCGAACAGAAAAATAAATCGGCTGCCTGAACGATGCCCGGAAAAGGTTGGGCCGATATCAGAATGCAAGTGATTCTGTTGGAGAGGGGTCGTGAGACCCTGTGCAGGAGTATAGTACAGCCGGGCGGGTCAGGCTTCCAAAAAATTGCGCAGCTGTCGGAGTGAGCGGCTGGAGGCTGCCCGGCGGAAAGCGCGCGGGGTGAGACCGAATTCGGCTCGAAAAGCGGATGTGAAATGGTTATGGCTGGCGAAACCCAGGTCGAGGGCGATCCGGGAGAGCGGCGCGCCGGGCTGGTCGAGCAGGTCTTCCAGCGATTGGTGCAGGCGCAGCCGGGTCAGGTAGCGGTGGATGGGCAAGCCCGTCTGGCGTTTGAAAACCCGGCACAGGTGGAAGGGCGAGGCGTAGGTAGCACGGGCGATATCGTCCAGCCGAATGGCTTCCCGGTAGCGCTCGCCCAGCACCAGCTTGACCCGCTCAACCAGCTCCCTCCCGTCCCTCCCTGAATGATAAGCAGCGCTCCCGTTCGATCTTCCCGCCTGCCCCTCCAGCGCCGCGAGCAGCTCGCCCAACAGCAACAGCAGGCTTTCCTCGACCTGCAGGGAATGGGCGGTCTCGAAATCTATGTTCTGCAGCAGCCAGTACTGGGCCAGGCGCAGGCGTGTGTCCAGCGTGGCGTGAAAGCGGGAAAATGGCCGGTCGGGGTGAGCCTCTGAACGCGGGCGGGCTGCCCCCAGTACTTCAAGCAGCACGTCCGGGCGCAGGATGAAGACGGTCGAGCGGTCGCCGCCCGGTAGTGGGTGGGTAACCTGGTAGGTTTGGCCGCGGTTGAAGAACAGCACCTGGTTGGTGTCGACCAGATGAGCACCGGCAGCGCTACGAGTAAGAAAGGCGCCAGCCCTCGGCAGGATGATCTCGTGGGCAGTAGCGTACTCTTCCTGCGGAGTGCGCCCATCCTCGCCAGCGCAGCGGCAATCCAGCACGCGCAGCAACTCGCTCTTGAACAGGATGCGGGTTTGGTGGGCGGGGATCATGAACAGACGGTCACCGGTAGCATTCAAATCAACCAGAATGTGTCAATATTATCATAGAGACGATCGGTTATCTTTGAATGTTTCCCTGGTACCAGTTGCACCTCCGGGCTTTTTCATGTATTGTATTAAGTACAACGGGTTAGAGCGATGACGGGTAAACCAGAAGCCTGTCTTTGAACAAGTAGGAGGTCTTTACAATGCAAGTGATCGAATCGGGGATCGGAGAACTGATCCAGCCGCCGGACCTGGACGCCTTCCGGGCCTGGAACCGGGAGAAACCCAAGGCGCTGATCGACAAGCGCATGAGCGAGGAGGAGGCCGTGCAGCGCTTCGTGCATGACGGCGATTACCTCGGCACCGAGCTGTACGGCACGGTGCGCTGCCCGATGTCTCTGGTCAACGAGGTCGTGCGCCAGGGAAAGAAGGACCTGCGCGTCGCTGGGCAGGGGGTCTTCGAGCTGGACATGCTGCTGGGGGCGGGTCTGGTCAAGGCGCTGGACATCACCTACATCGGGCTGGAGGTGTACGGGGTCTCCAACTGCCTGCGGCGGGAGGTGGAGAGCGGTAGGGTGGAACGCTGCGTGGAGTGGAGCAACGCCTCCTTTGCCGGGCGTTTCAAAGCCGCCGCCATGGGCGTGCCCTTCATCCCGGTACGCTCCATGCTCGGTACGGACACGCTCAAATACAGCGCCGCCAAAGTTGTCGAGTGTCCTTTCACCGGCCAGCCGATCTGCCTGATCCCGGCTTTGATCCTGGACGTGGGAATGATCCACGTCCACCGCGCCGATATGTACGGCAACGCCCAGATCGACGGCATCAGCGGCTTCGCCGCCGAGATGGCGCGCGCCAGCAAGCGGCTGATCGTCAGCGCCGAGGAGATCGTCCCCTGTGAAGAGATCCGCCGTCACCCCGACCGGAGCATTATCCCCTACTACCTGGTCGACGCGGTGGTCTACGCTCCCTTCGGTTCTCACCCCGGCGAGATGTGTTATACCTACGTGCGCGACGAACCGCACATCAAGGAATGGGTGGAAGCCTCCAAAGACCCACAAACCACCCAGGCTTATTTAGATACCTATATTTATGGCGTTAAGAACCACAAAGAATACCTGGAACTGGTTGGATGGGAGCGCCTCGAAGGACTCAAAGCCAGGGCGCGAGGAGTGGACGATGGGCAACCCTGCATCTAACGCCTTATCTAAGGCCTTTTCTAAGGCCGATCCTAAGGCCGATTCCAAGGCCTTTTCTAAGGCCTATTCCCCGACCGAGCTGCTGGTCTGCACCGCCACGCGGCTGATGCCCGACGGCACGACCGCCTTCATCGGCACGGGCATCCCCATGCTGGCGGCTTCCCTGGCCCAGCGCATGCACGCTCCCAATCTGGTGGCGGTTTTCGAATTCGGCGGCACGGGCGCAATCTTCGAGACCCTTCCCATGGCGGTCGGCGGCGAATGCACCTTCCACCGGGCGATCGCCGCCTCCGGGATCTGTGACATCATGGAGACCGCCCAGCGTGGTTTTATCGAGTACGGTTTCATCGGCGGGGCGCAGATCGACCCGTACGGCAACCTGAACAGCACCGTGATCGGCGACCATGACCACCCCAAGGTGCGCCTTCCCGGCAGCGGCGGCGGCAACGACGTCGGCTCGCACTGCTGGCGGACGATCGCCATCATGCGCCACGACCGCCAGCGCTTCATCGAGAAGGTGGACTTCATCACCACGCCGGGCTACCTGGACGGGCCGGGCGGGCGCGAGCGCGCCGGCTTACCACCTGGCACCGGTCCTTACCGGGTGGTCAGCAACCTGGCAATACTCGGCTTTCACCCGGAGAGCAAGCGCATGCTGCTCCTGGCAACCCAACCGGGGGTCACGGTCGAGCAGGTGCTCGAGAACACCGGTTTCGAGCTGCTGGTCGCCGACCATGTCGAAAGTAATCCACCTCCATCTTCCGAGGAGCTGCGCATCCTGCGCGAGGAGGTCGATCGCGACCGGCTGTATATCTAAGACGCCCCAAAGCCGTAGGGCGGGTTTCGTGCAAACAAAGTTTTCCCCTCGCCGCACAAGGCGGCAGGATAGAATCCTGCCCTACGTCTGGCCGCGGCATTACGAATTCCTGATTAATTCTTAACGTTGGTACGCTCCGGTCTGCACCTTCTCCATAAACCGGTCTGGCCTTTCCATCGGGGTAAACCCGAACTGCGCGTAAAGCCCGTGCGCGTCCCAGGTCGCCAGCATCCAGCGCCGGACGCGCTGCAACTCGGGGTGCTCCATGACGCACGCCATCAGCCATTTCCCCAGTCCTTGCCCGCGGTACTCCTCCAGCACGAAGACGTCCATCAGGTAGGCAAAGCGGACATAATCGGTCAGTACGCGGGCGTAACCGATCTGCTCCCCCTCCCGGTACAGGCCAAAGTTGAGCGAGTGCCGGGCGGCTTCCTCGACATAAGATAACGGGATGCCCGGCGCCCAATATGAGTGGTTGGCAAGGTAATCGTGGATCAGCGCCAGGTCCAGGTGGGCCGGGTCCGTGCTGACCGTGAAGCCATCCCGGTGGTATTCCTGCGCTTCAGCCTGCATCGCCGGTCCACTCCACGATGGTGGCTTCGCCCTGCCCCACCCCCACGCACAGGGTAGCCAGGCCATAATAGGGGCGGTTATCCTGGGGAGCTCTCCGGCGCATCTCGTGCAGCAGGGTGGTCATCAGGCGGGCGCCCGAGCAGCCCAGCGGATGACCCAGGGCGATGGCCCCGCCGTTGACGTTGGTGATCTCCGGGCGCAGCCCGAGCTCCTTCATCACCGCCAGGGACTGCACGGCGAAGGCTTCGTTCAGCTCGACCAGGCCGAGGTCCTCGATGCGCAGACCGGCCCGGGAGAGCGCCTTGCGCGTCGCCGGGACCGGGCCGATGCCCATCACGCGCGGCGGCACCCCGGCTGCCGCGCTGGCGACGACCCGCGCCAGCGGCTGCAACCCCAGTTCTCGAGCTTTTTCAAAGCTGGTCAGCAGCAGGGCCGCCGCGCCATCGTTCAGACCAGATGAATTCCCGGCGGTCACCGTGCCGTCCTGGCGGAAGGCCGGGCGCAGGCGCCCCAGCGATTCCATCGTGGTGTCCCGCCGTGGACGCTCGTCGGTGGTGACCAGCAGCGGGTCGCCCTTGCGCTGCGGGATGGGCACCGGGACGATCTCCTCGGCGAACCTGCCCGAGTCGATGGCAGCGAGCGCCCGGCGGTGGCTCTCCAGGGCGAAGGCGTCCTGCTCCTCTCTGGGGATGCAGGTCTCGGCATACAGGTTTTCGGCGGTCTCGCCCATCGACTCCGTGCCGTAGCTCTCCTGCATCTTTGGGTTTGGGTAGCGCCAACCCAGGGCAGTGTCCCAGGCGGTCAGGTTGCCGAAAGAAAAGGGCTGCTCGGCCTTGGGCACAGAATAGGGTGCGCGTGACATGCTCTCTACGCCCCCGGCGATGTACACCTCGCCCTCCCCGGCGCGAATGGCGCGGGCTGCCTGGTTGACCGCAGAAAGCCCGGAAGCGCACAGCCGGTTGACGGTCACCGCCGGGATGTCCACCGGGAAGCCTGCCAGCAGGACCGCCATGCGGGCCACGTTGCGGTTGTCCTCCCCGGCCTGGTTGGCGCAGCCCAGGTAGACTTCTTCTACGAGCGCCGGGTCGATCCCGGTGCGCGCGACGATCGTTTTCAGCACCAGGGCTGCCAGGTCATCCGGGCGCACCGGGGCCAGCGCGCCGCCCAGCGCCCCGATCGGGGTGCGGATGGCATCGATAATGACTGCTTCAGGCATCGATCGCTCCTTATTACTTCAGTATAGGTAAATTCTACCACCCAGCCAGTCTGGTGTGCTTCTCACCAAAATATGGAGATTCGCGAAGATTCCTTCTTGACATTTGAGGTGATTCTCTCTACAATAATCGATGAAATCGATTTCATGAGCCTTTTTCCCTTGGTATTTGTAGAATAACAACTCACGCATGCCTTCTTGGTCGGTCTTCTTCAGGAGTTACGATTGACCACCATTGCGGATGTTGCCAGGCGGGCCGGTGTATCAAAAGTGACCGTCTCCCGCGTCATCAACGACGCTGGGAACGTCCGTCCTGCCACTCGGGATCGGGTAGAACGGGCCATCCAGGAGCTGCACTATCTGCCCAGCGTGGCTGCGCGCAGCCTGCGCAATAAACGCACCAACGCACTGGCGCTGATCGTCCCAGATATCACCAACCCTTTCTGGACGACGATCGCCAGGGGAGTGGAAGATGCTGCCCATGAGTGGGGATATTCGGTCCTGCTCTGTAACACCGATGAAAATCCCGAAAAACAACGCCACTATATTGATGTAGTCATCCGCCAGCGGGTTGATGGCGTGATCATCGCTCCATACAGTTCAGACGCCGATCACTTGAAGCGCTTACGCGAACGGTCGATCCCGACGGTCGCCATCGACCGGCGCATCGACGGCTGGGATGTTGACACCGTGACCGGGGATTCCTTCTCCGGCGCCTATGCATTGGTCCGCCACCTGGTCGATCTGGGGCATCGATGGATTGCGGTCATTTCTGGCCCCCAGACGGCCTCTTCTGCACAGGATCGGGTCCTGGGCTACCTTTACGCCCTGGAGAAAGCCGGCATCAAACCGGATGAGCGCCTGATCCTGCGGGGAGAATTCCGCTCCACCGATGGAGAAGCGTTGACATACGAGCTTCTCGACCAGGGCTTACAGTTCACGGCGATTTTCGCTGGCAATAACGCCATCGCCATGGGCGTCT
Source organism: Anaerolineales bacterium (assembly GCA_035291645.1). Lineage (GTDB taxonomy): Bacteria > Chloroflexota > Anaerolineae > Anaerolineales > UBA4823 > DATDRQ01. The sequence continues at coordinate 31,864 of DATDRQ010000239.1, forward strand.
TGACCGCCCTGGGTAACCGCGGTCTGCATATCCCCAAAGACATTTCCCTGGTCTGTTTCGATGATATTCCTTACCTCTCACATATCTTGCCATTTCTGACCGCCGCAGTCCAGCCGGCCTACGAGATGGGGCTCCAGGCAGCCCAGTTACTGTTAGGCCGGCTGGGCGGAACAGCGCAAGACACACCAGCCCGGATCGTCCTTCCAACCAGCCTGGTCGTGCGCTATTCATGTGGAAGCAGGGGGCAGCAGTTCAGCCTGCCCCTCTTCGAAAAGTCCTCGTCCGAGGACAAGTTACCGGTACAGACGCTTTTTCCAGAGGAGCAGCATTATGCCGGTGAACCACTTGCAGGGCCGTTCCCATTGGTCTGACCCTGCGAAAGGAGGTGAACTCGACCCATTCCAACCTATAAGGCGATTAGCCTTCTCTGATCGATCTCGGCCATCAGCCGAGCAGATCGGTAAGGCGTTGCGTCGCAGCACAATCCGAATCACATTTCCAGGAGGAGTAAGTCATGAAGTCCAAGTTGTTTTATATCCTTACCACGCTTATCGCAGCCGCGTTAATCCTGGCCGCCTGCGCCCCGGCTGCCCCCGCTGAACCGGTTGTCCAGACGGTCGAGGTGATCAAGACGGTCGAAGTGCCCGGGCAAGAGGTGGTCAAGACCGAGGTCGTCATCGAGACCGTGGTCGTCACCCAGGCCCCGGCGGAAAAACCTTATGAAGGGGTCGAACTCAACATACTGACCTTCACCGGGCCGCAGATTGCCGAACCCCTGCAGCGGCGCGGCCCCGATTTCACCGCGCTGACCGGCGCCAAGGTGAATGTGATCGTCGTTCCCTTCAGCGACCTATACTCCCAGATCCTGACCGACGCGGCTACCGGGACCAATTCCTACGACGCCTGGGTCTTCGCTCCCCAGTGGATGGTCGATTACATTACCCCCGGCTATATCGAGGACCTGACCGACCGGGTGGCGAATGACCCATCCATCCAGTGGGAGGATGTGGGGGCCTTCTTCCGCGACTTCAGCGCCACCTTTAGCGGCAAGATCTACACCATCCCGCTGGACGGCGACTTCCACATGGTGTACTATCGCAGCGACCTGTTGGCGCAGGAAGGCCTGCAGCCTCCGGAGACCTGGGACGATTATCTGGCGATCGCCAGAACCTTCCATGGCCAGGACCTGAACGACGACGGCGATCCAGATTATGGCTCGTGCATCTCCAAGAAGCGCGGCGCTCAGGCCTACTGGTTTATCACCGACTTTGCTGCCTCCATGATCCAGAGCCAGGGCACTTCACAAGGAGCCTTCTTCAACCCGGATACGATGGAACCCCTGGTGGACAACGCCGCCTTCCGCAAGGCGATGGAAGTCTACAAAGAGACCACCCAGTATGGACCGCCCGACGAGCTCAACCTGGACGTCGGCGACACCCGCGGACTGTTCACCTCCGGACGCTGCGCCCTGTCCATGGACTGGGGCGACATCGGCACGCTGGCGATCGATCCGGCCACTTCCACGGTGCAGGACAAGGTCGGCGCGGTGATCACGCCCGGCTCGACGGAAGTGCTCGATTGGGCGACCGGTAATCTGGTGCCCTGCGATGCGACGACCTGCCCGAACGCCATCAACGGTGTGAACCACGCCCCCTTCGCCGCTTTCGGCGGCTGGTCGGGCGGCATTAACGCCGCCGCCGATCAGCTGAAGAAGGATGCTGCCTATGCCTTCTTCTCTTACATGAGCGCGCCAGCGCAGTCCAACGTGGACGTGACCATCGGCCCGACCGGCTTCAATCCCTACCGCACCTCGCAGTTTCTCAACCGCCAGGCCTGGGTGGAAGCCGGGATGAGCCCCGCGGCCGCCACGAATTACCTGGGCGCCATCGAAGCCAGCCTGGCCAGCCCCAACATGGTGCTCGACCTGCGCATCCCGCAGAACCAGCGCTACCAGGGCGTGGTGCTCGACACCGCTGTCGCCCAATACCTGGCCGGCGAGATCGACCTGGACACCGCCGTCCAGCAGATTTACGACGGCTGGCAGGCCATCACCGACGAGCTCGGCCGCGAAGATCAAGCCGCAGCTTACCAGGCCACCCTCGGCGTCCAGAAGTGATTTCGCATCACAAATTAAGATAGCCATCTGATCGACTCGGGGCCCGGCTCTGGCGGGGCCGGGCCTCGAGGTTCTCGACAACGGAATCTCTATGGCCACCAAACAGAAAACTTTCGAAGCGAGCCAGCCGGCCGAGACCGAGACGATGGCTGTGCCTCAAGCCAACCAGTTTCTGCGCGTTGCCTCGCGGGCAGACCGCCTGGCCAGCAGCGTGTTTATCATGCCATCCGTGCTGGTGGTGCTTTTCCTGGCCATTTTCCCATTGCTTGTCTCGCTCTACCTGTCGCTATCCCGCTTCAAATTCGTCAAGGGCGGGTTCGAGATCAAATTTGTCGGGCTGGCCAACTTTCAGAAGTTATTCCTGGGACTCGAAAAAACGCACTTCCTGGGCGTGTTCGCCTTCCCCAGCGTAGTGGGATGGATGGTCCTCGCCAGCGTCGTGGCGCTGCTGATCTATGCCCTGTTTCGTGGCTTTATCCAGCGCAGGTTCAAAGCCCGCAGCCTGATCGGGAATGTCCTGGTTTTTCTATTCATTACGGCATTATTGTGGATGATTATGTCCACACTCGGTCCGGGTGGCCGCCCGGGAACGCTGGTCGTCACCTTGTTATACGTCTATATCGGCATTTTTTTTCAATACACGATCGGACTTGGACTGGCCTTGTTGGTGACTCAGCATATCCCAGGCCGGCGTTTCTTTCGGGTCATCTTCCTGATTCCGATGATGATCACACCCGTCGGCATCGCCTATATGTTCCGCATGCTGGTCGATACGGATAAGGGCCCCTTCGAGCCGATCTGGCAAGCCTTGGGTTTAGGCTTATTCTCGTGGGTGAATGACCCCTGGGGAGCGCGCGCCGCCGTCATGTTAGGCGATATCTGGCAGTGGACTCCTTTCATGTTTATCGTGCTCCTGGCAGCCATCGAAGGACAGTCCTCGGAATTGCTGGAAGCCGCCCACGTGGATGGGGCTAACCGCTGGCAGGCCTTCTGGCACATCACCTTCCCGCAGATTTTGCCGGTCAGCACCACCCTAATTCTGATCCGCATGATCGAGGCCTTCAAGATCGTCGATCTCCCCAACATCCTGACCAACGGCGGGCCGGGCACGGCGACCGAATCGCTCACCCTGCAAGCCTTCATCTACTGGCGATCGCTTGACCTGGGCACCTCGGCAGCCATCGCCTATACCTTGCTGTTCCTGGTGACTTTTATCGGCATGGCCTATATCAGTCTGATCCGCCGTCGCGTTGCTGGAGAGATCTGAAATGCTGAAATCAATTTTCCGGCGCAAGTCTTTATCTGAGCCATCCCCGGGAGAGACGATCCTGATCTATATCGTCTTGTTAATCTGGACCGCCGTCGTGCTATTCCCGATCTATTGGTTATTCGTCACGTCTTTCAAGCTACCCATCGACGTGAACACCGGGCCTTTTTACATCCCCTTCGTCGATTTCAAACCCTCCTTACATGCCTGGGATTACATCCTGGCAGGAGACCTGGCCAACGACACCCGGAGAAACTTCCTGAACACGCTGATCGTCGCGCCGGTCAGCGCCGGTTTGGCTCTGTTTTTAGGCACGGCCGCAGCTTATGCCTTGATCCGGTTCGAGTACCGTCCCCGCCTGGGGGCCATTCTTTCCTTCATTGGATGCCTGGCCCTGGCCATCTTCGCCATCACCCTGGGCGCTCCCTGGCAAATCTCCCTGGCTGCGATGCTGGTCCTGTTCGTGATTATCCTGCAGACGATTGGCAAGCGCTTCAAGCGTGCCCTGGGGAACAACGACATTGCCTTCTGGTTGATCTCGCAGCGCATGCTGCCGCCGGTTGCCGTGGTTATCCCGATCTACATCCTGTTTCAGCGCATGGCGCTCCTGGACACGCGTACGGCCTTGATCATTACCTATATCGCGGTCAACCTGCCGATCGTGGTCTGGTTGATGCGCGACTACTTTCAAACCATCCCAATCGAATTAGAGGAGTGTGCCGCCATCGACGGCGCCTCGCGCTACCGTATCTTCCAGTCCATTGTTATCCCCCTGGCAGTGCCCGGTCTGGTCGCCACTTTCCTGTTCGTACTGGTCTTCGCCTGGAACGAATACCTGCTGGCGCTGTTTCTCTCCGGTGCAAAATCCCAGACCTTACCGCTGACGATCGCGGCCCAAAACGCCACGCGCGGACCACAATGGTGGTACATGTCCGTGCTGATCATGATCATGATCGTCCCGGTGATCATCATGGCGATCGCCCTGGAGCGTTATATTGCCCGCGGCCTGTTGGTGGGCGCCGTCAAGGGCTGAACGGATCACCGAGCGACCATGCGATCCTTATGGGGTAAAGCCCCGTTTCAATTTGAACTGCGCCAGGTCCCCAGGCCCGAACCCGGCCCGGGCGAGGTTCTGGTAGAAGTCGCCGCCTGCGGCATCTGCGGCACGGACCTGCACTTCGTGCGCCACAACCCGGAATGGACTCCGCTGGGTCACGAGGTGGTCGGTCAAATCGTCGAAGTCGGGCCGGGTGTGACTCGCTGGCGAGGAGGTGAAGCCGTCATCGTCGAGAACCACACCGCCTGCGGGGTATGCGAGCCGTGTAAGAACGGGCTCTCCCTGTACTGCCAGGATATCGCTACATACATGAACGACCGGGCCGGATTTGCCGACTGCCTGCGCGTGCGGGCAGACATGGTCCAGCCGTATGACTCACTAGCCCTTCGACCCCGCCAGGCAGCCCTCTCCGAGCCGCTTACCGTTGCCCTGGACCTGCTCCAGCGGGCTGACCCCGACCTCGCCGATGAGGTGGTCGTGTTTGGCCCCGGCCCGATCGGCCTGATGCTCACCAGGCTGGCCAAGCTGCGCGGGGCGCGGCGGGTTTTCTTAACCGGCTCCAACCGCTCGACCCCCCGAGGCTGCCGCAGGCTGGAGGTGGGCCAGCAGATGGGCGCCGACGTAGTCCTGGCGGAAGCCGAGGACGACATCGCCGCCGCCATCCGGGCGCAGGTTCCACAGGGGGTAGACCGCGTGCTGGTCACTGCCCCGCCGCGCAGCCTGCCCCTGGCTATCGAGATCGCCCGTTTCGGGGCCATCATCGGGCTGATCGGGATCGAGTTTGGCGGTGCGGAACAAATCACCTTCGACGCCAACGCCTTCCACTTCAAGAAATTACAGTTGCGCGCCTCGCACGCCATCCCCAACCATTACTTCCCCAAAGCGGTCGACCTGCTGGCCCGGCGCGCCATCGATGCAGACCGGCTGGTCAGCCACACCTTCTCGCTGGAGGAGCATGCGGTAGCATTCCAGACCCTGGTAGATCCTCAGCAGGCGAGCGTCAAGATCGTCATCATTCCCTGACCGGCGGTTGGCGCTGCCTGAACCACGCCCGGTCGTGAGGAGAACCTTTCTTCCATATGGAGATGCATTCTATGACCCAACCGGAAATCCGCGTCCACCTCTCGCCCGGCTTCTTCTCCGAACGAGAACAGATCCTGCTGGAGTCCGGCCCGCTTTCGGCAGCCGCTTTTCGCTACCCGAGCGGGGTGTGCGGGCTGCGGCTGAGCAACGCGCGCGGCCAGATCGCCATGCTCCCTTTCCAGGGACAGCAGATCTGGTCGGCTGAATTTGACGGGCGTAACCTGACCATGAAATCCATGTTCAACGAGCCCCGCCCGACGCGGGTCTACCTGGAAACCTATGGCGGTTTCCTGCTGCACTGCGGGGCGACCGCCATGGGGGTCCCATCCAGAGACGACTCCCACCCGCTGCACGGCGAGCTCCCTAACGCTCCTTACCAGAAGGCCTATCTGGTCGTGGGAGAAGACGAGCGCGGGAGTTATCTCGGCCTGGGCGGGCAGTACACGTATACCGTCGCCTTCAGTCATAACTATTTGGCGGAACCCCTGGTCAAGCTGTATTCCGACTCGGCGCGGCTTTGGATGTCCCTCGATATCGCAAACCTGAAAAACACCGAGATGGAGTTGATGTACCTGGCGCACATCAACTTCCGCCCGGTCGATAACGGGCGGCTGGTCTACAGCGCCCCGGCTTCTCCCGAGCACGTGCGGGTGCGCACCAGCATTCCCTCCCACATCCGGCCCAAGCCTGGTTATCTCGAATTCATCGCTGAGCTCAGGCTTCACCCCGAAAAACATCACCGGCTCGCTCCTGGGTTGGCTTTCGACCCGGAGGTGGTCTTCTTCATCGATTACTTAACCGACGAGGAAGGCTGGGCCCACAGCATGCAGGTACACCCGGATGGGAACGCAGATTATGTGCGCCACCGCCCCGACCAGCTGGACACCGGCGTGCGCTGGATCTCGCGCACACCGGACCAGGATGCCCTGGGGTTCATCGAACCAGCCACCGCCGAACCGGAAGGCTACCTGGCCGAGAAAGCCAAGGGAAATCTAAAGGTTATCCCGGCAAAGGGCGTCTACCGCTGCGAGGTGGAGATAGGGGCATTAACCCCGGCGGAAGCCAAGCAGATTGAAGATAAGATCGCCAATCTCCTGTCGCTGCGATGAGCCCGTTTGGATACCACGGCAAGGTTTTACACATCGACCTGTCTGCACAGAACAGCTGGGTCGAGCAACCTGGCGATAACTTCTGGCGCATCTATGGCGGAGGTGGGCTGCTGGCTGCTTATTACTTGCTGCAAGGCTGCCCGCCTGGCTGTGATCCCTTCGGCCCGGAAAACCTGCTTATCCTGACCTCCAGCGTGGCGGCTGGACACCCTTATGCTGGGCTGGCGCGTTTCACAGCCGCGGCGAAGAGCCCCCTCACAGGCGGGATCGGCGAGGCGCGCGCCGAAGGGCCGTTTGGTCAAGCGGTTAAGGGCAGCGGGGTGGACTGCCTGGTCTTCCATGGTAAGGCCGAACGGCCGCTTTCCGTCGTGGTCGAAGAGGGTCAGGCGAGTTTTTATGATGCCACAGACCTGTGGGGACTACGCGTGAATCAATCGGTGGACGTGCTCGACGATCAATTTGGGAAGGATATTCATACTGCAGTAATCGGACCCGCCGGAGAGCGCCTGGTACGCTTCGCCAGCCTGGTCAGCGATCGCACCTACCAGGCTGCCCGCACAGGGATGGGAGCCGTAATGGGATCGAAGCAGCTGAAGGCGGTCGTGCTGCGCGGCGATAACTTACCACCGGTCGCAGACCCCGAGGCGTGCGCCCGCCTGACAGAAATGTACCGCACCCGCATGCACGCCAATGCTCTCACCCGCTGGCAGCTCGAGCCGCCTGGCTTCTCCGCCTGGGTGCACCTGCACGGGTTGGACGCAGCCCTGTGCACCCACAACTACCGCGAGGCTATCTTTGAGGCGGCAGACGCCTACGAGGCCAGCCTGTTTCTCCCCTACTACCGTGGGGATGGCGACTGTCCGGGCTGCCCGAACAACTGCATCAAGTTCTTCTCGGCTGGGGAGGAGGCTATCCTTGACCCGCGCGCAGGAGGCATCCACCAGGAGGTTACCGGCACTTTAGGTCCGAACCTGGGTACGACCGGTTTAGCGACCATCTTCCGAGCCAATATTCTGTGCAACGACCTGGGCCTCGATCCCACCTCCCTGGGATTCACGCTCTCCATGGCGATGGAGTGCGCTGAACTGGGCTTGCTTTCGCAGGAACAAACCGGGCGCTCGCTGCGCTTTGGCGACGAAGACAATTTACTGGAGTGGATCCAGGCAGTCGCCTACCGGGAGGGCTTCGGCGAGACGCTCGCCGAGGGTAGCCGGCGGGCAGCGGAGGCGATCGGTGGCCAGGCCGCCCGTTATGCTCTGCATGTCAAAGGCCAAGAGATGGTCTGCTTCGAGCCGCGCACCCAGACCAACCTGGCCCTGGGATATGCTACCGCGCCAGTCGGGCCGCGCTACGAAATATGCGAACACGACTGGGATTATGACACCCAGGTTGGCTGGGAGCACACCCTGGAAAGCTCCCGCACGGTGGGCATCTTGGAGCGCATCCCGATGGATTATCTCGGAGAGCGGAAGGTGCGCAACTTTAAAGCCCTGGCATCGCTTTGGTCGGCGGCTGACGCCCTGGATGTGTGCATCTTCGCCATCGCTCCAACCCGCGTATTCAGCCTGCAACACATGGCAGAGCTGCTCGCAGGCGTGACCGGTTGGAACACCTCCGCTTACGAGATCATGCGTTTCGGCGAGCGGCGCCTGCACCTGATGCGGGTCTACAACCTGCGCGAGGGCCTGACTGCTGCTGACGATATTCTTCCTGAACGGTTCTTCTCCGAACCTCTGCGCATGCCCGGGATGCGTTGGGACGGCAAACGCCTGGACCGGGAGGCCTTCCTGGCAGCGATCCGCACATACTACCGCATGATGGGATGGGATGATGACGGGCGGCCGCGCTACGAGACCTTGCTAGACCATCACCTGGAGTGGGTCGTCGAATACGGTCACGCAGAGCGGATCTAACAGGAATCCTCTTGTTGTCCATTCCGATCGATCTGAACTTGATCGGAATCTGGAGAAGAAGTCCGCGTTGAAAATAAAAACTGATGAATGCTCTGAATATTAGGAGGAGCCATGACGGACACGATTGAAATAAAAAAGGTCGCCCCGGTCAACCACCTGATCGGAGACCTGCCCAAGATCGGAATCCGCCCGGCGATCGACGGGCGGCGTAAGGGGGTGCGTGAAGTTCTGGAAGATACAACATTTGGCATGGCCCGCAGCGTGGCGGAGTTTTTAAGCGCTAACCTGCGCCACCCGAACGGCCTGCCGGTGGAGTGCGTGATCGCCGACACCTGCATCGGCGGCGTGGCGGAGGCCGCTCAGACTGCCGCCAAGTTCGCCCGGGAAGGGGTGGGCGTCTCGCTCACGGTCACGCCTAGCTGGTGCTACGGCTCTGAGACCATGGACATGGACCCGCTCATCCCCAAGGCCATCTGGGGCTTTAACGGCACCGAGCGCCCGGGGGCGGTCTATCTGGCGGCGACCCTGGCAGCCCATGCTCAGAAAGGACTGCCGGCCTTCGGTATTTACGGGCAGGACGTTCAGGATATCGGCGACACGTTCATCCCGGGGGACGTCCAGGAAAAATTGCTGCGCTTTGCCCGGGCCGGCTTGGGCGTAGCCTGGATGCGCGGCAAGTCGTACGCAGCCATGGGCGGGGTATCGATGGGCATCGCCGGCTCGATCGTCGACCAGCCCTTCTTCGAGAGCTACCTGGGGATGCGGGTCGAATCGATCGACATGAGCGAGTTCACCCGCCGAATCGAGGAAGGGATCTTCGATAAAGAAGAATATGACCTGGCGCTGGCCTGGGCAAAGGCCAACTGCCCGGAAGGCGAGGACACCAACCCGCCCGAAAAGCAGCGCACGCGCGCCCAGAAGGACCGGGATTGGGAGATCTCAGTCAAGATGTTCCTGATTGCCCGCGACCTGTTGGTCGGTAATCCGCGCCTGGCCGAGATGGGCTACGGCGAGGAAGCCCTGGGTCACAACGCCATCGCCGGCGGCTTCCAGGGCCAGCGCCAGTGGACCGACCACTACCCTGATGGCGACTTCATGGAGGCCATGCTCAACTCCTCCTTCGACTGGAACGGCATCCGGGCGCCTTATATTTTCGCCACCGAGAATGACGCCATGAACGGGGCCAGTATGCTGTTCGGCAACCTGCTGACCGGCGCCGCCCAGATCTTTGCCGATGTGCGCACTTACTGGAGTCCGGCGGCAGTCAAACGCGTCACCGGTTACGAGCTATCCGGGGTTTCTGCGGGCGGGTTCCTGCACCTGATCAACTCCGGCCCGGCCGCCCTGGATGCCACCGGCCAGCAGGAGATTGACGGGCAGCCCGCCATGAAACCCTTCTGGGAGATCACACCCGAGGAAGTGGAACGCTGCCTGCAGGCGACTACCTGGCATGCCGGTCTGGTCAACTACTTCCGCGGCGGCGGTTGGTCGACCCGCTTCCGCACCCGCGGCGGGATGCCTGTCACCATGTGCCGGGTTAACCTGGTGAAAGGCCTGGGCCCGGCGCTGCAGATCGCCGAAGGATACACCCTCGAACTGCCCGGCGAGGTGCATGAGGCTCTCGACCGGCGCACCGACCCGACCTGGCCGACCACCTGGTTCGTGCCTAACCTGACCGGTTACGGCCCCTTCCGTGACGTGTATACCGTAATGAAGGACTGGGGCGCCAACCACGGAGCGATCTCTTATGGGCACATCGGCGCCGACCTGATCACGCTGGCCTCCATGCTGCGCATCCCGGTTTACATGCACAACGTCCCCGAGGAAAAAGTCTTCCGCCCGCACGCCTGGACGGCATTTGGCGCGCTAGAACCGGTTGGCGCCGACTTCCGCGCCTGCGCCAACTTCGGGTCGTTGTACGGCGGGCGAGCTTCATATTGACGGGTGATGAGAAGCATGTGACTCCAATAAAGCCTGTCTAACCAATTACGAAGCAAGGAGGATTCTATGCCGCAAAAACTCGATGAGGCGCTGGCTTATTCGGGATGCTGGATCGATATCATAAAAAAAACCGATCTGACCGAGTCGGAAGGAAAATCGATCATCGAAGAATCCAAATACAACTTCGCCGAACATTTCAACAAAGGCTGGTTGGAGTATCGTAAATCGGTCACCGAGTCCGGGGACTGGGCGGCGACCGAGTGGACCGGCTCCGGCGCGCTTTACCAGGATGTCCTGGGCCGGGAATACATCGACTGCCTGGGTGGGTACGGGGTGCTGAACCTGGGTTGGGCGCATCCGGAGGTCGTCGAGAGCGTGCGCGCCCAGTTGAACCGCACTGCCATGCCCAGCCAGGAGCTGATCGACCCGCTGCGCGGTGTGCTGGCGCGCTTGTTGGCACAGATCACCCCCGGAGACATCCAATACTCCTTCTTCGCCGCCAGCGGCACCGAATCGATCGAGGGAGCCATCAAGCTCGCCAAAATCCACACTCAAAAACCCGCCTTCATCGTGGCTACCAAAGCCTTTCACGGCAAGACGATGGGCTCTCTCTCGATGTTGGGCAAGGCCGACTACCGCCAGCCTGCGGGCGTTTTATACGGTGGGCCGGTCTACCACGTGCCGTTTGGCGATGCGGAGGCGGTCGAGCGCCAGCTGGAGATCTGCGACAAGGTCGGCATCGGAGTGGCGGCCGTGCTGATGGAGCCGATCCAGGGCGAGGCTGGCGGCATCGTCCCACCCGACGACTTCTGGCCGCGCATCCGGGAGGCCACCCGGCATTACGGCGTACTCCTGATCGCCGACGAGGTCCAGACCGGGATGGGGCGCACAGGGAAGCTGTGGGGCGTCGATCACTGGGATGTGGCGCCGGATATCCTTTGTGTCGCAAAGGCGCTGGGCGGAGGGGTGATGCCGATCAGCGCCTTCTGCTCCACCGAGGAGATCTGGCAGGTCATGATGTACCCTAACCCGTTCATCCACACCACCACGACGGGCGGCAACCCGCTGGCCTGTTCGGCAGCCATAGCCGCTATCAACGTCACCTTGCGCGAACGGTTGTGGGAAGTTGCCGCGGCCAAGGGAGGTTACCTGATCCCGAAGCTGAATGACTTTGCCGCCCAATACCCGCACATCTATAAAGAGGTGACCGGGCGCGGCCTGCTGATCGGACAGCATTTCCACACGCCAGAGATCGGCTACCAGGTGGCGGCTGGGCTGTTCAAGCGCGGCGTGCTGGTGGCGGGCATGCTCACCAGCGCCCATTCCATCCGCATCGAACCGCCGCTGGTGATCACCTACGAGCAGCTCGACGAGGTGCTCAACCGTCTAGCGGATACGCTGGCGGAGGTGGCCCGCACGCTCTAACGGCTCGCCTTTTCGAGATTCAGCAGCCACTCCTTAGTCTCCAGCCCATTTCCGGCCCCGTAGCCGTGCAGACCCCCGTCCGCGCCGATCACCCGGTGGCAGGGGATGACCAGCGGCATCGGATTGGTCGCCTCGGCGCGCCCGACCGCCCGGGCGGCGCGTGGCCTGCCCAGGCTATGGGCAATCTCGCCGTAGGTGCGCGATTCGCCGTAGGGTATCTCGAAGGTGGCGTGCAATGCCTCCTGCTGGAACGGCCTCAGCACGGCCCAGTCGATCGCCAGGTCGAAGATCCTTCGTTTCCCGGCCAGGTATTCGGCGATCTGAGAGACCGCTTCCGAGGTGTTCTCCTGCTCTTGGATCACCTGTTCGAAACCCAGCCGATGGGCTGCGGCCTCGATCGCCAGCCGGTCGCGGTCCACCTCGACCGCGACCAGTCCCAGTTCCGAGACGGCGACCCACACCGGGCCCAGCGGGCTAGTTTCGAGGATACCGATCCACGCAGTCTTCATCTCCAGCCTCCCTGATCCCTTAATAATTGCTGACCATATCGATCAACCCCCTCTCGCGCGCCTGCTCTTCGCACCAGCGGAAGACGTACACCGACAGAACGGCAAAGGTGAGCGTCAGGCCGGCTAAAATACCCAGCAGCTGGGTGTTGCTCAGGCTTGCAAAGGTCGGATAGGCGTCTGCGATCGATCCCACCAGCGAGCGGCGGATTAGCTCCAGCCAGTAGGTCACCGGATTCAGGTAGCCGATCCAGCGCAGGAAGGGAGGCAGCACCTCCAGCGGGAAGATCGCCCCGCTGAACAGATACAGCGCCCCGGCGACCGCCTCCCCCAGGAACCAGACGTGGTGGGCGATCAACAGGGTCACCCCCGCCAACAGCAGCCCCATCATCGCCAGCATCAGCACGCCGATCGCCAGGGTGAGTGTGAACAGCGGCCAATTAATCGCCCCCAGGTCGATTTGCAGGCTCAGGAAAAGCATCCCGAACAGGATGGTGACAAAGACCGAGATCGTCCCGATCAGGAAGCGGGCTACCCCGCGCCCGGCCAGGTAGGTAGGGATGTGGATCGGCGCCACGTACATGTACTTGAGCGTCTTGTAATGCTCGCGGTCGTCGATCACCGCCCAGGAGATGCCGCCCATGACCGCGCCGACGTAAATGTAAAAGGCGTTGCCCAGGTAGATGTAGGTGAAGATCGGCGAGGTGAAATCCGCGCCGGTGATGATGCTGTACATCACCACCAAAATGGCCGCGCTGGAGATCGGCTTGACGATCGAATAAATGGCGAACAGGAACGGGTCGGTCCAGTTCGACTCGATCTGCCAGCCCAACCAGGCCGCGGTTTTGAACGAACGCCAGAAGGTGCCCGGGGCATTCGTTTTGGCGATCACCGCCTCACCTCCGTCAGCCGGCCCTCGCGCACCGCCAGCCGCTCCATATGAGCCAGTAGCAGGTATGCCCCCACCAGGAAGGCAACGCAAAGAATCACCAGGATCAGGATCTCCACACCCACGGTCAGGAAGCCCAGGGCCGGGCCGGAGGGGAAGACCAGCTGGCGCATGGCGTCCAGCCCCAATGTGAGCGGGATGAGCGAGGCCGCCGCAGCCACCCAGAAGTTCAGGCTCCGGATCGGGAAGTAGAAACCGGAGACCAGGTAGACCGGCTCCTGCGCCAGGCTGGCCAGGTGCCAGGCCTCCCGGCTGAGCAGCAGGAAGATGGAGGCCGTCATCATGCCCATGCCGTACAGCGCCACCATCGCCAGGAAGAACACGACCAGCAGCGCCCCGTAACTGCTCACAGAAAAATCGACCTGGAACAGCCAGGTCCCAAGCGCCAGGATTGCGAGTGCGCGCAACACGGTCGCCACCAGCCCACCCAGGGCCATCCCCAGCAGGACCGCCATCATCGAGTTCGGCGCCATGATATACAGCGCCAGGTTGCCCTGCTCCTTCTCCCAGTACAGCTGGCTAGACATGCTCCACAGGATATTCATCCAGAAGGCCGTCATGGCGCCGCCGATGACGACAAAGCCGATGTATTCCTCCGGTGCGCCGATCGCCCGGTAGACGAACACGTACGCGGAGACCGCCAGCATGGGCAGCAGCACGTCGAAGAACAACCAGGAGCGCTCGCGCTGCTGCCCCACGATACGCGGGTAAGCCCGGGCGATCACCGTCTTCAGGAACAAACGCCAGCCGGTTGCTTTCCGGTGTTCGAGTTCAGGAAGAGTAACCATGAGTATTACAATGAATCCGGTTCTTGCAGGCCTTCACCGGGCGGAGTTTCGGCTTCCTTTTCCGCGCTCTCGACTTCAGCCATACTGCGACCGACCAGGTCGACGAAGACATCCTCCAGGGTCGCCTCGCACTTCTGCAGATTGAGGATGCGCACATCGCTGGCGGTCAGGGTGTTGATCACGCTTCCCAGCACAGGCTCCTCCGCCAGGAAGAACTCCAGCATAGCCCCACCATCCTTCTCGTGGTGAACGACCCGTTCAACCCCCGGCAGCCCTTCCAGCGTCGCGATGCCCAGGCCATTAAGCGGGCTGACCTCGATCTGAAAGATGGCCTCCTGGCGCAGGCGATGTTTCAAGTTGGCGGGAGTATCGCAGGCCAGCACGCGGCCGGCATTGATGATCGCTACCCGGTCGCATAGCTCGTCCGCTTCGACCATGTAATGGGTCGTCAGGAGCAGGGTACGAGCCGGGTTGTCATCGACCCAGGCGCGCACGAAGCGACGCACGTCGCGCGCCGCCCCCACGTCCAGCCCCAGAGTCGGCTCGTCCAGGAAAAGCACCTCCGGGTCGGTCAGGAAGCCGCGCACGATGTTCATCTTCTGGCGCAGACCGGTCGACAGATCGGAGGATTTGGAGTTGATCCGGTCGCCGATGCCGACGATTTCGAGCAGGTGTTGGATGCGCCGGTTCGCTTCCGCCGAATCTAACCCGTAGAACTGCGAAAACATCCACAGGTTCTCGCGCACCGTCAGCAGGCCATAGCCGGAAGACTCCCCGCCTGAAACCATGTTGATGCGCGGGCGGACCCGATCGGGTTCTTTGGCGACGTCGATCCCCGCCACCCAGGCCCGCCCGCTGCTCGGAGCAAGCAGGGTGGTCAGGATCTTGATTAGAGTGGTCTTCCCGGCCCCGTTGGGACCCAGCAGCCCGAACAGCTCGCCTCTGCGCACCTCCAGGTCGACTTCTTGCAGGGCAACCAGCTGCTTGGCTTGCTGTTTTTTCCCTCCCCGGATCCTGTAAATCCGGCCTAGTTTTTCGGTTTGGATGGCAAAATCCATGCGAATCCTGGAAACCTTTACAATATTGGTGGGTAATCGTAGGGTAAGCGTAGGGTAAGCGTCAAGCAGAATTAACCGATAGGTGCTAAGATCATCGTCGAAGGGCGATTTCTCTTCTTCTCCTCCTTAGAGAGAGCCGGGTCGGCGTTCCCGGCTCTCAACGATTCTATCACCAGAACAGAACGAGACGGGATGGAACACGAGGGGAAAAACATGCCTCACCCCACAGCTGCTTCATCAAGATAATACCGCATGATCGGGCGAGTCTCGGATCGCCGGGCGACCTCGACAAACCCGGCCTGGCGGAAGGTGGAAGCTAAGCCGGTGAATGCGTAGATGTCCGGGGCGCTATCCTTCTTGGGCTCGATTGGGTAACCCTCCAGGATGCGCGCCCCCTGCTGGCGGGTATATTCCAGGGCGGCTTGCAGCAACGCCTGCAAAAGCTTTTGCCGGCGATATTTCCTGGCGATGAAGAAACACACCACCGACCAGACCGGCTGGTCGTCTACCGGCTTCAAGACCGGCGAACGGTCCAGGGAGGGGAAGGCCCGGCGCGGCGCGACCGAGCACCAGGCCACCGGTTTACCCTCCGAATATGCCAGCAAGCCCGGCACCTCGCCTGATTCGACGATCGCCTTCAGCGCCTGGCGGTTGCCCTCCCCTTTAAGATGCTCATATTCGGAACGCTTCTGGCGGAACCACATGCACCAGCAGCCGCCGACCGCGCCACGCGGCCCGAACAGGGTTTCAAGGTCACCCCACCGGCCAGGGGTGACCGGATGGATGGTTAGTTCGTCCATTTAATCCTTCAACCCGTACTCGACGTAGAACTTGAGCAGTGTCAACGCCTCACCCCACCCGCAGGCACAATCTGCAAAGGCCTTTCGCCCGGTAGGGGTATCCTGATAGCCGTGCTCTTGCAGGCGCAGCTCGGACCAGCGTCGCATGCCGTATTTCGGTATCCAGTATAATGCTCATAAAACCCGACACCTGACGGTTTACTTTCCCGATTAGCGCAGCTCGTCCGAGCCGCGGGCGACAGCCTGGCAGGCAGCGTAACGAAAGCAATCGACGGTATGGTCGTTGACCATGCCGACTGCCTGCATGTGCGCGTAACAGATCGTCGGGCCGACGAAGCGAAACCCGCGCCGAACCAGGTCTTTGCTCAGGTTGGCTGCTTCGGGAGTCTGGGCGGGGATCTCGCTCATCGTTTTCCAGGCATTGATGAGCGGCTTCCCCTCGACAAATCCCCACATATAATGGCTGAAACTGCCGAATTCTTCCTGCAGTTCGAGAAAAGCCCTGGCGTTCTGAATGGTCGCCTCGATCTTACGCCGGTTGCGAATAATACCCGGGTTTGCCAGCAGCTCGAGCACTTTTTGCTCACCGTACCCGGACACCCGTAGCGGGTCGAAGCCATCGAAAGCCGCGTGAAAGTTCTCTCGCTTGCGCAGGATCGTCATCCAGCTCAGCCCCGCCTGCATCCCTTCCAACACCAGGAACTCGAACAGTTTGTTGTCAGCGTAAACAGGCACACCCCACTCTTCATCGTGGTAGGCCACCATCAGCGGGTCGGTTCCAGCCCAGGCACACCGGGTTAACATGCTGTGCATTCTACCTGTCCTCCCTTGCAAAGAAAAGGGTATGTTTCAGCCCAACACCGATAGATCGAACCTTTGGATTGCTCCTTAGAAGCCGGTAGTTATCAAGGGCAACAGATCAGACCTCATCGAAGAACTCGTATTTTAACTCGACCACTTCAGCCTCGGATTCAACTTCTTCCGTAGGTAAGGTTTCTTGAGCGGAGGTGGGATCAAAAGTTGGCGAGTCAATCCCCCCGGCTGCTAAACTGAAGTGGATTGTCTCCTCGGAATACGGCTCTACTTCGGATGGGCTGGTCTCTGCTAGTCCCTCCGGGTCCTCTAAATCCTCATCTGGATCGAATTCCGCTTCTTCCTGGTCTTCGCTGAGGTGCGCCTGGGACTCAGATCTGTCAGGTTCGACGATTCCCCACAGGTCGACACAGATCCCATGGGGAGTGCGGAAGTAGCCGATATAGAGGGATGAACCTTCCACACAGGCTTGCGGCCATTGTTCGAAGGGGATGCCTCGCCGCTCCAGCTCCAGGGCAGTCTCCTGGATGTCCTCGACCATGAACTGGATGCGGAACGCGTCGGGGGGTGTGCCCGGCTCACCCTCGCCTGCGGGTACGACCGAGAAGTAGAAATCTCCTGCGGGGCTCGTGAACATGGCGTAATCGGGGTCGAATGCGTTAACTGGCAGGCCGAGGATATCGATGAAAAAACCCACCTCGGCGGCAAAATCGTCAGCCCGGTACTCGATGCACTGTTTCCATTGGGTCCCCCAGACAAATGGGAACGGGTAGGCGGACGTTTTCCAGAGTTTTTCCCAGTCCTCCGGTCCGCTGGCGCGTTGGGCGATATCGACTCGCGCCTTCCCGTAAGCCCTGAACTTGGGGTTAATATGATATCGGTTTGCTTTTTTTTTCTTCATTCTAAACACCTCGTGTGGGAGGGCGGATCCTACCCCTCAGATCACGCCTCTGGCGGACCTTTCCATTGATATACCTTCAAATCGACCCGCTCGCGCTCGTCGAACCTGACGCCCTCATCCTCCAGCAGTTCCCGCTGCCTGAAGCTGCCCGGGCCTTCCCGCTGGCTGATCTTGCCCTGAGAGTTAATCACTCGCTGCCAGGGGACATACTCGGGGCAGGCGGCCATGGCCCCGCCGACCCAGCGCGCCCCCCAGGCCGAATATTCCCTGGCATCCATCCCCTCGGGTGGCGGGATGAGACCGGCGATTTGACCATAGGTGGCAACTTTGCCAGCCGGGACCTGGCGCACCAGCTCCCAGACTCGCTGGTAATATTCCATCCGGTCGGGGGGTGAGGAGTAACTGAGTGACATATGAACCTCCTGGTTTCCTTTCATCCAATTGTAAACGGAGATTCGTTTCGCATACTATAACAGAACGTTTGTTCTATGTCAAGGAGAAACTGGAGAAATTTACGCCAAGTTGACGACCACACGCCCCCATGATAGAATGCAGCTCGATCGGGCGCGTAGCTCAACGGCAGAGCAGTGGCCTTTTAAGCCATTGGTTGGAGGTTCGAATCCTCTCGCGCTCACTGA
>DATDRQ010000240.1:0-7619 GCA_035291645.1 Anaerolineales bacterium
AGCAGGGCCGCGCCGCTCGCTGCGGCCGGCGTTGATGTGCTGCCGGCTTCCACAGCGGAGGTTGCGGTTTCGCTTCCACACCGCGGTTCGACCTGGTAAGCCTCGCGCTCGTCACAGGTCAACGGGCGCACGTAGCGGTTGTGCGCGACCCAATCCAGGAAGGTCTCCAGGTCGGCGTCGATCCGCCAGCGGATCGCCTGGCCATCCCTGGCCCCGGAGAGCGCTTCTCCCCCGCCCAGACGCCAGGCCACGTCCATCAGCTCGTCAGCGTGCCCGGCGTAACGGCGCAGCGGTTCGCCGCTCTGCACATCCCACAGGATCAGGGAGCCGTCGCGCGAAGCCGAGAGCGCCAGGTGCTTATCCGGGCTGAGCACCACCTCTTTGATCCCTTCGCTGTGCCCCAAGAATCTTCGCAGGGCAGTCCCGCTCTCCAGGTTCCACAGGATCAGGGTTCCATCATCGGAGGCGGAGATGGCCGTGCGTTCGTCGACGAAGGCCACGCTCCAGACAATATTGGTGTGCCCCTCCAGTTTACGTATAAGCTGGCCGGTCTCGAGGTCCCACCAGTTCACCGAATTATCTTCTTCGGCGGAAAGCGCCGTGCGGCCGTCCGGGCTGATCGCTAATCCTAATACGTCGAATGTATCGAACAGCCAGACTGGTTTACCGCTTTCCAGGTCCCAATAAATCAGGTGATCCCCTTTTGCTTCCCCACCTGAACCGGTCAGGGCGAATTTCCCGCCCGGATGAAAGGCCACGTCATAAACTCCATCGTCGGAGGGATGCCCCTCGAAGCTGCCATCGCTCTCCAGGCGTTTGAGCAGCTTGCCATTGGCCGCGTCCCATAGAGAAACAATACCCCCAAACTCACCGGTGAGCGCCTGCGTCCCATCGGGATTGTAGGCGATCTCCCAGAAATTTGACGGCGAAACCTTGCTCCAGATTTCTTTACTTGTTTCTATATCCCATCGGTGAAGTGCTGCAACATCGTTCGTCAGGGCGGTCTGTCCATCCGGGCTGTAAGCCACGCCATTAATCCAATTGACACTGGCCGGGAGGCGGCCGATCTCGGCCCCTGATGCAAGCGACACTAGGCGGACGCTATGATCCAGATTCCCGATCAAGGCAGTTACCCCGTCCGGCCGGTAGGCGATGGCGGTGGCGCCGAAGTTGAAGCGGTGGAGCAGCCCGCCGGTCTCCAGGTCCGACTCGGTCAGGATGATGCTGCCGGCCAGGACGCGCCGGCTATCCGGGCTGACGGCCACCGCATGAAGCGTCGAATTATGCCTTTCCTCCATATAACCTTCGATCTCTCCCGTCTGCAAATCCCACCGGGTAACTTCATTCGTTCTCGCTCCAGCCGTCAAAACAGTTTCCCCATCCGGGCTTACTGCCACACCCGTTATACCTTCCTCTGTGGCCCCCGGGCGGAGGAGAACTTTTCCCGTTTCTAGATCCAATATAAGGTAACCGTCTGCCATCGTAGCGATAGCCAGGCTGCGACCGTCGGGAGTGAAACTGATGTCGGTGACGCCATCGGAAAAGATATCAAAGCGCCGCATCTCCTCCCCGCTGTGCAGGTCCCACAGGCGGACGCTGTTGTCTTCAGCAATTCCAGGAAGATCAATATAATTTTCCCCCGAACCGGAGGCGGCTAAGAGACCGTCTGGGCTGACTGTTACGGTATTAATTCCTGACTCGTGGGCAGAAATCTGCCGGATGACCTGACCCGTCTCGAGATCCCAATGAATCAAGGTCTTGTCCTGCGAGGCGGAAACGGCCTGGCGCCCATCCGGGGTGAAGGCCAGGCCAGTAACCATGTCCGTGTGGCCCTCCAGGCGGCGCAGCAGTTCGCCGCTCTCCAGGTCCCACAGGAGGATCATCCCGGCCTCATCGCCGGACAGCCCGTAGCGGCCATCCGGGCTGACCGCCACGCTCCACACCGCAGCTTCATGGCCGAGAAAGAGCCTGATTGTCCCCGGCGCGTAGGCCGCCTCGGAGAGCGCCATCTGCGCCTGACCAGGCGGGTCGGGGATGCGCACGGCCTCCATGGCCAGCGCCAGCGCCAGGTCCAGGTTGTCGGCCCGCAGGGCCAGCCGGGATTGGGCAGCCAGCGCCAGGCTCTGGGAGACCTGCGCCTGCCTGGCCTGCACCTTCGCTATCTGTTCGGCTTCTCCTCGGGCAGCCAGTGCCGCGGCCTCGTTCTGCCGGGCGATCCGCTGCTGGTTGAAGGCGAACACGCTCAGCACTACCGCCACCAGCGCCGCCACGGCAAACACCGCCACCAATCCGCGCAGGAAGTTGCGCGAGCGGCGTTCCAGGGCGGTTTCGTGCGCCTGGCGGGCGGCCTCTTCCGCCCGGCGCGCCTCCCGCTCGGCTAGGCAGGCTTCCAGGTAGGCAGCCTCGTCTGGGGTCAGGGCCAGGGTGGTGGCGGCCGCCCAGGCTTCCAGCTGCTCCAGGCGCGCCCCGCGCAGCAGGAAACTCGGCTCTCTGCCGGCCTGCTGCCACTCGTTGGCCAGCGAATTCAGCCGCCGGTGCTGGCGGATATCTTCCCGGCTTTCGTCTAACCAGCCGCGCAGCCGGCTCCACTCGCGCAGGATCGCCTCATGGGCTACTTCGACCGTCGGGCCGCGCGTCAAGGGGTCGCGGTCGAAGGACAGCAAACGGTAGCGGCCAAAGGCGTCGATCACGGAGCCCATGACGGAGGATGGAGGATGATGAATGAATGCGCTAGAAATATCCTGAGCCTCCATTGCCGCCAGTGGTTCTTCGTCCGGCGGCGCAATCCGGATCGCTTCCAGCTCGGAGCGCAGCGCCCGCCGCCGCGTGTCTTCGACCCCCTCACCCAGCGTGACCAGGCGCAAGAAGAGCTGCCGCGCCGCCTCTTGCCCGTCCGGGTCCAGCCCACTGTAGAGCTCCTCGGCGCGGCGGCTGAGGGCGCCCAGCACCCCGCCGATCTGCTCGTACGCGGCGCGGGTCAGCGTATGCCCCTCTCTGTGCTCGAACAGCTCGGTGAGCGAATATTGTAAGAGCGGCAGCGCACCCGGCTGCTCGTGCACCTCGGCCACGATCGCCGTGACCAGCCCCGCTTCCAGGGTTGCCCCTGCCTGCAGCGCCGGTTCGCGGATCGCCTGCGCCAGCTCCTCCGCCGTGAGCGGCACGACCACTTCCGTGTGCTGGCGCATCAATTCGCTGAAGTCCGGGTACATCAGCGGGCGGTCGTAGAAATCGGCCCGCAAGGTGATCGCCACGCGCACCGGGCTGCGCGGGTCGGTCACCGCGGCGAACAGGCTGTCGAGCAGGTGTTTGCTGGCCGCCCGGTCCTCGACCAGCGTGAAGACCTCCTCGAACTGGTCGATCACCAGCAGCAGTTGGGCCTCCTCGCCGCCTGGCAGCACCCGCTTGGCGGCGCGCAGCAGGCCGCGTTCGTCTGCGGACAGCTGGTCGAGCAGGCTGGCGGGGGGGTTGACTGCCACCCGCAATAAGGTTGCTTCCAGCTCCTCCAGGGGGTGGGCGCCCGGCAGCATCTCGACGATGAACCAGTTCTCAGACCCCGGCACAGCTCCCTGGCGCAGGGCTGGGATCAGCCCGGCTTTGACCACGCTGGATTTGCCGCTCCCGCTGGGGCCGACCACCGCCAGGAAGCGGCCTTCTCCTGAGCCATTCGCCTCTGGGAGAGAGGCCTTGCCGTCCGGGCCCAGCCGGGCCAGAAGCGCCTGCACCAGCGCCTCCCGACCGTAGAAATCTCCGGCATCTGATTCTTGAAAAGCTCTCAGCCCTTTATAAGGGTTGGTCAGAAGGGCTTCTTCCTCCCCCGAGGGAACTGCTTCAACAGCCGCTGTGACAACCCCAGCCAGCGCCTGGCGGAAAGCGGCGGCCAGAGCCAGGGCATCCGGGAAGCGCTCGGCGGGGTCCTTGGCCGTGGCGCGCTGGATCACCGCATCCACCCCGGGCGGGAGCTCCGGGCGCAGGGCGTGGATGGCGGGCAGCGGCGTATGCAGCTGTTTGTCGATCAACGCTGCCAGCGACTCGTCCGGGAAGGGCTTCTCGCCGGTCAGGGCTTCGTACAGTACCACCCCCAGTCCGTAAATGTCAGACTGGGGGGTGACGGGCTGGCTGAGCATCTGCTCGGGCGACATGTACAGCGGAGAGCCGAGCAGGCCGCCTTCCAGGGTGGCCTGGCTCTCCAGGGCGATGTCCTTGGCGATGCCGAAATCGGACAGGTAGTAGTTGCCAGCCTCGTCCAGCAGGATATTGGCCGGTTTGAGGTCGCGATGGACGATGCCCAGCTGGTGAGCGGCGGACAGGGCTTCCGCCATCTGCTCCACCAGGTTGGCGACCTTCTCCAGGGGCAGGGGGCCGGCTTCCAGCAGGGTTTGCAGGCTGCCGCCGCGCAGCAGGCGCATCACCAGGTAGGCGCTGTCCGGCTCGCGCCAGTAATCGTACAGGGGCACGATGCGCGGGTGTTCCAGCCGGGCGATGATCTGCGCTTCGGCTTCGAAGCGGCGGATGAAATCCGGGTGGTTGGCGAACTCAGGCAGGACGATCTTGACGGCCACCTCGCGGCCGACCTCGGGGTGGAAAGCGCGGTAGACCGCGCCGAAGCCGCCGGCGCCGATCTGCTCGCGCAGTTCGTAGCCGCGCGGCACGTTCTTGGTCACCAGAGGTGGGAAGTCCCCCGGCAGGTCGGGGACGAGCAGCTGGAAGATATGCTCGCGCTGGCTGAGGCCTTTGAGTAAGTGCTCGCCCAGGTCCTTGAGTGCGGCGCCCTCGGGTAATTGTCCGCGCAGCAGTTCGGCCATGGCCAGGGAGAGCAGCATCTGGCCGCCGTGACCGGCGGACATGATGCGCGCCACGCGGTTGAGGGTGTGGGTGGCGGCGTAATCCTTGCCGCGCACCACCCCCGGGCCGAGGTGCATACCCATCCTGACCTTGAGCGGGCCGGTCTCGCCCCAGGCTGCTGCGGCCAGGGTGCGCTGGGCGGCGAGCGCTGCGGCGACGGCCTGGGAGGGGAGGGCGAAGGCGGCCTGGAAGGCGTCACCGATGGTCTTGAAGACCTGTCCGCCCTGGGCGGCGATCGCTGTGTGCAGGATTTGGTTGTGCTGTTCCAGGGAGGCTTGCATGGCGGCTGGCATGCGCTCCCACAAGGGGGTGCTGCCCTCGATGTCGGTGAAGAGGAACGTGACCGTGCCGGTGGGTAACTTCGACATACTGACCTAAAAACTTGCCAGGTGAGTTAGCCGCTGGATTGCGCAGTATAATATTGTCGGAACGGTTGGGCTGGGATGGATGAGGAGAAGGTATACCCACTAATCTTATCTTAATTATACACTATTTTTTAAGGTTGTGTTTCAGATTCACGCAAGGATGTAACCTTCTGCAGGCATTCGCATCTAAGAGAAGGCGACGAGAGACGACAGACGAAGAACTCACGAACCAAGGAGACAATGACCCCCATGGAAATGACCATCGACTTCCCCGGCGGGGCGCGCGTCGACGCCCACTTTGGTGCCTTTACGGTTAAGACCGATCAGCCCCCGCAGGGCGGCGGCGAGGACTCGGCCCCCACGCCCTTCGCCGTCTTCCTGGCCTCGATCGGCGCCTGCGCCGGGATTTACGTGCTCGGCTTTTGCAAGCAGCGCGGTTTACCCACCGACGGCATCCGCATCGTGCAGCGCACCCACAGCGATCTCGCCACGGGCATGGTCGGCCAGATCGACGTCGAGATCCAGGTGCCGCCCTCCTTCCCCGAGAAGTACCTGCCTTCGCTGGTGCGCTCGGCGGAGCTGTGCGCGGTCAAGAAGCACCTCGAGCGTCCGCCACAGTTCAATGTTTACACCAAACCGGTTGAAATGGTGGGATAAATGCGCACATGTGTATGCGATGGTGCTTCCCTCGAATAACACCATAATTTCTTCTCACAGCGCCGCCCTCGGCGCAACAAGCCGGGGAGTCGCCGCCGAGGACGGCGGCGGGAGCCTGGTTTAAGTGGGCAACACTCAAGGGGGAAATTATCGGGGTCTAGAAAGTTTTACAACTCGCGCGGTTCGATGAGCAGCCGCATCCCGTCGAGAATCTAGGGCAATCGCATTAGAGCGGACATGTGAGAGAATCGCTGCACGAAGGAAGGAGTGCAGCGATGGAGACGAAACCGACCGCAAGAATAGAAGCCCACTTTGGCAAGTTACGCGATCCCCGGATTGGGAACGCCAAGCGCCACAAGTTGATGGACATCCTGGTGATAGCGATCTGTGCGGTCATCTGTGGAGCAGACAGTTGGAGTGACATCGAGTTGTTCGGGAAGAACAAGCAAGGCTGGCTGAAGAAGTTCCTGGAATTGCCCAACGGGATCCCTTCTCACGACACTTTTGGGCGGGTCTTTGCCTTGATCAACTCAGAAGAGTTTCGGCGCCGCTTTACGGAATGGGTGCAGGCGATCAACCAGCTGACCCAAGGGCAAGTCATTGCCGTAGATGGCAAGCAGCTACGCGGTTCTGCGGATGCGGCCAGTGGGCGAGAAGCGATCAACCTGGTGAGCGCCTGGGCTACCGCCAACCAGCTGGTCCTGGGGCAGGTGAAGGTGGATGAGAACTCCAATGAGATCACGGCCATTCCCCAGTTGTTACAGATGCTGGATTTGAGCGGCTGCCTGGTGACGATTGATGCGATAGGAACCCAAACTGAGATCGCCAGGCAGATTGTTGAGCAAGGCGGCGATTACTTGTTGGCGGTCAAAGAAAACCAGGGCCATCTGTACGAAGACCTGGAATACCTGTTTCAACTGGAACGCCAGCAGGACTTCCACCAAAGCCCCTTCACCTATGCCAAACAGGTCAACAAAAACCATGGACGTCTCGAGATCCGCCAGTGTTGGGCGACTTCCGACGCAGAGTACCTGGCCTATCTGCGCGAAGGTGAAAAGTGGGTGGGGTTGAAAACCTTGGCCATGATTGTCACCGAACGACAACAGGGCGACCAAGTCGAAGTCAAGACCCGCTATTTCATCGCCAGCCTGGCCGCCCCATCCAAGACCATCTTGAAGACCAAACGCAGCCACTGGACAATAGAAAACCAACTGCATTGGGTGCTGGACATCGCTTTCCGGGAAGATGCCAGCCGGGTGCGCAAAGATCATGCTCCAGAGAATTTTGCCATCTTGCGTCATATGGCATTGAACCTGCTCAAGCAGGAGAAAACAGCCAAAGGTGGCATTCAGGCTAAGCGCTTACAGGCCGGGTGGAATGAAGACTACCTGCTCAAGGTATTGTCTGGTTGAAATGCGATTGCCCTAGTCGAGAATCTGGCGCACCCGCCGGTTGGACAATGTCCCGATATAATTGGTGAATCAGGCCTCGATCTCCCCCAGCCGGTCCTTCACAATCCCCACATAATAGGGGATCTCCATCTCTTCATAGAGCGCCAGCGCTCTCTCCAGCAGCTGGCGCGCCTGCTGGCTATCGCCGGGCTTGCCGCGGCTTAGATAGACCTCCGCCCACTCGCGCAGCAGTTGCGCCAACCACAGGCGCAGGCCCCTTGCTTCCAGGGTTTCGCTCAATTGAGCATACTTCTCCAGCGCCACGTCCCAGCGCTGTTCTGGGCTGGCCAGACGGGCTTTACTC
>DATDRQ010000241.1:0-5994 GCA_035291645.1 Anaerolineales bacterium
GGAAAAGAGGCTTTGTTCCAACAAGTAGCGCCAAATGCTCGAGGCCTGCCGGCTTAAATAAAGAAGGATGCTGTCGGTCATATTTTTGTAGGGAGTTCAACCAGCCGATTTCCCACCCTGAACCTTTATAGATTGTCCAGCACACACACAGGATTATATTTTGATGAATGTTATCTTAATAATCCCTTTCGGTCAATATGTGAACCACACAACCACACAATTGCCGCCAGAACCGACAGGTATAATTGGGAAGATGCATCCTGCCCTGTTCCTGGACCGAGACGGTGTAATCATCGAAAACCGCCCGGACTATGTCCGCTCTTGGTCGGACGTGATCGTCTTTCCACGAGCACTGGCTGCCCTGGCTCGCCTCCAGACCAGCGCCTTCAAGATCATCATCGTCACGAACCAATCCGCTGTCGGTCGAGGACTTATCCCCCTGAGCGATGCAAATGAAATCAACACCCGTCTTGTCACTCAAATTAAGCGCGCTGGTGGACGGGTAGATGCTGTTTGGATGTGTCCCCACGCACCGGAGGATGGGTGTGATTGCCGGAAACCTCGCCCTGGCTTACTTCTTCAAGCCGCCGAAGCTCATTCGATTGATTTGAGCCGCTCGATTCTGATTGGCGATGCCTTGACTGACCTGGAAGCCGGACGCTCTGCCGGTATTCCCCTGAATATCCTGGTCCGTACCGGTCGAGGAGCTGCCCAGGAGAAGATGGCATATCCATCTCTTTTAAATTCGTTGCTGGTCTATAACGATCTGGCCGAGGCGCTGGATGACCTAATCCAGCGCAGAGCTCTCCTCCTGGATGGCTACCCCGGGCAAGATCGATAAGGCCTGATTCAGCAGGTCGCTCTCCATCCCTCGCTCTCTTAAAGCTTTACAGATTAGATGCTCTAGCACCAGGTGGATATCCTCGACGTGCTCGATGCAATCGCTGGGGACGTGCAGGTCTACATCCACCAACGAACCCAATTTCCCGCTGTTGTATCCGGTAAAACCAATCGTCTTTGCGGGGATCGTGTTTGCCAGCTGGATGGCGCGCAGGACATTCGGAGAGTTGCCTGATGTGGAGATCCCGATCACCACGTCGCCGGCCTGCACGTAGCTGGCGAGCTGGTCGGCGAAAACATTCTCGTATCCATCGTCGTTTGCCAGGGCCGAGAAGATCGCCATGTTATCGGTCAACCCGATGACCTTGAAGTTCGGAACGCTCCTGGCGCGGGTGTTTTTTGCCAGATCGCAAACGAAATGCGAGGCAGTCGAGGCGCTGCCTCCGTTTCCCATGACAAAAACCTGCTGCTTGTTCAGACGGGCTTCATGCAGGATTTCGATCACCTGCTGGATGCGTTCCTGCGGCAAACCATCTAAAGTTCGTTTCAGATCCACGAGATAATTCTGGATGGTGTTCATGCTCTCTCCTTTACAAACCCCCACAGGTGCAGCCGCAGCCGTGGTTACCTCAATCTAAGATAAAAACCGAATCAGGAAGGACCTACGCGATTCGTTCAGCCTTCTTGAAGTATTCAACGGTCCTTTCTAACCCCTCTTCCAGGGTAATGGTTGGTTCCCACCCCAACTCCCGGCGCGCCTTGCTGGCATCCAGGTAGATGCGGCGCGTCTCACCCGTCTTGGCTGGACCGTAGATTGCCTGGCGGTCATAACCGATGACCTGTTTCAGAACCTGGAAGACTTCGTTAACGTCCGACCCGCGGCCGAAGCCGAGGTTATAGATCTGGTTGATTTGCTCGCTGGTCGTCACCATTACGTTGGCCCGCGCGCAATCCCCCACATAAACAAAATCGCGTTGTTGTTCCCCATCGCCGTTGATGACGACTTGCTTGTCATCCAACATCTGCCCGGTAAAGATCGCCACCACGCCGGCCTCCCCGTGGGGGTCTTGCCGGGGGCCATAAACGTTCGGATAGCGCAGAACGTTGTATTCCAGCCCGTAATTCTGCTGGTACATGAACAGGTAATGCTCGACGGTGTGTTTGCTGGCGCCATAAGGACAGATCGGGTTGATCGGATGGGCTTCATCGCAGGGCAGATATTCGGGCTCTCCGTAGACAGCACCGCCCGTCGAAATATAGATGACGCGTTTTACCTGGTACTGGCGAGCGCACTCCAACAGGTTGATCGATCCCCGGATGTTCACATCGGCGTCGAAGAGTGGATCGATCACAGACCGGCGCACATCCATCTGAGCCGCGTGATGGTTGACGAAGTCGGGGCGTTCCCGCGCGAAGATGCCCGCGATTTCGGGGCTGCGAATATCCATCTGGTAAAAAGTTGCTCCGGGATTTAAGTTAGACAGGCGGCCTGTCGATAGATCATCGACGACGACCACCTCGTACCCATTATTAACATAATTATCAACCACATGCGAGCCGATGAATCCGGCTCCTCCGGTAACCAGGACTTTCACGATTATTCTCCTCTTGGTAAATATACTGTTGTTCCCCCAGAAACGCCTATTATCTCATACTTTGACCGTCAAGGGTTAATAAGCCCCGCGGCGCTTGAGGACAGCCGGCAGGGTCTGGAACAGGATCTGAAAGTCGAACCAGATGCTCCAGTTTCGGATATAGTGCATATCCAGGCGCACCCGCTCTTCGTAGCTCACGTCCGAGCGGCCGCTCACCTGCCATAAACCGGTGATCCCCGGGCGCACAGTGAGCAAGTTGATATCCCACTTGTTGTACTTCTCCACCTCTGCCGGGGTAATGATGCGCGGGCCGACCAGTGACATCTGTCGTTTAACCACGTTGAACAGCTGCGGCAGCTCATCCATACTGGTCCTGCGTAAGAAGCTTCCGATCCGGGTAACCCGGGGGTCCTTCTTGAGCTTGAAGTTACGGGCGAGTTCGGACTTCAAGTATGGGTGAGAATCCAGGATTTCATCGCCGTTCTCGTACATCGTGCGGAACTTGTAAGCGTTAAACTGGCGTCCATTGACCCCCATAACCCGCCGCCGGTGGATGATCGGCCCGGGCGAGTCCAGCTTGACCAACAGCGCGATCGTCAGTAAGACCGGTGAGATCAGGATCAGACCTGGAAGCGTGAGGATGTAATCTAACCCCAGCTTGAGCAATTCGTCCACGCCGGTTAAGCGAACCTTATTGACGCCGACCAGCGGAACGTAGGCAAATTCTTTGATAGTTAATCCGGTCGTGATGATCTCATACAGCCCTGAAGACATGCGCACGTTGACGTCACTCGAAATCCCGTACTTCTGGAAGATATCCAGCATGCGGTCACGCGAGGAAATTGCGCTGCTCGCCAGGATCAATTCCTCGACTTCGTAATGTTTGATGATCTCATCCAGCTGATCCACGGTACCCAACACCTGCAGGTGGCGCGCCAGGGTAGTTCCGAGGGGCAGCTTCTTATCGACAAAGCCGATAATGTGAAAACCGGAAGACTTCATGGTCATCAGCTGCTCGGCTAGCGAGAGGCCTTCATTGTTCGCTCCGACGATCACCGCTGAAGCGAGGAAGAAGCCCTTCTGGCGCAAGGCGTACACGACCCGGCGTAACGTAAAGCGACCCGTTGCGATAAACAGGAATGCGAACAACCAGGCCAGTAGCAGCCATCCACGTGCAAAAATGAAGTTTGGTTCGAGGAAACCGACGGCGATCAGCAGAGCCATCCCGAACGTGATTCCATTGAAGAGCGTTGAGTATTCCTTGGTGCCGCCCAGCAGCTTCTGGCGATCGTACAAGCCCAGCACGTAGAAGATCAACAGCCAGATCGGGATCAGGATGATCACGACTTGCTGGTAGAAATGAATGCTGGCTTTTTGATTCTGGAAGAAGATGCTTAGAGAAAGCTGGAAGCGGACATAATAAGCCAGTTGGAAAGCGATACTGGCCATAAAAACGTCCGTTAGAATCAGGCCGATTGTGAAGAGCCGCCACTGCAAATGGCGCGGCACGCTCCGAGACGCCTGGTTGACTTTTGCCCTCAATGGGGTTTCGAGAAACAAATTCCCTCCCTGGGGTGTCGTTTCCATAAATTTCCCTCCGCGCGACCCTTGTTACTTCACTTCCTGTTGGCATTCAAACATGCTCCGCCCTTCCGACAGTCCTCGAGGGCGGTCAGTTTGCAGTATTATCGAGTGATCCCGGATCTCACCTTGCGCCTGGTAATCCCGGGTTCCCCATTAATGTCGTCGACTGATAAGAAAGCATCCCGCTTCATTTTGCTCGCATGTGAGGGTGCTTCAATCAACCAAACAGTACAAAATTACTCCCAATAATTTGTTTAAACGAATAGCGATGTTTATTGTTACAGGTTAATTGTTAATGTTTGATTATGATTCACGGCGCGCCCCCTGGGAAAGCCGCTGGCGCAATTATCCCGAGACCGGGTTTGTAACCTTTGCATGTGGTTCATAATATACAAACGAAGCAATAGTCCCTTTGTTACACTTTTTTAACCAGATATGCAACTCGGAAAAATTCCAGAGAAAATATAGAAAGGAATAAATCCCGCCCGTCGCACGAACGTCCTCAAGTCAGGCTTTCTCCTCCCCCGGTCGGATCGCTAACGAGAGACGGATTGCTGTCGCAGAAAGTTCACAGCACACCCGCACCATTTATTAAAAAAAGATGTTACCTGCAGCGAACTAAAAGAACAATCCGTTGTGTTGGTTTCCTTGCCTGACCCGCCCAGAAACGATCCGGAGCATTATACATCCTGGTAGGTCCCCCCGCACCTCGCCTCTTCCATGAGAGGAGCACTGGTTAAGACACCCGGTTCCGGAAAACCAGGCGCTGGCTTTTCGACCAACCAATCAGGGAGTACCCCAGACTACCTCCAAAGTAGGCCGTCCTTCTTCATTCCAGTCAAGAGTATCCGACGTAATAAAATATTTGCCGCTATGACGTTCAGTATCGGCCGAATAAAAGACCAACCGGAGAGGTTCTCCTGCTGAATAAGCCCGTTCGGTAGCCTGGCTGACATCCCAGGTACGCGCCGCCCCAGGCCAGGCAGGTTGGCTTGCCAACCAACCCACCCAGGACCGGCTTACGTTCTCCACCGCCCCTGGTGCGTTATTCCAATTGAGCGTATCTTCGTCCCAATCTTCCCTCACGGTCAGCGCCTGGATCAACGAATCCTGTCCCGGACCCGAATCGCCGCCGCCCGCGTTGCCAAACTGGTAAAGGGTTAGCTTGGCGGAGAGGATCGCTTTCCCGGCCGGCACCCTGTTGAGCGGGAAGGTGATGTAGATTTTGGAGAAGCACGGCCAATCGGCCACGTCGGCCTGGTTTTGGATATTAATTTTATCATACCCGGCGTAGTTCGCCTCGCCCCATTCGGTGAAGACTTCAAGCCCTCTGCCGCAGGTCGTTGACCCGCCAACCTGGCCATCGACGATCTGTGCCCCACCCAGTCCATGGCGGATGATGGTGGTCCCGCCCGGAGTTACATCTGGAGAATCATACGCCGGTAACCCGAAGGACAGCCTGGCCCATGTGGCGGAGCGGCCCAGGTTTGCGCCTGCTGGCCAGGTGACGGGCAGGATTGGAGTGCCGGCCGCGTCATCCCGGTCGAATAACCGGATGGCAACCCCCCACACGGTCCCTGCAGGCGGGGGGCCGGGTAGACCCAGGCTTTCGAAGGGGATGAGGTAGGAGATCCGCCAACCCCGGTCCTCCCCGGTGTTGTTAGGCGCGTCTCCTCGATAGCTGGTCCCCGTCGTAAACGGCGTCGAGGCCGGCAGCCAGCCCAGCTCGGAACCGCGGTACGCAGCCTGATAGTCCTGGCGGTCCTCCCACCAGTTGAGCTGGCCGGTGAAGCGGTAGGCGCTCTTCCCGGGCTTGCCGCCCGTGTTGCCGGACAGGTCCAGGTAGAGGGTGGCCGCGTCCCAGCTCTCCAGGTCTTGCGGGGCGGGTTGCGTGTCGTACCAGGTCAATCGATCGAATACACTCAGCTGGACGAAGAGCTCTTCGGAATTGTATCCAACCCGCACGTCCGAGTAG
>DATDRQ010000242.1:0-2826 GCA_035291645.1 Anaerolineales bacterium
GAATCCTCGCCCGGGAAATTGTGGAAGAACTTGGCCTTCCATGTCCGCAGCTGCCCTGGGGCGAGCTTCTGGTTATCCAGGTCGAAGGAGGAGATCAGCACCCGCCTGGGCAGGTCGTCCAGGGTCGCCTCGCCGAACTGCTCGGCCAGCAGCTGCGCCAGCGGCTCGAGCGAGTACTGCGCCCCAACCAGCTGGCCCAGGTCGAGCAGGTCGTCGAACAGTGAATCCCGGAAAACGGCGTGACTGCACTGCTCGTAGCGCTGGCGCGCCTCGCCGGGAGAGATGCCGGAGGCCAGGCCCAGCGCCAGCACCCCGCCGGTCGAGCTCCCCGCGAACAGGTCGACCTGCTTGAGGAAACCCGGGCGTAGGGCCTCCAGGCGCTCCAGCAGGCAGGCGGTCAACACGCCGCGGATGCCGCCGCCATCCAACGATACGATCCGGTAGCTGCTCATAAGCCTGGTTGCCCTCCCTGGTCTGGTTTCAGCTGTCTAGCCGCAGCTCCAGCTCGATCTCATCCCGGATGGGGATGCCCTCGAGGCCGATCAGCGAGATCTGCGGCTTCACCTTTCTAGATGCATCCACCATGCCAGGATAGACCGCCACCAGTCGGAAACTGCGCTTCTGGTAGAAGCCCAGGGCGTGCAGGTTGTCGTTGGTAGTGATCAGCCAGACCCGCGCGCAGCCGTTCGCGGCAGCCAGCTTAAGAACCGCCTCGATCAGGGCTGTGCCGATCCCGATCTTCTCGTGGAAACTATTTAGAGTGGCGATCTCACAGTCACTGCCTGAAATCTGGAAGGTAATCAGTCCGGCAGGCTCCCCGTCGACTTCAGCAATCCAACCCGGCAGCCGGTCGGCGTACAGGCGCTCCCCCTGGCGGACGATCATCGGCGCGCCCCATTGCTCGGTTAATAGGCGGCTGATCCACTCCCGATCCTGTGGCTCAATCTGGCGAATCTCGAAGTCTGTTTTCATTTTTAATCCGACGGTCTTCGCCTCCTTACGCGTGGTCCGGAAACCGCGCCCAACTTCATCACGGCTTTGAAGTATACTCCAGGGGGAGCAACAGGATGATCTATACCCCGATACTGGCGTAATTCGTGAGGAGTTATCCGTAATCGTATACGAATGGATTGACTTTTCTTTATGCAGCCTATTCTCACAGTAGATTTGAGCAGCGGGGCAACCAACCAGTTCGAAATACCGCAGGTTTGGGCAGAGGATTACCTGGGCGGAGCTTCGCTGGCGGCTCGCATCCTGTACGACCGCCTGATCCCCTCGGTTGACCCGTTATCGCCGCAGGCGCCGCTGCTATTCATGAACGGGCCGCTGACCGGCACCGCCGGGCCTTCCGTAGGGCGCTTCGTGATCTGCGCCCGCTCGCCCGCCACCCGGCTGTGGGGCGAGTCCAACTGCGGCGGGTTCTGGGGTCCAGAGCTGCGCAAGGCCGGCTACGATGGATTGCTGATCACCGGCAAGGCTCCCCAGCCGGTCTACCTGTGGATCGATGACGGGCGGGTCGAGCTGCGCCAGGCGACTCACCTGCGCGGGCTGGATACCTATGCCACGCAAGAGGCGCTCAAGACCGAACTCGGGCGTCCTTCGGCCCGGGTAGCCTGCATCGGACCCGCCGGCGAAGTGCTGATCCCCTTCTCCCTGGTGCTATGCGACCATGGGCGGGTAGCCGGGCGCACCGGCATGGGCGCGGTGATGGGCGCCAAGAACCTGAAGGCCGTGGCGGTCGCCGGCAGCCAGAAGATCCCGCTGGCCGATTTTACCGGCTACGAGGCTTTGCGAAAGCAGGCCAACCGGGACTTGAAAACCGATCCGGTCTCCAAGGTGCTGCGCGACCTGGGCACCGCCAGTGCGGCCGATTATTACGATTACCTGGGCGAGATGCCCAAGCGCTACTTCCGGCGCGGGACCTATCCCGAAGAGATCCAGATCGGCGGGGCGAACATGGCGGAGACCATCCTGAGCGGGGTCAGCGCCTGCCACGCCTGTGTGATCGCCTGCGGGCGGGTGGTTGCGCTGGAGGATGGGATCAAGCGTAAAGGGCCGGAATACGAGACCCTGGTCGGGTTCGGCCACAACCTGTGGCTGAATGACCTGGTTTTTGCGACCCGCATGGGTGAGCTGGCCGACCGCTACGGGATGGATTCGATCAGCCTGAGCGGTGCCATCGGCCTGGCATTTCGATTGTATGAGACCGGGCGCATCACACTGGCGGATACCGGCGGTCTTACTTTGGAATGGGGCGATGGCAGCTCGGTCGAGCGGCTGGTCCACCTGACCGCTCGCCGTGAGGGCTTCGGGGCATATTTGGCGGAGGGCGCCCGCGCCCTGGGGGCGCGCTTCAGGGCGGAAGACGAAGCCATTCAGGTGAACGGGCTGGAAGTAGCCTACCACGACCCGCGCAACGCCAGCGGGATGGCCCTGGTGTACGCCACCTCGCCGCGCGGCGCCTGCCACAACCAGTCGGACTACTACCTGGTGGAGATCGGCCAGGTGGAGGAGGCGTTAGGGTTGGGGGTGTATTCACCGCAGGGTGGCGCCGAGAAAGCCGCCAACGTCGCCCGCCACCAGGATTGGCGCACGGTCAACAACTCCCTGGTATTGTGCACCCTGGCGAATGTGCCTCCGGAGACGGTAGTTGGTCTGCTCAATCACGCCTGCGGGCTGGATTGGGACGTGGAGGCCATGCTGCGCTGCGGCGAGCGCGGCTGGAACCTGAAACGGGTCATCAACCACCGGCTTGGACTGACCCGGGCGAATGATCGCCTGCCGGGACCGCTCCTGCTGGCCTATGAGGACGATGCGGAAGGTTTC
>DATDRQ010000243.1:0-13958 GCA_035291645.1 Anaerolineales bacterium
CCTCGGACGAGATCGCTTCCGGATCGGGCAGGCAGCCGCCCATGGCCCCGTTCGCCGATAAATAGGAGAGCGACAGGATCACAGGCTTGCCGGTCTGCTCGTGGAACGGCTTGATCAGGCTGTCGAACCTCTCGACTGCCGCGTTGGTCAGATCGTCCTGAGAAACCTCGTTGGCAGGATCTTCATTACTCACCAGTGGAAGCGACCATTCTACGATGACCTGATCGACCAGGTCGAGGAATGGTGGGGCGATCACACCGTCCTGAGTAGCCGGGGAGGCCCACAGGATCTGGCCCGGGAAGCGGCTGCGCACTTCCCCGAGCAGATCGCGCCAGCGTTGCTCGGTGTCGAAGGGCACCCCCGAAGGTTCGCCGCCCGCGACCACGCTGTTGGGGAGCGCAGGGGTGACCCAGTCACCTCCCAGCACCAGCGCCTGCGCTCCGCTGGCTTTGGCCAGATCGGCGTGGTGCAGGGCAAAGGTCCGGTAGCGCTCGAACCATACCAGCCACCAGGCGAAATCCCGCGGGGCGCTCGTCCACCACTCGTCCATGTCCTCGGGAAAGGTGGCGGTCGGGTAAAGCGCAGCCTTGAGACCGAAGGATTGGGCGCTTTCGATTTCATTTTCGACATCGATCCAGAGCGGATCCTTGCCGGTCACCGGTTCCAGCACCGGCGGCGTTTGCCGGGTATACGTCCAGGTGGGCGAGAGCAGCGCCCAATTCGCGCCGTGCTGCTGGATCTCCTTGAATGTTACCGGCGAGCGCGGGATCCAGGATGGGTGGTATCCGCTTTGCAACTGAATCCCGGCGAAGAAATCCGAGTCGGCAGACGAGGCTGACTCGTTATCTGTCGAATTATCTTGGTTTGTACCCAGGTTAGGATCCAGCCAGGCCCAAGCGCCGACCGTGTCGGTGATGGTCTGGTTGCCCCCGGTGATCTCCACCAGCCGCCCGGGATGGTCGCTCCCCGGGGTCTGCGCGTCGTCCGCGCTGCTGCACTGGTCGTTCCGGCAGTAGCGGTAGCCAAGCTGCTGGAGCAAGTTCAAGGGACTGTACAGGACGTAAACCCAGTGATCCTCGCCCAGGCGCCACATGGGAATCGGCTCGGTCCATCCGTAAGGATTGAACTGGATCGAGATGAAATCCAGGTCCGGGGTCGAGGAGGGTACCTGCAGGTCGAACAAAAGCGGCCCGTTGGCCCCGCTACCCCAATTGTCGATCGTATCCTCGACGATGGTCGGTTCGTTGGGGACGATCAGGCGGCGCAGGCGGAACTCCCCGTTTTGGCCATGCTCCGCATTCCATAAACCGTCACCGAGAGTGTACTTATACTGGATGTCGGCGCCGGCCGGCAAGGCCAGTTCCAGGCTGTAGCGCCCATCCGGCAGGTGGGTGAGAGCCGGCATGCGTGCGGCCAGGGTGCTCACCCCGCCGGAAAGGTCGGCAAAGGTATTGCCGAGCTGGTACAGGTTGCCTGCCATGCGCAGGGGAATGGCGGGCATTGTGCCCTGGGGAACGCTGACCATGAACGTGACGTCGACCAGGGGCGCCGGGGTCATCGTGATCTGCGCCGGGGTGCTGGAATCTGGGGCGATAGTCGCACCCTGCTGAAACGACCGGTACCACCCGTCCAAGGCGTAGGCCACCAGGTTGTGCGTGCCTGGCGGGAGTCCCTCCAGGATGAAGAAGCCGTCTGAGGCCGTGATCGTCTGCGCGCCGCCACCCAGGACGAGGATGTTCGCGATCGGCAGGCCGCTTTGGGCATCCGCTACCTGGCCGATGACGCGCCCGGCCGGACCGCTGAAGGCGGTATCGGTCCACCCGCTGACCACATCCTTGACTAATCCGGGCCCGTCTACACTGTACATCCGGTATCGCACCGGGCGTTCCGCGGAGGTATATTCTTCGATCTGGTAATCCCCCTGGCGGGTATATTTGTATTTGATCGTTGAGCCGACCGGCAGGGTTAGATCGACGGCATAAATCGTATCCTCGACCGCTTCCATTTCGAAGCGCCTGGCATTGAGGGCCAACCCCGTGACTTCATCCAGTACTGTCAGGTAGATGGGCTGGTCGAGGGGAGTTTCCGGCGGGACCTGTACCTCGAAGGTTACGATCGTCTCCGGGATTTCCTCGGGCGTTTGAATGGGCGCCTCAGTTGCCTCGGGTATGTCTGGGGCCTGGGTCGGTGTGAGCAACCCGGTCAGGTTGCAGGCGATCCCCGGCAGGACAGCCAGCAAGACCAGAAATACACCGGTTTTCCGGGTGAATCTTCGCTTTGTTTTCGGTTGGATGAGCTGGATGTTGGATGGATCGGCTGTTCTCATAGCTTGATTTCCCGCTCAACCAGTTGCAAGAGCAGTTCCAGGTTGGTGATATGCGAGACTGCCAGGCGGATGGACGCGGCGCCGGATAATTCTATCACCAGATGTCCGGAATCTACTTTGAGCCGGTCCACCTTTTCCCATTGGTACTGCTTCTTTCCCGACCGCAGGAACTGCTTTGAAATCGACAGGCGACCGAAGTACAGCCATTGGCCGGCATGCAGTGCTTCAGCATAAGGTGCCCACAGGAGCGGGAAGAGATAGGCCTCGATATGATCGACCAGGGCAGGGAGTCTTGGCAGACGGCTGTCCAGGTGCACCGGCTTGCCAACCGTCGGGTATATCGTTGCATTGGAGGACGTCCTCAGCCGCAGCCCCAAAAAGCGGTCCTGCATGGAGCTGAAGGCGATCCCGCTGATCTGAGTCCAGGGAAGGCGGCGCGGCTTGAAAGGCCGGTGCCGGATGCGGAGACCGCGGTCATAAACCGACACCTTCCAGCCAGACAGGTACAAGCTGTGCAAGAGCAGGAGCACCAGCAGCGCCAGGAGCAGGGTGGCGGTTACCAACCAGGGGCGCGGCCAGCTAAGCGCGGCCGCCGGCCCAAAGCGGGTGTAGGCCGAGTAGGCCAGCCAGATCCCATATCCCAGCGAGAGCAGGACCAGCAGGCTAAGCGGCAAGAAAATGAACACCCAGTCACGCCAGCCCACCCGCCGGCCGCTGTAGACTGCCTTGAGCGCGCCGAATTCATCCTTTTTGACGCGCTTTACCGGGTGTTTGGCAGGAGAACGTGGAGCCGTGTGTCTTGATGAGGTCTTGGAGGTCGGGTTGCTCAATTGGATGTTTCGCCGTTTGGAATTAATCGTTGCAAGTATATTTCAATATTCCAGGTAGATTACGTTTTTGATGCGAAAGCCTTCGAATCCTTACGCGTGGTCCGGAGACCGAACCCGACTTATCCCATTGGTTTGAAGTAGCGAATATCGTGGATCGATCCCAGGCGTTCTCCAGGCTCCTTAAACACTGCTTCGACCATCATACCGATGGCGACGGACTCTGGATCTACCTCTGCCAGGAAGTGGATCAGCCCGCCATCGCCCAGGCGGACGAATGCAACGACCTGGGGTTTCTCCCGGAAGGTGCCGTCTGCGTTGACGTACAACAGCGTGAAGGTCTCTACCGCGCCGGTCGTGCCAACGTCAACCCACTCGGTCAGCTCGCTCAGACAGCGCTCGCAGAAAGCCGCGGCCGGGACGTACGTTCGATCGCACCGGGTGCAGTGTGTACCCAGGATGCGCGCCTCCTCTTTAATCACCCGGAAGAAGCGCTCCCCGGCCAGGCCGAAAGTATAGCGGTTGGTAACTGGCAGGTCATCGACCCACTCGCCGGGGGCATTGGGGTCCCGCTCGAGTAAAACCATCTCACGCCTCCTCGATGGGTTTGAAATACAGGATATCCGTGATGGCGCCCTGGCGCTCGGCAGGCTCTTTCCAGACTGCTCGAACGCGCATCCCGATGCGCACCTGTTGGGGGTCTACTTCGCCCAGCTTGTGCAGGATGCCGTGCAGGGGAGAAGCGCCATCGATCTCGATCACGGCAGGGATTTCCGGCTCGCGGATGCGCTGCACGTCCCAGGTGACGTAGCACAGGGAATAGGTGTTCACCGTTCCGGTGTCCTGGAGCGGGACGTACTCGTCCATCGGCCGGAAACACCATTCGCACACGACGCGGGGCGGGATGACCGTCCTGCGGCAGGTGCTGCACCGCCCGCCGAGCAGGAAACCCTCCTT
Source organism: Anaerolineales bacterium (assembly GCA_035291645.1). Taxonomy (GTDB): domain Bacteria; phylum Chloroflexota; class Anaerolineae; order Anaerolineales; family UBA4823; genus DATDRQ01. The sequence continues at coordinate 4,111 of DATDRQ010000243.1, forward strand.
GAGGGCTGCCAGGTAGCTGCCGATGGCGGTCCCCGTGTCCCAGGCATAGCGGGCTTGCATCTCATCATAGCTATGCAGGATTAATCCGTCCTGGAAATCCTTTTCGCTCAAGGGCGTGCCGGGTAGATTTTGGCTGCTTTCGCTCATCTTGCTCCTCCTAGCGTCCCATGATCACGACCGTGCCGACCTGCATCAGGTCGCCCCAGGCCTGGGCCAGGCCGCGCTTGGGTTGCCCGGGCACCTGCCTGGCCCCGGCTTCTCCGCGCAGCTGCCAGAACAGCTCGGCGATCTTCATCAAACCGGCTGCGGCGATCGGGTTGCCCACACCCAATAGACCTCCGGAGGGGCATACCGGCATGTTCCCGGTGCGCTCGGTCACCCCGTCGGCGAGCAGCTGCGGGGCCTGCCCGCGGTCTGCCAGGAGCAATCCTTCCAGGTGGTGCAGCTCCTTGTAGTCGAACGGGTCGTAAGGCTCGACGATGTTGATCTCTTTGCGAGGTTCGCGGATCCCCGCCATATCGTAAGCCATGCGGGCAGCCTGCTCGACGTAGCGCGGGTAAGCCAGGTCGCGGTTCGTCCAGTAAGCGGTGTCCAGGCTCCAGCCCACCCCCTCGATCCAGACCGGTTTGTCCGTGATGCGCTGGGCGACGTGCTCGGCTGCCAGGACCAGGGCTACAGCGCCATCCGTGACCGGGCTGACGTCCAGCCGGTTGACGGGCCAGGCGAGCACCTCGGAATTCAGCACATCTTCTACGGTGATATTCTTATCCCCCAACAGCGCGGAGGGGTGGTCGGCGGCGTTGCGCTTGTTCTTGACCGCCACCCGGGCGATATCCGCCTTCGAGATGCCGTAAGTCTGCATATAGCGGTTCATTTCCAGGGCGAAGATCCACAGCAGGTTCGGCTTGAGCGGGCGCTCGGTGGTGTGGTCGAAGATGGTCAGGAAAGCCGCCTGGGCGTGCGGGTAGAAGCTGGACATCTTCTCTTCGGCGACGACCAGGCAGACGTCGAACATGCCCGAGGCGACGTGATACCAGCCCTGGATGGGGACGAACACCCCGGTTCCCCCACCGACGTAAGAGCGCATGTAGGGCTTGCGCCAGGCGCCGGCCCCGTCGCTCAGGTATTCGCCTTTCATGTGGACCCCGTCGAAGGCGTCCGGGGCCGTACCCATGCAAACGGCCTCGACGTCGTCCAAGGTAAGTCCGCAGGAGTCCAAAGCCTGGTGGGTGGCCTGCCAGGTGAGTTCTCTGGCGGTCTCCTGGGCGCGGCGTACGAAGCGGGTCATGCCGGCGCCGACGACGGCTACTTTTCGCATAGCCATAGTTCCTCCTCAGTTACTAAACACGGCGACGGCGCCGCTCGCCGTCGGGACGCCTCGCCAGGATTGGGCCAGGCCGGTGGAGACATTATTTAGCTGGCGGGCGCCAGCCTGGCCGCGCAGTTGCAGCACTACCTCCAGGGCGCGTCCCAAACCGGTGGCGTCCAGCAGGTTGCCCATCCCCAGACTGCCGCCTGATACGTTGACCGGCAGTTCGCCGTCTGCTGCAGTCGCCAGCTGTTCGGTCGCCGGGCCGGCCTCGCCCGAACGGAACAATCCCAGGGCTTCCAATGATTGGAGTTCCTTGTAGGCATAGGTATCGTCCACCTCGGCGAAATCGATCGCCTGGGTTGGGTGGCGGATACCGGCCTGACGGTAAGCCAGGCGGGCTGCCTCCCGCGCGTAGACTGCCTGCGACCAGTTGCGGTATTCAAGGGCATACGAATCGTTGCACCAGCCCACTCCAAGGACCCAGACCGGTTGAGCGGTCAGGGAGCGGGCGACCTGCTCCGACGCCAGGACCATGACGATGGCACCATCGGCGTGCACGGCAGCCTGGCGCTGGTTCAAGGGCCAGGCAAGCCGCGGGCCGCCCAGCGCCTCGCCGATCTCCAGATCGGCGCCGTACGGAGCCGAAGGATTTCTGAGCGCGTTGCCCCGGTTCTTGACCACCACTGAGGCGCATTGTTCGAGCGTCGCGCCGCTTTCGTACAGGTAGCGGTTCATCTCCAGGCCGGCGATGAAGTCGGAATTCAGGCCGAGCGGCCGGTTGACCACCGGGTCCTGCGCATAGGCAGTGATTTGCGGCAGAGTCAGGATATTGGAAGCTTTGCTATGACCCTCGATCGCCACCAGCGAGAATTGCCCGGTCTGGATCAGCATATACCCGGTCGCCAGCCCGTGCAAGCCGTCCCCGGAGATGGTGTGCATGGGTTTGAGTACGGCGCCCAGCTGGTCCGGGGTATATTCATCGAATATGCTGGTGCCTTCGTGGAAATCTTCTGCGACAGTAATAAAAGACTGGACATCCCGGCGCGGGTCGACCCCGGCATCCTGGTAGGCTCGCACCGCCGCCGCGTACATCATCTCCTTGTAGGAGAGATCGGGGGACACGGGACGAAAACCCGACCAGCCTACTCCAACGACAGCCACGCGTTCGTTCATAAATAGCCTCCTTCATCGAGAATCCGAACGCCAGGGACGATGAACACGCGTCAGATCACCTTGCCAGCCGCACGGGCGCGCGCCAGCACCTGCTCTGCCGCCCGGACAACCGGCAGATCTACCATCTTGCCGTCCATGGCGAAGGCGCCTCTGCCTGCCTTTTGGTGCTCCTCGAAGGCCTGAATGACCCGCAAGGCCTGGGCTATGGTCTCATTGTTCGGGGTGAAGACTTCTTGTACCGGTCCGACCTGGTTCGGGTGAATCACCTGCTTCCCGGTGAACCCCATCCGGGCGCCGGTGAGCGCCTCCTGGCGAAGACCATCCAGATCATACAGGTCGATGAAGACCAGGTCGATGGCCTGTAAGTCGAAGGCAACCGCGTGCAGCACGACCGCGCTGCGGGCATAGAAGACCTCCCAGCCGGCGCGCGTGCGGGTTGCGCTCATATCCCCGGCCAGGTCTTCCGCGCCGAAGATCAAGACCTGCAGGCGCGGATCTGCCCCGGCGATCTGAGCCAGGTTGACGACGCCGCGCGCCGATTCGACGATGGCGATCAGCCCGATCGAACCAGCCGGCCAGCCATAGGCGCGCTCCAGACCGGCGATTTGTGCGCTGACCCAGGCGATCTGCTCGCCGGTTTCAACTTTCGGTACGACGATCCCGTCTGGACGAGAAGGTATTACAGCGATTAAATCGTCGCTCTCCAGCCCCGATCCAACCGCATTGATGCGGGCCAGCTTCTCTGAAGCGCCGAATTCCAAGGTGCGTAAGGCATCGGCAATGGTCTCTCGGGCGGCTGCCTTCCGGTTAGCGGCCACCCCGTCTTCCATGTCCATGCATACACAGTCGACGCCTAAATTAGAAGCCTTCTGGATTTTTCTGAGGTCATCCCCGGGCATATACAATAAGGCACGCCGAGCCCGCATCGTTCCTCCAGGATTTAGCTAGAATTTCTGACGCCTGACTCTACCCGGATTCCGACTGGGCGGGCAATGGACGCCCGCGTTGGGCCAGGTAAGCCAGTCCGATGCTGAGAAAATACAGGACCAGCATGGGTCCCATCACGATCGCCATGTTGACCGGGTCGACTGTCGGGGTGATGGCGGCCGAAGCGACTGCCAGGATGACGATCGCCAGCCGCCACTGGCTGGCAAGCACCCGGGCGTTGACGAAACCCAGGCGGGCCAGGACGTAGATCACCAGCGGAAACTCGAAGGCCACCCCGATCCAAAACATGATCCCGGTCACGAATTTGATATAGCTGGATGGCCGCAGCTCGGTGCGCATCCCCATGAAATTCACCAGGAACGGGATGGCCGTAGGGAGCATCACGAAGAATGCAAAAGCCAGCCCACCCAAAAAAAACAGGGTGGCGATCGGGATGGCTGCCAACCCAAATATGCGGGAATTCTTTCCCAGCCCCGGGGCCGCGAATAACCACAGCTCCAGGACGATGTAGGGCAGCGAGATGGCAAACCCCGTGAGCAACGAGACCCGCATGAAGGTCCCGATCGGCTCGGTGGGATCGATGGCGATCAGGCCATCGATCCCACCGACCGGATCGGCCAGGATATTAATAATCTGCCTGGCGAACACAAAGGAGACCATGGTCGCCAGCGCTAAGACGAGCGCGGCGCGCAGCAGGTGCTTGCGCAGCGCATCCAGGTGGATCAGCAGGTCGGAGGGTTGCTCCACTGCTTTTTGCAGGGAATCGACCAGGGGGGTGTCTTCCGGTTCTTCGGTGATGAAGCGGCTGAACCGCTCGAACAGGTTCCCGATCCATCGTATGGGTGCTGTCACGAACCGCCACACATTGTGCAGCAATTTTCGCATGGATTAGCCTTGGTCTTCATCGATGGTGTCTGCGGTGAAATCTTCAGCAGGATTTTCCGGCGGAACCTCGCCAGCGGGTTGTTCGACGGCGGTTGATTCTCCAGCAGGTAGTTCTCCCTGATCGGAGTCGTCGGGGGTCGTTTCTGGTGGAGTGGTCCAGGGCGAGATATCCTGCTGCCACTGGCCCTGTTCAGATTGTTGCAAGTTAAAGCTCGCCTGGCGTTTGGTCTCTTCCAGCTTGCGCAGCTCATCTTCCAGGCCGGCTTCGCGGATCAACCGGTTTGGCAGCCGGCGCAGTTCGTTAGAGGTCTGGGTGACTGCTTTCCAGGTCGGCGAGGTGATCACGCTGCGCAAGAAACGCCCCATCGTGCGACCGGCTTTAACCATATCCTTCGGTCCCAGCACGATCAAGGCGATCAGCAGGATAAAGACTAGCTCGAGCGGCCCAATTCCCAGGATTTCCATCGAAACAAGCTACTTCTTGGTGAGTTTCTGTAAGGCCTGGCGGATCTCATTTTGCCGGGCTGCCAGGCTGCCGAGTACCCCGTTGACAAAACGCGGCGTGCTATCCGACCCATACACTTTGGCTAATTCGACGGCTTCATTAATAGCGACCTTGATGGGGACGTTATTGCTGACCGCGAATTCCCACAGGGCGATGCGAAGGATATTGCGATCGATCACCGCGACCTGGTCCAGGGGCCAGTCTGGGGCATGCTCAGAAATGAACTGGTCGAGATCCCTGACCACGGGCCAGACCCCGAGGACGATCTGGCGGGCGAAATCTCCGTTGGACTCATCCAAATCTTCGTCCTGGAGGCGTTCCTGGATCACGAGCCCGGGAGGGTGTCCAGTCATATCGATTTCGTAAAGAGCCTGCAGGGCTACGCAACGCGCCCTGGTTCTAGATTTCATAGAAAACCTTATTCAGTTTTTAGATAGTCGATATCCTCAACATGAATGTTGATGCTGCCCACCCGCATTCCGATCATCTCCGAGAGAGCCCGGGCGACTTCTGCCTGGACGTTACGGGAGACTTCCTGGATATTTACGTCTCTATTTAATATAACGTACAGGTCTGCGGATACAGTGTCCTCTGTCACGTCCACAACCACACCCTGATCGATTTGACCCCGGCGAAAGAGGGACTTGAAAATCGGGGCGGGGATGCGGCTCATCCGGCTTACGCCTGGGACGCTTACCGTCGTCAGGCGGGCGATGGTCTCGATGACATCCGCAGCAATGGTCGTCTTTCCTTGCGAAACATTTTGTTCCAACATTTTATATCTCCACCCGGAGAGGCGGGCTACATCATGGTCATGCCGCCATCGACGCCGAGGATCTGTCCGGTGATATAGGCGGCCTGATCGGAGGCCAGGAAGGCGACTGCATCGGCGATCTCCTGGGGCTCTCCTTTTCGGCCTAATGGGATTAGCGTGAGGATGGTCTGGCGGAATTCCTCCGCTACGCTGGACCAGATATCAGTCTCGATGTAGCCTGCGGCAATGGCATTCACGGTGATATTCCGAGGGGCAACTTCACGCGCCAACGCCTTGGTGAAGCCGATCTGCCCGGCTTTCGAGGCGGAATAATTGGTCTGCCCTGCGTTGCCCATCTGCCCGGCTACGGATGCGATGTTGATGATCCGTCCATAGCGTTTGCGTAGCATATGCCGGACCGCAGCTTTCGAGCAGTTGAAAGTGCTCTTGAGATTGGTGTCGATCACCGCATCCCATTCCTGCTCGCTCATCCGCATGATCAGGTTGTCGCGCGTGATTCCAGCATTATTGACCAGGATATCCAGCCCGCCGAACACCTCGAGGGTGGCTTTGACGAGACCTTGGGCCTGCTGGAAGTCTCCTACGTCCGCTTGGTAGAGCCGGGCGCGCCCGCCTGCTGAGTTGATCTGGTCTGCCACTTCCTCGCCTGCCGCCGCGGATTGGTTATAGTTAACCATGACAGCCGCGCCGCGCCGGGCGAGTTCCAGGCTAATCGCCCGGCCAATTCCCCGGGAGGCTCCGGTCACGAGAGCGATGCGGCCTTCCAGGGACGAGCTGGAGGATGACGACATGACAGACTCCTTCGGAGAAACTAAAAATATTATACCGTAATCACCTTTACGATACTTCCAGCATGCCAATCAAAAAAATTCAGACCAGCTCTGGAAGGGTCGCGAAATCTTCCGGACTTCCCACTGAGTAACCCTGCGCCTGGCGGTCGATCCGTTTCAACAGACCCGTCAAGACCGATCCACTGCCTAGTTCAATGAAGTGAGTCACGCCTTGCGCCTGCATATATTGGATCGATTCAGTCCAACGCACGCGGGAGAAGAGCTGCGCCTGCAGGTCTGCCCGGATGCTTGCCGCGCAGGTCAGCGGTCGGGCTGTTACGTTGCCTATCAGCGGGATTACCGGGTCGGCGAGCGAGGATTCATCCACTGCCCGGTTGAACCCGGACTGGGCGTGCTCCATCAGCGGCGAATGGGCGGCGATACTGACGGCCAGGGGGATGGCGCGCTTGGCGCCAGCCTGCACTGCCAGGTCGAGGGCGCGCTGCAGGGCGCCGGAGGAGCCTGAAATCACGACCTGCCCGGGACAATTGTCGTTGGCGACCTGGACGACCTCGTCCGGGCGGCTGGCTTGCGCGCATATCTGCTCGAGCACGGGGATGTCCAATCCGAGGATGGCTGCCATCCCGCCGGGTGAGATCTGGCCAGCGGCTTTCATTTGTTCTCCCCGCACCCGAACCAGGCGGAGGGCGTCAGGATACGGCAACGCCTGGCTGGCGACCAGCGCGCTGAGTTCACCCATCGAATGCCCGGCGACATATGCTGGCCGGAGACAGGGCCGGTTCTCCTGCAACACCCGTAAGGCGGCTACCGAGTGGACCAGGAGCGCCGGCTGGGTGTTGACCGTATCGTTCAGTTCTTCTTCAGGGCCTTCCCAGGCCAACTTTGAAATGGGGAATCCCAGCAGATCGTCGGCCTCTTCGAAGACCCGCCGCGCGGCCGGATAAATGCCAGCCAAGGCCTTGCCCATGCCAACGGCTTGGGATCCCTGGCCTGGGAAAAGGAATGTGGTTGTACCAAGGGACATGGGGGACACCGGAGCGGGAAGCACAACGGGCCGTGAACTTCACGGCCCGTTGGATCACTTCTCTTCTTTCTTGATCTCGATCACTTCGCGGCCCTGGTAATGACCGCAGTTCGGACAGACGCGGTGGGGGAGGCGCATTTCCCCGCAGTTAGAGCACTGCACCAGGTTGCGCGCCTCCAGGGCATCATGAGCCCGCCGCCGGTCGCGTCGTCCTTGCGAATGTTTCCGCTTGGGAAGGGGTGGCATGGTCGATCTCTCCTGTATTTAATAATCTTCTATCTTTCCTAACGCTAACCAGGGGGCGGCAGGTCAGGGCTGTACCAAAACAAGACCTGCCCTGCGGGCAGGCAGGTTGCATTATACGTACGACCCTGACCGCTGTCAAGATGAGGTTTCGCCGACCCCCTCGCGCAGGTAGGCTTCGATAAATCCATCTAAATCGCCGTTGAGCACGGTCGAGGTGTTGCCGGTCTCATAACCGGTACGGTGGTCCTTGACCATCTGGTAGGGGTGCAGGACGTACGAGCGGATCTGGCTACCCCATTCAGCCTTCTGATACTCGCCGCGCAGTTCGGCCAGTTTTTCCTCCTGCTGTTCCTGTTTGATCTCGAGCAGGCGGGAGCGCAGCACCCGCATGGCATTCTCCCGGTTCTGGGTCTGGGAACGTTCATTCTGGCAGGTGACGACGATCCCGCTGGGGAGATGGGTGATGCGGATCGCCGTGGCGTTTTTCTGCACGTTCTGCCCACCCGCGCCTGACGAGCGGTAAACGTCGATGCGCAGATCGTCCGGGTTGATCTCGACCTCGGTCTCGTCCTCCACCTGGGGAAGCACTTCCACAAGCGAGAAGGAGGTGTGCCGGCGGTGGGCTGCGTCGAACGGGGAGAGCCGCACCAGGCGGTGGACGCCTTTTTCAGAACGAAGGTAACCGAAGGCGTAGCGCCCGTCCACTGCGATCGTCACGCTCTTGATACCGGCTTCCTCGCCCTCGGTCAGGTCGAGGATCTCGGTCTTATAGCCTTTCGATTCCGCCCAGCGCAGGTACATGCGCTGGAGCATCCCGGCCCAGTCCTGGGAGTCGGTCCCGCCGGCCCCGGCGTGGATCGCCAGCAAGGCGTTCCCTTTATCATATTTCCCGGAGAGCTTGGCTTCGAACTCACGATGGGCGATCTCGGCCTCGATTACGGCGGCTTCCCGCTCTAGGTCCGGGCGCAGGCTCTCGTCGTCGAGCTCGGCCAGCTCCAATGAGTCGGTCAGGCGCTGGTGCAAAGCCTGCCATTCGCCCACCTCGTCCCGAACGGCTGCCAGGCTCTTCATCACCCTCTGGGCGCGCTCAGGGTCCTGCCATAGTTCCGGGTCTTCGGATTGTATCTGAAGTTCTTCGAGTTGGGATTCTTTAGCGTTTAAGTCAAAGACGCTCCAGGAGGTGGTGCAGGTTTTCCTGGCAAATGAGCAGTCGGTCGATCAGGTCTTGCATTATGCAGTTACTCCCGAAGGCTTGCGTGGTTTCGTTTAATTCTGTTCTAGAATTCCCTGGATAAACAGGTCCGGATCGAAGGGCTGCAGGTCATCCTCGCCCTCTCCCAGTCCCGCAAACAAGATCGGCAACCCGAGTTCCTTCTGGATGGCGAACGCCATCCCGCCGCGCGCCGAGGAGTCCAGCTTGGCAAGGATCACTCCGGTCACCTGGACCGCGTCTTTGAAGGCGCGCGCCTGCTGCAACGCGTTTTGACCGGTGGTGGCGTCCATCACCAGCCAGACGGCGTGCGGCGCGCCCGGCATGGCTTTCCCGACCACCCGGTGGACCTTTTTCAACTCTTCCATCAGGTTATAGCGGGTGTGCAGCCGTCCTGCGGTGTCGATGATGGCGATGTCGTAGCGGCGTGAAAGCGCCGCCTGCACGGTGTCGTAGGCCACTGCACCCGGGTCTCCGTTGGGTTGTCCGGCAATTACCGGCAGGTTGACCCGTTCGGCCCAGATCTGTAACTGGTCGACGGCGGCTGCCCGGTAGGTATCGGCTGCGCCTAGAATCACTCTCTTGCCTTGTTCTTGAAAACGCTTGCCCAGCTTGGCGATGCTGGTGGTCTTCCCGGAGCCGTTTACGCCGACGATCAGGATGATCGTCGGTTGAGCAGGAAAGTTGAGCTGCGGCGATTCGCTCAACCGGCCGCGCAGCTCCTGGCGCAGAATATCCTGTAATTCGGACGATTTGGTCAAGCCTTCTTTCCGCTCGCGCTCCCATAACGTTTCCAGGATCGCTTCGCTGGTATCGACCCCCAGGTCGGCCTTAATCAACAGCGCTTCCAGCTCTTCGAAGGTATCGTCGGTAATCTCGGTCGCGCCGAGCAGGGATGCGATCTGTCCGAAGGTGGATTTGCTGGTCTTCGCCAGCCCGTCCTTCCATTTCTGGATCAGGTTTGCCATACCGAATTATT
>DATDRQ010000244.1:0-3409 GCA_035291645.1 Anaerolineales bacterium
AGAGGCCACCGCCGCCCGGCAGGCCGAGCTGGCTCCTGAGTACGATTCAATATCCGCATAGATCACCTGGTCGCCCATTAAACCCAGGCTCTTCGCCGCCGCGACGGCCTCGCTCGCCTCTGCCTTGCCTTGCAGGTAGGACTTAGAAGGATCGGCGTTCATCGGGTGCTTGTATTTCGAACACGGCGCCTGCAGACCGACCCAGGTGGGGATGAAGGTCCAGCCCTGCTGCGCCACCGCGTACATCCAGGCCGGGGTCAGGCGGTCAGGGTCGCAGGCCAGGCTGACTCCGCCCATGTAGATGTTGATTGACCAATACGGGCTCTTATCCCACCACACCTGCATCTGTTCAATGGAAGGCGGGTTGCATTTGTCGAAGGCAGGCTTGTCGCTGATCAAGACCACACTATGAAAACTTAAATTCTCGACGATCGGGAAAAAGGTTCTCGACGCCAGAGAAGAGGCCGCCGAGGTTGGGAGAATCTCGGGAGCGTCTGGTTGAAGGTCAGCTGGCCTCTTGATGCCAGTTTCCCTTGAGAGGCTCGTGATTGCCTGTCCTGCCCATGGCAGCAAGAGAGCACCAATAATTACGGAGCCTGATGCGATCCCACGTAGGATCATCTTTAACTTATAAATTGTCATGACGTTCTACCTTGTGCGGTAACGCTAAGAAAAATCTCTAAGCCTTCCCGAAAATCAGGGGATCTTCTTCTCCATTAGATAGAGGCCCCGCTCCGATTCCCGGATGAGCTGGCGGGCGCGCAGCTCGAAGTGCTCCGAAAAGCAGGCTTCGAAGCCGGCCGGGGTGTAATCCGGGAAGATATCTTCCCGCATGGATAGCAGGCGCTTGACTTGCGAGTCGGACTTTGGGACGAATTCGATGATCAGCCAGCGGCACAGGCCGGCAAAGAACTGCGCCAGCTGGTCGAGGGGGACGTTGTTGGCGATCGCCAGGTGGTGGATCAGGGCCAGGGCGAAGACCGCCTCGACCGGACCGCGACCGAACAGCGAGCTGCGCTCATTCAACTGCCAGCCCAGGTCGGGGCTGGGATTGGTCAGATCGAGCAGCAAGGGAAGCAGGTGACTTTCCTTTCGGGCGACCACCTCCAGGTAATTCTGTTCGACCGCCCCCGGGTCTATATCGAAGGAGACGGTGGGTATCCCACGCCGGCTGGCGATGCGGCTGAAACTCCCGGTATTGGCCCCCAGGTCCCACACCCTGGCAGGGCAGGATTGTTCGACGTACTGCTCGACGATCTGCGCCTTGTGTTCCAGAGCGCCCGGGGTGTAGTTATGGGCAGATCGGTAATCGGACCATTCCGTGCCCGGGTTCTTCCACGCCAACTTGCGGACCCCGCCCTCCAGGCTGTCGATCAGGCCGAGCAGCTGCTGACGGTTGATGCTGCCCTTGAGGCGCGATCGGTCGACGGCCTTATCCGCGTAGCGCTGCTGCGAGCGAGCGTGCAGGTGCAGATGCACCTGGTGGGAGAAGTTCAGGCGGGTCCTGCGCGGCAGCAGGCGGCTCGCCAGGTCCAGCGGGATCCCATCGATGTGGACGCGCATCAGCTGGCCCAGACGGATGTCTGTGTAAGCCATCAACGTCAGGGGAGCGTAGAAGTGCTGGCAGAACTGCCGGTAGGCGGTCCACGGCTCGCCCTCCCGGTAAGGCTCAAAGGACAGGGTATCGATCAGGACCGGTTTTCCATTCCTGAACTGGATGTTATAGGCGCTGCTGTCCTTCAACGAGACGCCATGCTCGAGCGCCCGCTTCTGGATCGCCAGCGTAGCCAGCGCGGCGCGCTTATACTGGCTAAAGCACCACTCGTAAGGGTAGGAGACGAACTCGATCGGTTCAGGTCGCAGGATCTTGTACGCCTTCCGCGCGTCGAGGGCAGGCCCTTCGACTTCTTCGTGCGGCACCAGCAAGCCGGCGGAGACCAGGTCCTCATACAGGCCTGTATCCATCAAGGCGTGGTAGTCTTCCCGGCCTGCCGGGTTCACCTGCCGGTAGAGGACGCCCTCCTGGAAGAAGATAAAACCGCTTGGATCGCGGAATGAGGCGCCTAGCCGCCGGCTATTCTCCTTCATCTCCATCGTTGTTCTCTACAGGACGTCCGAACAGCTTCAGGATGAAAGCTTTAACTCGCCGCCAGTAGGCGCCGATCAGGAACAGGGCGCCCATCAGCCCGGCAACCAGCAATTGGATGAAGAAGCTGCCTGAACCCGGGTCCAGGTAGGCGGCAGCTCTGGCGACACCACCAGACAACCAGATTGTGGTGGTTAGGGCAATTCCAGACAGCAAATTCATACAATACGCTCCTTGGAGAAATGGGTTGGACGGCCTGTTCCAATCTTAACCGTTGCCGGTCTCGCAGTCCAGGTGAATCAACGGGCTCTGGCGCCCGAGGATGCTCTTATCTTCCAGTAATTCATATTCGCCGTTAAAGTATTCCTTGAAAATGAGGCGAAAGGTGTTCACCGGGGAGATCGAAAGGTAGAACTTAGCCGTATCAACGCCCGGAAGGTAAAAGGTGTTGAAGATCCCCAGGCGTTCGGCTTCATCGATGCCAGCGCTGGCATAGTCGATGGTCGCGCCATGATCCCCATGGATGATGATGATCGGCGGCTGGCTGGAATGCGCCGTGATCGCGTCGATCACCTCCAGGATCCGGTTGTTCAGGTAAACGATCTGCTCCCCGTAGGCAGCCAGCTCGTCGGGCGGGTTGTTGACCAGGGGCTGGCCCTCGGCGTTATAGACAAAGGGCGGGTGGGGAGAGATGATATGGGCATAGATGAACTTGGGGCTGGGGATATCCACGCTCGTCTTGGGGAGGGTCTCGAGGGCGAACTCGACGTTCCGGCGGTGGTGGTAGCGGGGCGTTTCGATGAATTCATCCAGGTTGGCGGTTAGGTTCGATCTTACGACCGTCCGTGCATCCAGGAACAGCTTCCCGGCGGAGGTATTCAGCAGCAGGTACTCGAAACCGTTCAACCCGAAGTTTGCCAGACCCCGGTCAGTGTTTTCATCGGCAGGCAGGAGGTTGTAGTCCGGCTGCCGCCAGTTTAGCCAACGATAACCTGGCTCGAAGGTCACGATCTGGTAACCCAGATCTTCAAAGTTCTTCTGGACCGTGCTGTAGTGGATCATTTCGTCCAGTGAAGAAGCTGGCAGTAGCACTTCCGGCTTGCCGGTGCCGTCGTCCAGGTAGGACATGTTCAGTGTAGCCGCCATGGAAAAGCGGGTATCGGAGTAGTTGGACTGGCTGCAGCGAGGCACGTAAAAGCCTCTATCCTCCAGGGAAGCCAGGAAAGGCTGGATGTTTTGGCCAAGGTGGCGGGCGATAAAATCGGCCCGTGGGTAACCGTCGAGCAAGATGTAGTAAACGTCTGGTGTGTCCTGGTCTATGGA
>DATDRQ010000245.1:0-15261 GCA_035291645.1 Anaerolineales bacterium
CGAGGTGGGGAAAAGAGCGGCTGAACAGGGACGCTCTAACGCATTTTCCGGCCTCACCTCCCTGGACCGGGCGGCGAACTTCATGCAGCAGTACGTGGCTATCTGGCAACAGTGGATGGCGGTAGAGGGAGTATTAACGGTCCGCTTCGAGGACATGGTCAGCCATTACGACGAGGCAGGGCAACGCCTGGTGATCTACCTGGGTCTCTCTACGGAAGACAAGACGGTTAGCGCGGTCTTGGAGAAATATCGGCCTGAACATGGGGAGAACGGCCAACGGGGGACCCATTTCAGCCAGGGGAAAGCCGAGCGATTCCGGCGCGTGCTCACGGCGGAGCAGCTGGAGGCATTCACCAGCGCTTTCTCGGATCCCTTGAAGCAAATGGGATATCCGGCGTAGCAGCCTCTTGTCAAATCTGGCAGATTCCGACATAATAAGGGCGGCGCTCGGATCGCGTGCGACCGTGACGCTGGAATATTCATTCTATCTTTGTCCTTGCCAGTGACAGGTTTGGATTTGAAAGAAATCCGGGAGATCTGGCCCTCCCGGTAAATTCCTCCCGGTCACTGCTCCGGACCCTACCCACTGAAAGGAGGGTACCGTGTCGACCACCCGTACGATCCCTGATTCGACCCTGATAGCGGGTCGCAAGAAGGTCACCACCCGAGTCTTTCAACAAAAGAAGGCCGGCGGACAGCCGATCACGATGCTGACCGCTTACGACTACCCGATGGCATTGGCGATCGACCGGGTCGGGATGGATGCCATCCTGGTCGGCGATTCACTGGGGATGGTCGTCCTAGGGTACGAAAACACGCTGCCGGTCACGATGGAGGAAATGTTACACCACTGCCGGGCAGTGGCGCGCGGGGCCCGGTATGCCCTCCTGATCGGCGACATGCCTTTCATGTCCTACCAGGTGTCTATCACGGAAGCGGTGCGCAATGCCGGGCGCTTCCTGCAAGAAGGGGGTATGGATGCCGTCAAGCTGGAAGGCGGCCGGGATCGGTCGGAAGCGGTGCGGGTGATCACGGGCGCCGGAATCCCGGTGATGGGCCATCTGGGTCTGACGCCACAGAGCGTCCACCAGCTGGGGGGATTCAGGGCGCAAGGCAAGACGGCTTCCGCAGCCAAGCGTCTGTTGGATGATGCCCTTCTGCTGGAAGAAGCAGGATGTTTCAGCCTGGTGCTTGAATCGGTGCCTGGCAGGCTCGGGCACTATATCTCAGAAAGGCTGAAGATTCCGACCATCGGGATTGGAGCGGGGATTGGTTGTGATGGCCAGGTGCTGGTGACGCACGATTTGCTAGGTCTCTTCGACCGTTTCACTCCAAAATTCGCCCAACGCTATGCAAACCTGCATGCCGAGATGAACCGGGCTTTCGAGGCGTATAAATCAGACGTCGAAAGCCGAACCTTCCCCGGTCCTGCTCACACGGTCGAAATGCCGGAGGAGGAATGGCTGGCTCTCCTGAGCGACTCTGGCGAGAGCCAGTGAGAGGGCCAGGTTTACTGGTACAGGTGATGCGATGACTGATAATAACAGAAACCAATCTATCCTGATCGTAGGAACCGGCGCTATGGCGAGCCTGTTCGCCGCTCGCCTGGCGGCAATCGGGAGACAGGTAACGCTTCTAGGCACCTGGCAGGAAGGCCTGGAAGCGCTTCAAAAGAACGGGGTTCACCTGGTGGATGAACAAGGGGAAGAGCGCGTCTATCCGGTCGAAGCGACGGACGATCCACTGCTCTGCGCCGGAGCGAAACAAGCCCTGGTTCTGGTCAAGTCCTGGCAGACAAAACGCGCCGCCCGGCAGCTAGCTGATTGCTTGAGCCCGAATGGGGTGGCGCTAACCCTGCAAAACGGGCTGGACAACTACCAGGTGCTCGCCGGTTCCATCGGGGAAGCCCGCGCGGCTCTGGGGGTTACCACTGCTGGAGCCACCCTGCTGGCTCCCGGCCGCGTCCGAGTAGGCGGAAACGGGAAGATCTCCATCAGCGCACACCCGCGGGTTGTTGGGCTGGCCGATCTCCTGCACGCCGCTGGATTCACAGTCGAAATTGTTAATGATGCGAACGCCTTGTTGTGGGGGAAACTGGTGATTAACGCGGCCATCAACCCGCTGACTGCGCTGCTGCGTGTGCCGAATGGGGAGCTTCTCCGGCGTCCAACGGCGCGCACCCTGATGGGGATTGCTGCCCGAGAGGCCGCACTAGTCGCCGCTGCCCTGGGTATCCAGCTTCCCTTTCCCGATCCAATCCTGGCCGTGGAAGACGTCGCCAGAATGACGGAGAGCAACCTCTCCTCGATGTTGAGAGACGTCCTGCGGGATTCGCCTACTGAGATCGACTCAATCAATGGGGCGATCATCCGCGCAGGCGAGTCGACCGGGGTGGCGACTCCCATTAACCGGCTGTTGTGGGAACTGGTCAGCGCAATGGAGGTGGAGCCGGAGGGACAGCCAGCGGCTTTGAAATCCAGATCGAAACCAAATAAAAAACGGGTGGTGTCGGGACAACGTCCGCACCATCCGCTGAATTATCTGGGGCGAATAGAATGAAAGTCGTCACCAGGCTCCCTGACTTACGATCTGCCCGTGTAAACCTGGAAGAGCCGGTGGGATTCGTCCCCACCATGGGGTATCTTCACGAAGGGCACCTGTCACTGGTAAGGCGGGCGCGCGCGGAATGCAAAAGTGTGGTAGCCAGTATTTTCGTCAATCCTACCCAATTCGGACCGGGCGAGGACCTGGCGGCCTACCCGCGCGATCTCGAGCGCGATCTGGCTTTACTCCGCCTGGAAAACGTCGACCTGGTCTGGGCTCCTGAATCAGAATCCCTATACACTCCCGGATTTCAAACGTGGGTTATCGTGGAGGATGTGACGAAGATGCTCGAAGGTGCGTTGCGGCCAGGACACTTCCGCGGTGTGACGACGATCGTCGCCAAGCTGTTCATTTGGGTCCAACCAGACCGGGCCTACTTTGGTCAAAAGGATGCCCAGCAAACGGTCGTGATCCGCCGCATGGTGCAGGATCTGAATTTCCCGATCCAGGTGATCGTCTGCCCGACGGTGCGCGAGCCGGATGGGCTGGCCAAGTCGAGCCGCAACGTTTACTTGAACCCGGATGAACGCCGGGCTGCAGTCGTGCTGTACCAAGCCCTGACCATGGCGCAGCAGGCCTTCCTCTCCGGGGAACGCCAGCCAGATACCCTGCGGAATGTCATGATAGACACCATCCAGGACGAGCCGTTGGCGAACTTGCAGTATGTCTCCTGCGCTGACCCGGATACGCTAGTAGAATTGGAGAGCCGGGTGGAGCGCGCCCTGCTTTCGATGGCTATTTTCTTTCGAAAGACCCGCTTGATCGACAACCTGCTTCTTGAAGGATGAATCCTGGACTATGCTGCTTACCGTCGATATTGGTAACACCAACCTCACCCTGGGCCTGTTCGATGGAGATCACTTAGGCCCCCGCTGGCGTCTGGCGACCGATCACGAACGGATGCCGGATGAATACGGGCTGCAGTTCATAGGCCTGCTCGAGCATGCCGGGCGAAAACCTGATGAGCTTACCGGCATTTGCCTGGCGTCGGTCGTCCCACCGCTCACCGGGAGGGTTGCCCAGGCCTGCAGACAGTATCTTGGGCTGGACCCACTGGTCGTCGACGCCGGGGTGAAAACCGGCGTACGCATCCGATACGAAGACCCGCGCGCGGTGGGCGCAGACCGGATCGCGGATGCAGCCGCTGTCCAGCACCTGTATAGCACGCCGGCCTGTGTCGTCGACTTCGGCACGGCGACCACCTTCGATGCGATCACCCGGGAGGGGGATTACCTGGGCGGAGCCATCGCTCCGGGTATCGGGATTGCTGCCGAAGCCCTGTTCCTGAGGACAGCCAAACTGCCGCGCGTGGACCTGCAACGACCGCCGGCTGCTATCGGGCGCAATACCGTGCATGCCATGCAGTCCGGACTGCTTTTTGGCTATGTTAGCCTGGTTGAGGGGATGGTTGTTCGCTTTCGTCAGGAGTTAGGATCTGATACGACCGTTATTGCCACCGGCGGTCTGGCGGAGGTCGTGGCCGCCGAGACGAATGCTATCCAGGTGATCGCGCCCTGGCTGACCCTGGATGGGTTGCGCATCATATGGGGGATGAATTAAAATTTTAAGTATGAAGACTGAAGTCCTTCAGGCCGATCACCCTATCGCTCTCCAGCACGCCACCGATGTACTTAACAACGGCGGACTGGTGGTTTTCCCGACCGATACTGTTTACGGCCTGGCAGCCCTCCCTTATAACGCTGAATATATCGAAAGACTGTTCGTCGTTAAGGGCCGCAACAGCACCCGCGCTATTGCTGTGCTTGTGGCGGATATCATTGATTTAAGAAAGGTATCGGAATCCCCCAATCGAGTTGCCCAGCGCCTGGCAGAGCGGTTCTGGCCCGGTCCTTTGACCTTGATCGTCCCACGCCATCCCAGCCTGCCCGATATCTTATCCCCCCTCCCTACGATCGGGGTGCGGGTTCCCGACCATCCGGTGGCGCGCGCCTTGCTCCGAAAAACCGGCCCGCTGGCGGTTACTTCGGCCAACCTATCCGGGCGCGAGACAGCCAGCACTGCTCGGGAGGCGTTGGCCCAGCTTGGAGGCCGGATACATCTCATCCTGGATGGGGGAACCACGCCGGGAGGGGTAGCCTCTACGGTGGTAGACTGTACAACTCAGGAACTGATGATCGTACGCCAGGGACCGATATCGATAGAACAAATGCAGGCAGTATTAGAAGAATAGAGAATTGTTGAAGGATATATTTCTAACCAATCCTTAAAGTTCTCTTCATGCACGCTTCAGGTGCGTGCATATAATGATAGTTGCATTCTCCTCACTACAACCGCCCACGGGGAATCGGAGCCATCCCCAAAGGGCGGTTTGGTTTTTAATGAAGGAACTCACAGCTCGGAGAGGGGCCAGTTGGGAAGCACGTCCATGTTCAATGGATCTCGCTGGCCTGCCAGGAAGCGGATGAAACCGGCCCCGGCGATCATGGCGGCATTATCGGTGCACAAGAAGAGCGGTGGAATATGAACCGGACAGTTGGCCCGGGATTGGAAGGCGTTCCGCAACGCCCGGTTGGCGGAGACGCCGCCAGCCACCAGGATTTCCTTAGCATCGAATTGGGCGGCTGCCGCCATCGTCTTCCCGACCAGGACGTCGACAACCGCGGCCTGGAAGCTGGCAGCCAGATCGCTGACTGGCAGCGGCTGTTCGCCAGCTTCGATTTTACGCACCTCGCGCAGCACGGCGGTCTTCAAACCACTGAAAGAAAAATCCCAGCTGCCTTCCAGCCAGGCGCGCGGGAAATCGAAGGCAGCTGCATTGCCGCCATCTGCTGCTTTCTGGATCGAGGGCCCACCCGGGTAAGCCAGCCCTAGCAAGCGGGCAACCTTGTCGAATGCTTCGCCGGCTGCATCGTCCAGAGTAGCACCTAATCGCTCATATCTTAGATGATCCTTCATTAACACCAGTTCTGTGTGCCCGCCGGAGACGATCAGAACCAAAAGGGGAAATTGTGGTTCCGGAGGGGGCGCCTTTTCTGGCGTGTAAAGCCAGGCAGAATAGATGTGAGCTTCCAGATGATTGATACCGATCAAAGGTAACCCGGTGCCCAAACCAAGCCCTTTTGCCAGGTTCAAGCCGACCACCAAAGAACCGGGGAGACCGGGTCCACGGGTGATGGCAATGGCATCCAAATCCCCTAGCGTCAGGTGAGCGTGCTGGAGAGCCTGGTCTACTATTGTGTAGATCGTCAGGATATGTTGCCTGGAGGCGACCTCTGGGTAAACGCCGCCAAACTGGGCGTGCAGGTCTGCCTGCGAGGCGACCCAGTTGGAGAGGATGACCCGACCCTGTTCTACGACTGAGGCAGCTGTCTCGTCGCAGGAAGTCTCGATCCCCAGGATGCGTACCGGATGGTTTGGAAAAATGGTGCGGGGCTGTAAAGAGGCCATATATCGAGCTGCTTTCAGATAGAGCGCATGGGTAAGACGAGATCCAAAGGGTATTCAGCCAGGATTTCCATTTGACCGTCCGGGCGAACCCAAACCGTATCTTCCAGCCGCACCCCGAGCCCGCGCTCCGGATAATACAGGCCGGGCTCGATGGTTACCACAGAGCCAGGGACGAGCCGGTCTTCGATGCCGGCTGCCATGCTGATGCGCGGGTACTCGTGGATGTGCAGTCCCAGCCCGTGACCCAGGCTATGGACGTATCCATTTTCTGTCTGTGGATTGCCCTGGATGGTAGGATGGCCGAGATCTTCAAATATCTCGCAGGCCAATTTCTGGTATTCTCGACAAAGGGAGTCTGCTTTAAGATCGCTCATGACCTGTTTGTAAACTGCCAGGACGTCCGCGTAGATTTTCTGCACCTCGTCTGTGGCATAGCCCAGGCACCAGGTACGGGTGAAGTCATAGTAATAGCCTCCACCAGCCTCACATGGAAAGATATCGAAGATGATCGTCTGTCCCAGGCGAAGGTAGTCCTGCGGGTTCCCGCTGCTGTGTGGGACACCAGCATCGCGACCGATGGCGAAGATCGTACCTTCAGGGTTCTCGGCGCCGCGCTCTGCCAGCCAAAGATTGATCTTGTTTTTTACATCGCCGATAGTCAAGGGTGAACCATTTTCCTTTATAAGTATTTCACCTCTGGTGGCGTGCCCGGTTAAGAAATCTGCGACCAGAGAGACCACCTCGATCGTCGTGCGCCCAATTCGCCGCATGCGTTCGATCTCGTCCTCGCTCTTCGTCGCCATAGCCTGGAGCAAGATCGAGTCGCCCATCTGGCCGAGGATGGTGAGACCGGGAAGGGCCTCCTGAAGCCCTGAGAAAACTGAGTAAGCCTCACCGGCGTCGATTTTTCCATATAGGCCGAGACGCCCTTCGGTCAACCCAACATCGGTGAGCATTTTTTGATAACGCAGGATGTCTGCCTGGAGCGGGTTCCCGTTGGTCTGTCTAAGTAGCTCACCCATCTTGTATTCCCCGAGGTTGCGGGTCGCCATTCCGGTCCTGGCGGCCTCATCCCGCTCCATGGGGTAGTGAAATAGGACAGGTTCGGAGCCGCGTTTCTTGACGAGATCGGCGTTGGTCAAATGAACGCCTCCCGTCAGATAAAACATCGCTGGATTGTGCTGGGCCGGCCATGTGATCAAGATGGCGTCCAGCTCGTAATCTTGCATCAATTGATCGAGGTCGCTTTTCATGTTTTTTGGGGGCTCCGCTTCGAGTTGCTTTTTTCGGGTCGGTATGAGTTTAGGCTTGATCTTAAGATAGCCAGAAGCGCTGGTTCTTGCTCTGGGAATACCGTGCGCGGGTCAAGAACCAGCAGATTATCCTGAACGCGGGCGATGACCGGCGGGATGGAACGGCGCAACCGGACCGCTGCCCGGTCAGGATTGGATACTTCGAAGGCGAGCAGGCTAGTAGGGAGGATTTCCCCTGGCAAGCTGCCGCCCCCAATTGTAGACTGCCCTGCGATGACCGAGCCTTGCTCCAGCTCCTGAGCCCATCGCCTGGCTCTAACTTCAATCCGTCTGGCGGGCTCAGCGATCATTCGCCAGACCGGGATTTCTTGCCGGGCTTCGTCCTTTAAGTAATGAAGCAATGTTGCGTTGAGAGCGGCGAGACACAGCTTATCGGCTCGAATGGCTCTTGCCAGGGGATGTTTCCGGATTTTTGCCATAAGATCGGCGCGGCCGAGGATGATTCCCGCCTGCGGTCCACCGAGTAGTTTATCGCCAGAAAAGCAGACCAGGTCAGCCCCTGCCGCAAGAGATTCCTGGACCATCGGCTCGTGCGCCAGTCCAAATCGGGTAGTGTCGAGTAACGACCCAGAGCCCAGGTCATCGAACACAATGACCCCAGCCCGGTGCGCAACGTTGACAATCTCAGCCAAGCCTGGCTCGCTGGTAAAGCCGATAATCTGGAAGTTCGAACGGTGGGCGCGCATTACTGCGGCGACCGGCTGCTCCTCGAGGGCGCGCTCGTAATCGTACAGGTGGACCTGGTTGGTGGTTCCCACTTCCAGTAGCCTGGCTCCGGACTGCTTCATAACATCCGGAACGCGGAATCCACCGCCGATTTCGACCAATTGCGAACGGGCAATGACGACGGTCCGCCGCCGGGCAAAGGCAGACAGAATTAGCAGGACAGCCGCGGCGTTGTTGTTGACGACCATTGCAGATTTTGCGTTGGTGAGCCGCTTTAGTAGATCCTCGGCGTGCACCGCCCTGGAACCTCGCTTCCCGGAAGGGAGGTCGTACTCCAGCGTGCTGTATCCCTGGGATACTTCTCGAATCGCCTCCAGGGCAGCTGTGCTCAGAGGAGCCCGGCCCAAATTGGTATGCAGGATAACCCCGGTGGCATTGATCAAGCCCTGAAGGGTGGTCGCCGTCCAGGAGGCCAGACTGCGCTCGATCAGGTCGACCAGCGACGGCTGGCCTGGGACTGCTTCGATCTCCAATCGCCGCTCACGCACTCCGGCGAGAACTTCACGTATCGCCTGGAGGGTAAGCGGCCTGCCATAGGCGTCGATACAGGTTTTGATTTCCTCTGTTTGCAGCAGTTGGTCGACCGAAGGGAGTAAGCGCAGGTCGTTCATACGGAAATCGTTGACGAGAACCGGTTTGTCCTCTACTACTCTAGCGGATTTCCAGTTCTACGGTTTCCATTGGCTGCGCTCGCGCATGCGCAGTAAGACCTCGATGGCGATCAATCCTAGAGCCAGGATCACAGCCAGGGCGGGTGTCAGTACCCGGCCTAGTTGCAGCCAGGCCAGAGTGGGGAAATAAATCCCTGTCAAGATGGCTTCCCGTAAGATCATGTTGGACGAGGCAGGAGGGGAGGAAGGAAACCGGCGGTTGAGAAACGCGAAGACGGGCAGGAGAGTCCCGGTCAGGGCGAGCACGCCCAGGAAGAAGAACAACCAGCGTGGGCCTACCGTGGGTGAGGTGTAGTTGACCAAAGCAACCAGGCCACCCCAGCCAGCCAGGCCAAGGATCACCGCTGCGGGAATGAATGAACCGACCGGGGGGGAGGTTTGGTTTTCGATCATGCTGGGCACGATTATATCCTAAAAAGCAAACAACCCCCGGACAGAGCTGTATAGAGCAGACCTGCGGGGGTTGGATCGGTTTGCCAGACTAGATTTAAGCTTCGCGGAACTCGCCCTCGACCACGTCACCTGCCTCTTCTCTGGAGGCCGGGCCTTGACCGTTGCCTCCTGCTTGGGCTTGTTGGGCATGCACCTGTTGGCTGATTGCATGGAATGCGTTCTGCAGATCTTCCGATTGTCGCCGGATGGCTGCCGCATCATCTCCTTCCATAGATTCGCGCAGGTTGCGGATCTTGTTTTGGATATTGGTTCGGTCGGTTTCAGGCAAACGATCTCCCAGTTCATGCAGTGTTTTCTCCGTCTGGTAAGCCAGGCTGTCGGCTGTGTTGCGGGCCTCCACCAGTTCGCGGCGCCGGCGATCTTCGCCCTCGTGCTCCCGGGCGTTGCGGATCATATTTTCGATCTCGCCTTTGTCCAGGTTGGTCGAAGCGGTGATGGTGACCTTCTGCTCTTTGCCGGTGGCCTGATCCTTGGCGGACACGTTAATGATCCCGTTCGCATCGATGTCGAAAGTTACATTTACCTGGGGGACACCACGCGGTGCTGGTGGAATGCCCTCCAATCGGAAACGTCCAAGGCTCATATTATCGACTGCCATAGGGCGTTCTCCCTGTAATACGTGAACATCTACCGCTGTCTGGTTATCCTCCGCGGTCGAGAAAGTCTCTGACTTCTTGATCGGGATGGTGGTGTTGCGTTCGATCAGGGTGGTCATCACGCCACCCAGGGTCTCCAGACCAAGCGAGAGCGGGGTGACATCCAGGAGCAGTACGTCCTTGACCTCTCCACCCAAAACGCCGGCCTGGATAGCAGCACCGATGGCCACCACCTCGTCAGGATTGACACCCTTGTGAGGTTCCTTGTTCGTTAACGAGCGAACCAGGTCTTGGACCATGGGCATGCGGGTAGCGCCACCGACCAGTACCACTTCCTTGATATCGCTGGTCTTGAGATTGGCGTCGCGCAACGCAGCGGTGAAGGGGCCGCGTTGTCTTTCCACCAGATCCTCGGTCAGCTGTTCAAATTTAGACCGGGACAACTTGATCTGCAAGTGTTTGGGCCCAGAAGCATCGGCAGTCACGTAAGGGAGATTGATCTCGGTCTCCATCACACTGGACAGCTCGATCTTGGCCTTTTCGGCAGCTTCGCGCAGGCGCTGCAGGGCCTGCCGGTCCATGCGCAGATCGATCCCTTGCTCCTTTTGGAATTCGTCGGCGATCCAGTTTACGATACGTTCATCCCAATCATCTCCACCCAGGTGGGTATCTCCGTTCGTGGCTTTTACTTCGATCACTCCTTCACCTACCTCCAGAACTGAGACGTCGAAGGTTCCGCCACCCAGGTCGAAGACCAGGATGGTATGGTTTTCTTTCTTATCCAGACCGTAGGCTAAAGCCGCGGCGGTGGGCTCATTGATAATGCGAAGCACTTCAAGCCCGGCGATCTTACCCGCGTCCTTCGTTGCCTGCCGTTGGCTGTCATTGAAGTGAGCCGGTACAGTGATCACCGCCTGCTTCGCAGGCTCACCCAAGTAGGCTTCTGCGTCTGCCTTCAACTTGCCCAGGATCATGGCGGATATCTCCTGCGGGCTGTATTCTTTCCCGGTTATTGGAACGCGCACCCGGGCATCCCCCGCAGGACCTTTCACCACTTCGAAGGGGACGATCTTGCGTTCCGCCTCGACTTCTTCGAAACGCCTACCAATAAAGCGTTTGATTGAGGAAATCGTGTTTTCGGCGTTAATCACAGCCTGGCGTTTCGCAGTCTGTCCGACCAGGCGCTCCCCATTGTTGGAAAAGGCGACCACAGAAGGGAGCAGGCGAGAGCCTTCCGCAGTTGGAATCACTGTGGCTTCACCACCCTCAATAACTGCAACAACACTGTTTGTAGTACCTAAATCGATACCAATAATTTTTGCCATAAATTACCTCCTCTAACCCTGAGTTAGTTTTCGTAACCATCTTACTAAATCAACGCAAGAAAACTATTAACGCCGAATAAGAAGGATGTCAGAATGAAATTTTGGGGTGAAACAAGACTGCACAGCATTTTTTTAGAATCGAGGACGATCTATAATTAAGGCCTTCTGTAACGCAAATTTAGGAATAGAGTATTGGACTGCAATATTTTATGTAAATAAGCATGATTTAAGAATTCTCATATTTCGACATTTACCGATGGCGGGCACCTGATTTCCTCGTATATATGGGGGTACTAAGAAAACAAGTACCCATGTTTGGCATTATAGTTGGCTTTCAGAGCTCAATCACGGATACCTCAAAAGTTAATCTTTGTTTAAGATAATCAATCTTAAATTATCCGGTTTTTTTAGGATTCCGTAGGGTACACCTATTGCTTATGGTTTCTTAGTTTGCTAAAATTCAGGTTGCGTTGAGTTTACTATCGCCTGAATAATCCAGTGCTTATGCGGGGGAGATCTGCAGGCTGGGGCGATAGCTGGTAATTTCAGTGGTTTGAAAATAGGAACTGGTAAATCCTCCCGCCGCGGCGCGCGGGTGCAGGATAGCTTTTATATTCCTTTATGCTGAATCATTTTGCCGCAACGCCACATAAGGAGGTGGATCGATGAAAGCAGAGTTGGCATGGCAATCTGCCCAGGGTCAGCTTCAGCTTGAAATGCCTAAAGCTGCCTACGACACTTGGGTACGTGATGCTGAAACGGTTACCTTCGAAGATGGAACCTTTATCATCGGCGTGCATAATGCCTATGCACGCGACTGGCTGGAGAGCCGATTATCCAGTACTGTTGTGCGATTGCTTTCCGGGATTTTGAACCGCTCCGTAGAAGTTCGTTTTATTGTCTGGCACCGTTTGGAATCATCTGAGCCTACGAATGAGCCGATCGTTGACCAATCTGCTGGAGTAGAGGAGCAACCGGGGTCTGCTCCGAAACTGAACCCACGCTATACCTTCGACAATTACGTGGTCGGGGCTAGCAACCGACTGGCGCATGCCGCTTCGCTGGCTGTGGCAGAGAATCCCGCATTGGCCTACAATCCTCTTTTTCTCTATGGAGGAGTGGGTCTGGGAAAGACTCACTTGCTGCACGCCATTGGTAATCACTGCTTCGGGAGCAGATTGAATGTTCTGTATGTATCCTCGGAAGAGTTTACCAATGATTTAATCAACTCAATCCGATCACATACTACCCAGGCCTTCCGGGAACGCTATCGCAGTATGGACGTGTTATTAATCGACGATATCCAATTCATTGCTGGGAAAGAATCAACCCAGGAAGAATTTTTCCACACCTTCAACACCTTGCACGGGCAGAACAAGCAGATCGTGATCTCCTCAGATAGACCGCCTAAGGCATTGGTCACGCTTGAAGAGCGACTGCGCTCACGTTTCGAATGGGGCCTTACGGCGGATATCCAACCACCGGATTATGAGACCCGCATGGCGATTCTTAGATCGAAAGCGGAGCGGGCCGGCCGGCGGATACCCGATGATATCGTCCAATTGATCGCACGCCGGGTGCAGTCGAATATTCGTGAGCTCGAAGGAGCCCTGACGCGCACGGTTGCCTTCTCCGACCTGAGCGGGGTCCCGCTTTCGCCGCAATTAGTCGAGTCGGCGCTGGCTGACCTGCTCCCACGGCGTTCGGAGGTGCAGCCGCTGGAAGTCGTGCGCCGGGTCGCCGAAGCCTACGGAATACCCATGGACCGGATGTTAGGCAGAGACCGTACCCATGAGGTCGCCCTGCCTCGCCAGATTGCGATGTACCTGCTCCGCGAAGAATCAAATATTTCATTGCCGCAGATTGGGGAAGCCCTGGGTGGTCGTGACCACACCACCATTATGTATGGCTGTGAGAAGATCGCCGATCTTCTTGAGCGAGACGATCGCCTGCGGCGCAGAGTGGTCGAGATCCGCGAGCATATATACCGGCAATCACCCATGCATTTGTAGCCCATTTCTGGCAGCAGAGAGCGGCTCTGCCTTCGCCCGCTCTCTGCTGAGTGTTTGTGGATGGTAATTGGAAATTAAACATGTCTGTCGACAAGAGAAAGGAGGATTTTATGGACAAGTATTCCCGATTCGTCCGCCCAGTCTTCCTCATTGAAGGAGGCAATTATCTAATGCTTGAACCGGGATACAACGGTCGCGATAGAGTAATCAAATCCGTTACGTTCACCGCCTACGACTCTTGTCCGGCCTTTGTGATCGTCTGCACCGAGTACGGCGATAAACAACGCTGCCCACGAGAAGCTCTTTTCATAAACAATCAACCCTCGACTCGAACTCAATAATCGTGCTCAAAACGCATGGTCCATAAACCGCAGACCATGCGTTTTGATTCGGACACCGTTGTAATTATCTGGGAATGAAAAGGAAGTACCCGGATTACTGGCGGTTGACCCTCTGCCACCAGATCCGGGAACGCTCTACCAGAATTGCCCAGGGGAACTCAGGGGCGCGTTGATCATACTGGAGAGAGGGCCAGGGATCGAGATCCAACATTTTACGGATAATGTAACGACCCAGCAAGACCAAAGATGCCAGCACCGGGGCGGCCAGCACCAGGCCGACAAAACCAATTAAATTGGCTGCCACGATGGCTGCTACCAGTACCGCGGCCGGGTGAACCCCGAGCGTCTCACCGTGGAACATAGGTACGACGATGTTATCGAGGATCTGATCCAAGAGGATGGCGAGACCGAGCACAACCAGGGTATAAGCCCAGGCCTGTAACCCAAAGTAATTGTAGCCTTGGAGTAAGGATACCAGGGCGAGCACAACCCAAACGATAAAAGGACCGACATAGGGGATAAAACGGGCTAAACCTGCCATGATGGCGATTGCCAGGGAGTATCGCACGCCCAGCACTGTGAGCAGGATTGTGTACAGAAGAATCGCCAGAAAAAAAATGACCAGCTGGCCGCGCAAGAAGACCTGCCAGATCCGGCGAAAAGCCAGGCTCAGCCTTTGAACATCGGTGTTATAGCCGGGGATATCGAGCTGGATCAAGTCATTACGGACCCGTCCTGCTTCAGCGAGCAAGAAGTACGAGATCACCAGGACGAAAAGCCCCCACCCGAGCGTCACCAGCGTGCCAGCGGCGAAGCCGCTGACCAGGGTACCCATGCGCACCAGGGTCGGTTGGAGAACCGATAACAACTGGTTGGCTAGTGTGCCAAGGTCAAACTGGCTTAGATTTAACTGGAATGGTCCAATGATTATAATCTGATGCGAGAGTTGCTCGACTTGTTGAGGCAGGTTTTCCGTGATGAAGTTCAGAATGGAGAGCAGGCTCTGCACTTGCTGAACAAAGGCAAACCCTAATAAGGTGAGCAAAGCTAACAGAATGACTACTAACACGAAATAGACAACGACGACTGACCCTCGCCAGCCGAGTCTGGTCCCCCGATCGATGCGTGCCACTATCGGGTGCAGGGAATAAGCGAGGATAAACGCCAGCAGGAGGGGGCCGATGATCGAACGGAAGTAAATCACCAGCGCGGTGATGAAAGCGACGACCGTCAAGCCGACGAGCAGCTTCGTCGTCGGACTCCACGTCGGAGATTGGGTCGAATCTGAGTCTGCCAAAGCGAGGCCCGCTTACTGCATCAGATTATCTTGGGAAATTCTTATTGATACGACGATCTGCGAATCCTTACGCCCGCTATGAAGACCGCGCCAAGACTAATTGGTTTCCAGCACTATCGAATTGTTAAGAAGACTGCTTTCGGATCGACAGATTGAAAGGAAAATTCGTTATTGAATGATTAAGGCCAGTACGAACAGTATTCCCAGGAATGAACCGGCTAAGATCCCGATCCGGCGCAGGTCTTTGGTGACGTAGGTATAGTCGGGGTTAAATTCAACGGTAGCCGGGCGGCTGGTGCTGGACGGGAAAACTTCTGGGCGGGATTGCCGCCTGCTTTTCTTGCTCATTCTAATCACGTCTCCTTTATCGATCTAATTAATTCGTGTCGCTTTCCAGCCTGGCGGTGACGACGATCCTCTGATCGTCAACCAGGTAAGGATAACATGAAATCAGCGTCACGGATGGATGAGATGTCGCTGCCATCACCTCAACCTGAGTTGGTTCGACGACCTTG
>DATDRQ010000246.1:0-6750 GCA_035291645.1 Anaerolineales bacterium
CTTCGATCACGCCGATGCCGCCCGGGATGAAGAAAACCAGCCTGCCTAATATCAAGGGGACCCCATACCCGGTTAATAAGACCGCCGGGCTGATCGGATGCCCTGCAGCAAAAAAAAGTGCGTACAGAGTTAGCATATCAAATCCGACGTTCATTACGGCTCCCCAGGCCGGCCTCTGCCATCCCCCGCTTTGGATAGTCTCCCAAGATTGGATGAGGTCCATTAGGTATTCACCTACCCTGGAAGGATCATAGGAGCGGTGCAGCCGGCGTGCTATCCAGGCGGTAGCCTGCCTGGCGATCGCGACACTCCGTTCCGGGTGGCGTATTCCCCACCCGCTTAGCCCGATGATACCCAAGAGCAGGAGCAGAAAAAGTAGGAAACTCACAACTTGCAGCGTGGTTAAATCGTGGATGACCAGCAGGCGGATCAGGCCGATGATGGCAACGACCAGCAAAACTCCGTTATTGAACAGGAAGGGCAAGGTGCTGGCCAGCAGCGCCCCTTGCGAATCGCCTCCTTTCTCGCGAATCCAATAATAGGTAGAGGTTGTGCTTCCAAGCGAGCCCCCGATCAACAGGCCCAGGCTTCCCGAGGCCAGCGTGATCACCGTCCCCCAAAACACGGATAACCTCCCGGACCGTAGGCGGACGATTGCAGCGAGTAAGTACCCGTTTCCTACATAGCTCAACGCCTGCGCCAGGATCGCCAATCCCACCGCCCAGGCAGCCATGCCTTTGATCACCTGGTAGGAATGTTCCAACGAGGCCAGCTGCGGCAGGATGATGTGAACTGCCAGGCCTAAAACTACCAGGAGGGTCAGGAAACGAATGATCTGGCCCCTGGTTGCCTGGGTGCCTTTTCTTAACTCCCGCCCCTCGCCGGTTGGTTTCATCGCTCCCTGGAATTCGGCCCCTGCCTCTCAATTGCCATATCGATTGAAGAACCAGCGTTTTGTGAGTTCAGCGGCGATGAAATAGAGGATCACGATCACTCCCAGAACTAGCAGGTAGGGCGCGGGAAATGGTTTGAAACCCAGCGGACCTGCTATGGGTGT
Organism: Anaerolineales bacterium; assembly: GCA_035291645.1. Taxonomy (GTDB): domain Bacteria; phylum Chloroflexota; class Anaerolineae; order Anaerolineales; family UBA4823; genus DATDRQ01. The sequence continues at coordinate 1,058 of DATDRQ010000246.1, forward strand.
GTAAGGCAGCAATATCGTCGCCAGAACCACCGCCAACGAAACCAGTAGCAAGCCCCGGCCAGGCCGGCTCTTATAAAAAGGCAGGCGCGTCCTCAGCGCAAAGACGATCGTGCAGGCCGAAACGACCGATTCAATGAACCAGCCTGTGTGAAAGAGGGCTTGGTCGGCTTTCAAAAGCCACAACAAGACTCCAAAGGTAAGGAAATCAAAGACCGAACTCAGGGTTCCAAACACCAGCATGAACTTCCTCAGGAATCCGATCTCCCAACGGCGGGGGCGAGCGATGGCGGAGTCATCCACCTGGTCGCCGGCGATCATCATTTCCGGCAGATCGGTCATAAAATTGACCAGCAGAATTTGTTTCGGCAACATCGGCAGGAAGGGCAGGAATACAGAGGCCCCCGCCATGCTGAACATGTTTCCAAAATTCGCACTGGTGGCCATAAAAATATACTTCAGCGTGTTGGCGAGTGTCTTGCGTCCCTCGACGATGCCTTGATGCAGAACACCCAGATCATGCTCCAGCAAGACGAAATCGGCCGCCTCTTTCGCCACATCGACGGCGTTATTAACCGAAATGCCGACTTCGGCCGCGTGCAATGAAGGGGCGTCATTGATGCCGTCTCCCATGTAGCCGACCACATGCCCGGTTTTCTTGAGCGCCAGGATGATGCGTTCCTTCTGGTTCGGATCGACCTCGGCGAACACACTCGTTTTTTCGGCCAAACTCCACAACGCCTCATCCCGCAGATGCTCCAGCTCTTCCCCCGTAAGGATTGCTCCCGTTTCCAGGCCAATTTCTCCAGCCATATGGCGGGCTACGTACTGGTTATCTCCGGTGATGATCTTCAATTCCACGTTGAGCTGACGCAGCTGCTGGATAACCTCCCCGATTCCCGGCTTGATCTGATCCAGGAATAGCAAGAATCCCACCAGGGTTAACCGTTCCTCGTCCTGGGTTCGATAAGCCGGTTTTTCTTGTTCAATCCTACGCTGGGCGATCCCCAGGACGCGGTACCCCTGCTCGCTCCAGGCCTGGTACTGACGTTCTATTCCCTCCCGATGGGCCTCGTCGAACTGCGTAGATCGGCCATTGATTTGAATTCGATCGCAGACTGCCAGCACGTTTTCGACGGCGCCTTTGGTGATCAACAGGTCATTTTCGCCATCCCGCACGACGATGCTTAAACGCTTGCGCACGAAATCATACGGGATTTCATCGACCTTCTCATAATTATCCAGCCCGGTCAGCTTTTTTTCGAGGATCGCCTGGTCGAGCGGGTTCGGCAGACCGGTCTGCAGGGAGGCATTCAGATAAGCATAGCGCAGAACTTCTTCTGACGGGTTTCCCCCGTTATCCACGGCGGCCTCGACCTGGATTACTCCCTCGGTGATGGTGCCAGTCTTATCCGTGCACAGGATATCCATGCTGCCAAAGTTCTCAATGGATTCCAGCCGTCGGACGATAACCCCGTTCCGGGCCATCTCTCTTGAACCCTTCGACAGGTTGATATTGATGATGGCGGGCAGCAGCTGGGGAGTCAGACCGACCGCCAGCGCCATAGAAAACAACAATGAGTCGATCACCGGCTTGTTGAAGTAGACGTTTAACGCGAAGATTAGCAGTACCAGGATCAGCATTACTTCGGTGAGCAGGTAGCCCAGTTTCCTCACCCCGCGCTCGAACTCGGTCTCCGGCGGTCGCAGGCTAAGCCGGTGGGCAATTTGACCAAATGCTGTGCTTCCCCCGGTCTTCGCGATGAGAGCCCGGGCGTTTCCGCTGCGCACGTTCGTGCCCATGAAGACAACGTTAGTACGCTCTGCCAGCCCGGCGTCCGCCTTCACCTGTCCGGGTTTCTTCTCAACCGGAAAAGTCTCACCGGTCAGCACCGACTGGTTGACAAAGAAGTCTTTGCTTTCCAGGACGACTCCATCCGCCGGGATCAGGCTACCGGCTGAGAGCAGCACCACATCCCCCGGGACGATCTTTTCCGTCGGGATGGAGACTGGTTTTCCATCGCGTAACACAGTAGATAAAGGGGTTAGCTCGGAGCGCAGTACCTCAGCCGCATGGTTGGCGCTGTTCTCCTGGTAAAAGCTCAACAGGGCGCTCCCGAACACGATAAAAAGGATGATCAGCGCATCCGCCCAATCCCCTAAGAAGGCTGATACGAGGGTGGCGAACAGCAGGATCAGGATGATCGGGCTCTTGAACTGGTTGAGGAACAGCCCCGGGGAGGTGACCTGCTCCCTGGTCTGTAGCAGATTAGGGCCATACTGCTGGAGGCGCGCGTCTGCCTGTACAGAAGTCAACCCACCCGGGCTGGATGCGAGAGAGCCCACCAACTCATCAGGTGAGAGGCGCCAGTATGATGAAACCGATGAAAGTTCGTTCATGGTCAGGAGGGGCAAATGCAATCGGGCTGGCTTTCTCCCCTGATGGATTATATCCCTCATGGTTCCCGGAGTGAAGGCTGGTAAGGTCTTTGTTTACCTGTGCTGCTTCTCCCGCACTTCTCCTCAATCTGATCTATAATCCTGGTAAGATCGAATGCCCGGGATCGCCGGTCCAGGCCGGCTGTCCTGCTCGCTTTACGCCTTAGAAGACCTTCCAGGGAAAGGGCTTCGTTATTATGAACCAGGACCGCACCCGCCAGATCGCCAACCTGGTCGCCGCTATCGTGACCATAGGCTTCAACGTCCTCGCCAACGCCTTGCCGCTCAACGGGCAGACCACCGGCCAGATCTCCGATCGTTTCCCGGTCTACTTCGTTCCAGCAGGTTACGTCTTCGCCATCTGGTTCGTGATCTATATCGGCTTCCTGGCTTTTGCCATCTACCAGTTCCTGCCTGCCCAGCGTGAGAACCTGCGCCTGCGGCGGATGGGATACCTGTTCGTGGTCGCCAGCCTGGCCAACATCTTCTGGCTATTCTTTTGGCATTACAACCTGTTCGTGCTTTCCCTGGTAGCGATGCTGGTCCTGTTAGCCAGCCTGATCGCCGTCTACCTGCGCCTGGATATCGGCCGGACCCCGGCCAGGGGCGCTGAAAAATGGTGCGTGGATATTCCCTTCAGCGTCTACCTGGCCTGGATCAGCGTCGCCACGTTCGCCAACACCGCCGACGTACTCTACTACCTGGGCTGGAATGGCGGATTCCTGGGAGCACAGGCCTGGGCGGCGCTGATGATCCTGGTCGCCGCCGCTTTAGGAGCTTTTCTCGCCTTCACCCGCGGCGATATTCCGTTCGTTGTCGTGTTGATCTGGTCCTTCGTGGGGATTGCGGTGAAGCAGGCTGGAGTACCGTTGGTGGCAGTCACCAGCTGGGTGATGGCCGGCGGGCTGATATTGATCCTGATCATCATCGAACTGACTCGACAGTCCAGGCCAGCTTATCAGCGTTCCTCGTAGGAATTCGGAGGTTAATTTTCCTCTTAGATGGATTTGATGGAATCTCGATTTCCAACGGGTACAATTACTGATCGGAGATCGTTTGAATGGCGACTGTTTTTGACACCCCGATTACGACCAACGACCAGAGCATCGACCGGGTGCTGGCGGCCGGCTTGCCCGTCACGCTGGTGTTCGTGGACGGCAAACCCGACACAGAGGTGGAAAGGACCCTGAAGGATCTGGCGCGGCGGCACGCCGGTGACCTGCTCGTGGTAAAAGTACCCCTGAAAGATAACCCGGCGACTGCGGGTCGTTTCCTGGTCCGGCGCGCCCCGGCGGTCGTCACCATACGAGATGGCAAACCGTTGAGCCAGGCGGAAACCGTGTCCGCCAGTGAAATCGTGCAGCACACTGCCTATTTACTCGGTCAGGGACCCAAACCGGTTTCACCTCCGCCTGCACAGGCGGGTTTCGAGACAACCCGCCCGGCGCCGGCGGCCAGCGCAGGAGGAGACGCTCATCCCTGGACGGTGACAGACGCCACCTTCGACCAGGAAGTGCTGCGCTCCTCGCAGCCGGTGATGGTCGATTTTTGGGCGCCCTGGTGCGGCCCCTGCCGCATGGTAGAGCCGATCCTGGAGAAATTCGCCCGCGAGTTCGCCGGCCGCCTGCGGATTGCAAAAGTAAATGTTGACGAAAACCCGCAACTCTCTGAGCGTTTCGGCGTCACCGGCATCCCGACGATGCTGGTGGTGAAAAATGGCCAGATCGTGGACCGCTGGACCGGCGCCCTGCCCGAGCCAGCCATGCGCAGCCGGCTATCCCCAATCCTGGCGATCTAGCGCCAACTTTAGCGTAAAATACATGCCTGGTATGCGGTTGAAACCCACCCAGCTGCAAACCTGATAAGAATATGGAGAACGAAGACCATGGGACGAACCAACCGTCTTGAAGAACTGGAAGGACGTTTCAGCCAGCTGGCGAACCAGCTCCAGGATTCGCCGGAGAAAGAAGCCATTTCGATCTTACACGCCATGCTACAGGAGAGCCGCCGTGAGTTCGCCGCAGGTGCAGCGCCAGCTGTTGAAGGCAAAGAGCGCGCCTTCGAGCAGGTCGCCAACCTGTATAAATCGGCCCCGGCTATGGGGGGCGCCGCCGAGAACGAGGGACTCCCCAAAGGCGGACTTGCGCCGGACTTCACCCTCCTCGACGCCAACGGCGATCCGGTCAGCCTGTCGGATTTTCGCGGCCAGCCCATCGTGCTGGTGTTCTATCCGCTCGATTGGAGCCCGGCTTGCAGCGACCAGCTCAGCCTGTACGAGAGCGAGATGAGCGAGTTTCAGCGCCTGGGTGTCCAGGTGATCGCTATTTCGGTCGACAGCCTGTACAGCCACGGCGCCTGGTCCGTGGTGCGCGGCCTCACCTTCCCCTTGCTGGCAGATTTCTATCCGAAAGGCGAGGTAGCCCGTCTTTACCAGGTCTACCGCACTTCGGACGGGTTTTCCGAACGGGCGCTCTTCCTGATCGATTCGCAGGGCGTCATCCGCTACAAGGCAGTCTCCCCCGAGCTGCCTCATATCCCGGATATCTACGAGCTGTTCGACCAGCTTAGAAGCCTGATTGGTAAGAAGGCTTCCACCGGAAATTAGCAGGCCCGCTATGTCCGGTGGTTCGAATAGAGGTGGACAATCCGCAGTACCTGTCACCGTGTACGGGACCCGCTGGTGCGCTGCCACCCAGTTCGTGCGGCGCTATCTCGACCGGCTGAACGTCCCTTATACTTTCCGGGATATGGATCACGATCCGGAAGCAGCCACTCAGGTGCGCTGGTGGACCGGCGGCTACCTCAGCCACCCGACCGTGCAGGTCGGGGGCGATATCCTGGTGGAGCCGACCTCGAATGATCTGCAGACGGCGCTGGCGCGCAACCGGTTGATATGACTTTTTTTTCGTTATAATAGAGAAACATATGGAAACGATCATCCTCCCGAAGCCTGCTTATAACGTTCTCCGCCGCCTGACAGGCGAATCCCGCCCGGACGTCGCTCTTAGCCTGGCGTTGAAAGACCTGGTACGTTTGAAACTGCAAGACGCGCAAAGATCCATCTCAGCATATGAGCAAAAATATCAAATGCCATTCTCCATTTTCGATGAAAAATGGCACAGAGGAGAAATTAAAGATAAACACTCTTACCTGGTCGAGCAAGACTTCTTAGATTGGGAAGCAGCCCAAACGGACGTGAAATCCCTCGAAGAATTGTCTGAGTGGATGGCGTGATCCTCGACGAGTTTGAAGAGGAA
>DATDRQ010000247.1:0-31639 GCA_035291645.1 Anaerolineales bacterium
CGCATCGTCGTGCCGATCTCAGGCGTCCACCGGGGCGTGATCAGCGCCATGGCGTACGCCCAGTCGATTTCAAATGACGTCACGGCGGTATTCGTGGAGCTCAATCCGGGGGAAGCGGATGAAATCCGGCGGAAATGGAAGCACTGGTGGCCGGATATCCCGCTGGTCGTGGTGGCTTCTCCTTACCGGTCTCTGGTGCGTCCTCTGCTGGATTTCCTCGACCAAACCGACCTGGAACACGACGACGGGCAGCTGGCGACGGTCCTCTTGCCAGAATTCGTCCCGGTGCGTTGGTGGCACAGCCTGCTCCACAACCAGACTGCCTGGATGTTGAAGACCGCCCTGCTCTACCAGCGGCGCAGGGTCGGCTTCCAACGCGCCATCATCGATGTGCCTTTTCATTTGCGGCGTTGACTCGGAGTAAGCTGGCAGGTGGTGCAAGCATATCGGTTATAATCCCCTCACCCATGCCGATCCCGTCCCCATTTCACAGCCGCACCGCCCCGCGGAGCCTGAGCCAGGAGTGGCGCAACTGGGCCGGGTACCTGGCCGCGGCTACCTATGAATACTCGCACGAACGTGAGTATTTCGCCATCCGCAACGCCGTTGCCTTAATCGACGTTTCCCCGCTCTATAAGTACATAATTTCCGGACCCGGCGCGCTGCGGGCGGTCAACCGCATCATGACGCGCGATTTCGAACGCTGCCCGGTCGGGCAGGTGCGCTACACCCCCTGGTGTGACGACGATGGCAAGGTCATCGACGACGGCACGGTCGCCCGCCTGGCTGAGGATCGCTTCCGCATCACCGCTGCCGAGGCAAACCTGGCCTGGTTCCAGGATTGCGCGTTCGGTTTAGACGCCGAGGTAAAGGATGTATCCGAACAGGTTGCCGCGCTGGCAGTCCAGGGGCCCAACGCCCGCCGTTTACTGAAAGAGGTTGTGCGGGAGATCGATCAGGACAACCTGAAGTACTATCATTTCGCAGATGGATATCTGGACCAGGTCCCTCTAACCATCAGTCGAACCGGGTACACCGGCGATTTGGGTTATGAACTCTGGTTTGCGCCTCAGGATGCCGGAGAAGTCTGGGATTTGCTGATTGAGCGCGGCCAGGGCTACGGTATCCTGCCTGCCGGGATGGTCGCCCTGGATATCGCCCGCATCGAAGCGGGGCTGATCATGCTGCAGGTCGATTACGTCTCCGCCCGGAAGGCGGTCATCGCTGCGCAGAAGTCCTCCCCGTTTGAACTGGGTCTCGGGTGGGCGGTCGACCTCGGGAAGCCGGCCTTCACCGGCCGCAAGGCGCTGCTGGCCGAGAAAGCCCGCGGTTCCACCTGGAGCCTGGCCGGCCTGGATATCGATTGGCTTTCCCTGGAGGCGGAGTACGCCCGGGTGGACCTCGCCCCGCAGGTAGCCGGGCGGGCTTCGCGCAGCGCTGTGCCGGTCTACCAGAGCGAGCGGCAGATCGGGCATGCCACCAGCCTGGCCTTCTCGCCGATATTGAAGAAATACATCGCCATCGCCACCCTGGAAAGCCGTTTCGCCGATCCCGGCACACCGGTCGAAGTGGAGCTGACGGTGGAGTACGTCCGCCGGCGGGCAAAGGCAAAGGTTGCCCGGCTGCCGTTTTTCAATCCGGCCCGCAAGCGCGGCCTGGAATCTGCTTCAACTCCACTCTGATCAACCTGCATGCCTGAGAAATATGACGCCATCGTGATCGGAGCAGGTCATAACGGCCTGGTCAATGCCGCCTACCTGGCGCGTGCCGGGCTAAAGGTCCTGGTTCTCGAGCGGCGCCACGTGATTGGCGGGGCGACCGTGACCGAGGAGATCTACCCCGGCTTCAAATTCACCGTATTTTCTTACGTGGTCAGCCTGCTGCGCCCGGAGATCATCCGTGACCTGGAACTATCCAGACACGGCCTGACCATCTTGCCCCTGGAGAGCACGCTTTCCCCGTTGCCGGATGGCGACCGGCTTTACCGGGATGGAGACCACTACCGCTCATCCCGCGACATCGCCCGCTTCTCCCCGCGCGACGCGGATGCCTACGAGGATTACGGTCAGACCATGTATTTTATGGCCAAGGCAGTCAAGCATATCCTCGGGATCATCCCGCCCGACCCGGCTGCATTGCACCCCGGCGAGCTGCGTAACCTGGCCCGCATAGCCCGCCACTTCCTGGATCTGGATGAAAAACAAGCCTATACTCTGGCCCGTCTGATGACGGCGAGCTCGGCCGATTTCGTCGAGCGCTGGTTCGAGTCGGAACCGCTCAAAGGCACCCTCTCCGCCAGCGGCATCATCGGCACCTATCTGGGACCGCGCTCCCCGGGCACGGCCTACGTGCTGCTCCACCATTACATGGGCGAGATCGACGGGATGTTCCGCGCCTGGGGCTTCTCCAAGGGCGGCACCGGAGGCATCTCCGAGGCGATCGCCCGCTCGGCGGGCGCCTTCGGGGCTGAGATTCGCACCAATGCTCCAGTTGCGAGCGTGATCCTGCGCCAGGATAGGGCTGTGGGTGTAGCCCTAGAGAACGGCGACGAGATCTTCGCCGACCTGGTGGTGTCCAGCCTGGACCCCAGGCAGACCTTCCTCAAGCTGGTCGATACGGACCTGCTGCCTGCTGACCTGGTTACGGCCATCCGCCGCTTTAATATTCGTGGATCTTCGGGGAAGGTCAACCTGGCTCTGGACGCCGCGCCGCAACTGGCCTGCTGGCCCGGGGTCGGTCCGCATCTGAGCGGGGCCATCTCGATCAGTCCCAGCATCGATTACATCGAGCGCGCCTACGACGATTCCAAGTACGGAGACTTCTCGCGCCAGCCGTATATCGACGTGATTATCCCCTCCATGATCGATCCGGATATGGCGCCGCCGGGCAAGCATGTCATGTCCTGCTTCGTCCAATATGCTCCTTACCAGTTGCGGGAAGGCACCTGGGATGAAAAACGCGAGGCGTTTGGGGATACGGTGATCGAAACTCTGGCGGAGTATTTCCCGAACCTGAAGGACATCATCCTGCACCGGCAGGTGCTGACGCCTAAGGATATCGAGGAAACGGTAGGACTGACCGAGGGCAACATCTTCCAGGGAGAGCTGAGCCTGTGGCAGCTGTTCTTCTTGCGCCCGGCGCCCGGTTTTGCCGATTACGCGACTCCAATCAAGAATTACTACCAGTGCGGTTCGGGGACGCATCCCGGTGGGGGCATCACCGGCGCTCCGGGACGGCTGGCGGCGCTAGAGATCTTGAAACGGCGGAAACGATGACCGGCCGACCTTTCAGCGCTCGATACGATGTCATCCTCATCGGAGCCGGTCACAACGGCCTGGTGACTGCCGGCTACCTCGGGAAAGCTGGTTACCGGGTGCTGGTCCTGGAAGCGCGGGAGATTCTGGGGGGGGCGGCCACCACCGAAGAGATCTTCCCTGGATTCCGGGCGGATACCGGCTCATTCGACGCCGGGGGATTCCTGCCCCAGGTAGTCGCCGAACTCAGCTTGCGTAAGCACGGGCTGCGCTTCGTGGAGACGCCGGTAGTGGCCTTCGCGCCCCAGCCGGACGGGCGGGCGCTGACTCTGTGGCGCGAGCCGGGTAAATCTCTGGCGGAGATCGAGCAGTTCTCCCGCGAGGATGCGGAAAAGTTTCCACAATTTCAGAGCCAGGTTCAGCGCATGACGGAAGCCCTGCGCAGAATGATGACCCTGACCCCGCCGCCGCTCAGTAGTTATCACGCTAGAGACCTGCTCCCCTGGCTGCGGGCTGCAGTGGATGTGCGCAGGATGGGTCGTCAGGGTTTGATGGACTTCTTGAGGGTCCTGCCGATGCCGGTGGCCGATTTCTTGGACGAGTGGTTCGAGAACCCGGTTTACAAGGGGATTCTGGGCAGCCTGGGGGTGCGCGGCACGATGGCCGGGCCGCGCTCGCCGGGCACCGCATTGCTCTTCCTGTATGGCGTGCAGGGCGCGGCGGCAAAGCAGTCGCGCAGCAGCCGCTTCGTGCGCGGCGGCATGCTCCAGCTGGCCGAAGCGCTGGCTAGGGCGGCGCACGAGCACGGCGTAGAGATCCGCACCGGCTGCCGGATAAGCCAGGTTTGCACCCACGCCGGGCGGGCAACTGGCGTGCTCCTGGATAACGGCGAGGAGATCCTTGCCCGGGTCGTCGTCTCGAACGCCAGCCCGCGCCATACATTTCTGGATCTGGTCGGACCGGAGCAGCTCGAGGTGCGGTTCGTGCGCGAGGTGAACAACATCCGCTACCGCGGCAGCCTGGCGCGCGTGATCCTGGCGCTGGATGCTCTGCCTCATTTCCGAGCCGCCGCTTCGCGGGAGGTCTTGACCAAGGAAGGCACCCTGCTGAGCGGGCATACCGTCCTGTGTCCGGGCCTGGATTACCTGGAGCGCGCCTACGATGCCGCCAAATACGGGCAAATATCCGAGCATCCGGTGCTGGACCTCTCTATCCCAACCATGCTGGATGCCTCGTTTGCCCCCCCCGGCAAGCACCTCATGCTGATCAACGTTCAGTACGCCCCCTACCACCTGGCCGAGGGGGATTGGGACGTCGAGAAGGGTCGACTCGGGCGCCGGGTCATCGATTTACTGGATGAGTACGCTCCCGGCTTGCAAAACCTGGTCCTTCACCAGGAAGTATTATCGCCCGTCGACCTTGAGCGGCGCTTTGGACTGCCGGAAGGCTGTATCTACCATGGGCAGATGGCCCTCGACCAGCTGTTGGTGATGCGCCCGGTCCCCGGTTACAGCCAGTACCGCACACCAATCCAGGGGTTGTACCTGTGCGGCGCGGGGACTCACCCTGGTGGGGGGGTTACCGGGGCGCCGGGGCACAACGCCGCCCGGGAGATCCTGCACGATCTGCGCCTGCGAAGCCACCCAGTTTAAACTGAAGAGGAGAGACGCATGAATACGACTGCCGATGTGATCGTGATCGGGGGCGGGGTGCATGGAGCCAGCCTGGCATTCCACCTGGCCCAAAAAGGGGTCCAATCCCTGGTTTTAGAGCAGAAGTTCATCGCCTCCGGGGCGACCGGCCGGTCCAGCGGCCTGGTGCGCATGCATTACGACCTGGAGCCCGAGTCGCGCCTGGCCTGGGAATCGTACAAGTACTTCTGGAACTGGTCGGAGATGGTAGGAGGCGACTGCGGCTTCAACCGCACCGGTTTCCTGCAGTTCGTCCGCCCGGAGTACGACGACCAGCTGCGCGCCAACGTCGCCATGCACCAGCGCATCGGCATCCCCTCTATCCTGATTACCCCGCAGGATGTCCGCAGAATTGCACCCGGCTTCGACGTCGATGACATCGACCTGGCGGCTTACGAACCCGAGTCGGGTTACGCCGATCCGAGCAGCACGGTGAGTTCCTTGCTGGAGGCCGCCCGTCGGCGCGGCGCCCGCCTGATCCAGGACTGCCGGGTGACCGGGGTAAATAAAGAAAGCGGCCGCGTGACCGGCGTGGTCACGAACCAGGGGTCGTTTTCGGCCCCGGTGGTGGTGAATGCCGCCGGACCGTGGGCCAGACGGATCGGCGAGCTGGTTGGGTTGGACCTGCCGGTCGATACCTGGCAGCACGATACCATGTTCATCCGCCGCCCTAAAGACCTGGGACCCACGCACCCGACGGTGATCGATTTTCCCAACTCGATGTACTTCCGCCCGGAAACCGGCTGGTTGACCCTGGTCGGCCTGGAGGACGACAACCCGCTGGGCGAATCGCCGGACGGCGATACCGATCACGCCAAGCCCGGCTTCGTCGAGCGGGCGGTCGAACGCATCTGCCGGCGCATGCCCGGGATCGAACGCGGCTCGCTGCACAGCGCCCACGGCGGGTACGACGGCATCACCCCCGACCAGCGCGCCATCCTGGGACAGGCCGGACCGGATGGGTTTTACCTGGACTGCGGGTTCAGCGGGACCGGCTTCAAGATCTCCCCGGCTGTCGGGGCCTGCCTGGCAGAGTTGATCGTGGATGGGCGCTCCAGCCTGGTCGACATCAAACCCTTCGGATTGGAACGCTTCTCCCAGGGGGAGCCGCTCAAAGGTGAGCACTCCTACGAAAATATCTGGCGCTGAGGCGCAGCGGGCAGGCTATAGCCTGCCCCACCGCCGCCTGCGCGCCGACCTGATCCTGCTGCTGGTCTCCGTCATCTGGGGGAGCGCCTTCGTGGCGCAGCGCGTGGCGGCGATCCACATGGATATCTATCTTTATAATGGGGCCCGCTTCCTGCTGGGCGCGCTGGTGCTTTTGCCGTTCGCCTGGAGGCAGAGTCAGTCAGACAGGAAGCCGGCGGGCGCCCAACGGCGAGCCTGGCTGGGGATCGCCCTGGCGGGTGGATTGCTGTTCGGCGGGGCCGCTTTTCAGGGTTTAGGACTGCGCTATACCACGGCAGCCAATGCCGGTTTTATCACCGGCCTGTACGTCGTCCTGGTGCCGCTGATCCTGGCGATCGGCTGGCGGCAAAAACCTCGTCCCCAGATCGTCATCGCCGCTTGCCTGGCGGCAGCCGGTCTGCTCCTGCTCAGCACCGGAGCAAGGTTTAGCCTTGCGCCTGGCGACGGGATGGAATTTATCGGGGCGATCTTATGGGCGCTGCACGTCATCCTGATCGGCTTCCTGGTGCTACATGCGCCTGTGCTGCACATCGCCATCGGTCAGAACCTGGTCTGCGCCGTGCTCAGCCTGGGTGTGGCTCTCTCCCAGGTCGAACCGGATACCTGGGCCAGGTTTTCGTCGGTCTGGTGGACGGTGGTCTACACCGGCGTGTTGTCGATCGGCGTCGGGTATACCCTCCAGGTGGTCGGTCAGCGAGACGCCCCGCCTGCGGATGCTTCGATCCTGCTCAGTATGGAAGCGGTTTTTGCGGCGTTGTTCGGCTGGCTGTTCCTGGATGAACGCCTGATGGCGGTGCAGCTCCTGGGCTGTGTGTTGATGGTCGTTGGGATGGTGCTGGCGCAGGCAGGGGTTGGGGGAAGAGGCCAGCAACCGGGCGAGCAGGCCCCGGTTACCTGACCAGCAGGCTGTCCAGGGCCGCCAGCAGGCGATCGGCATCGCGTGAGTCGTTGTAAGCCTGGATAGAAACGCGCAGCAATGGCTTTCCCTACCCCAGCTGACCACCAGGGGGTTGAGATTAGGTTGGAGATCGGGGTGAGCGTAAGGGAAAGCCGCCCCTTTCGGTGCGCATAGCCACTTTTGACGGGCGCCGAAAGAACCATGATTGAGAAAGGTGACTTCCGGATCGAGCAGGAAGAGGTCTTTGAAGAAAAGGGCTTTGAAATCGGCGGTCATCGTGCTCGCCGGGATGTTGGCCGCGCCATCTGACCGATCCAGTTCGCCACCACGCCCAACAAGATGTACATGATCCCGGTGAAGAGAACGGCTGTTGGGTTACTGCTGAGCTGCACGAAACCGCCGAATACCTGGTAGGCCCCGTACGCGTAGAACAGGACCGCCGTGATCCCCGCAATGTACCTGGTCCAGGCAACCCCACGCACCAGCGCGTAGGCAGTCGCCAGCGAGGCCAGGAGTATGCCTGACGCCAGGACAGCCAGAATCACCGGGCGCAGCGATCCTTGTTGCGGAGATATCCCCAACAGGTTGAGGTTCGCCTGCCCCGCGCGGCTTGCAGACAACATCCCGAACAGATCGCCCAGCTCCAAAAAGGCGAAGAAGCCGAAGACGAATATCCCGAAGTAACGCCAGCGATTTTTACCCAAAGGTCGAATTTTCTGGGAGACCCTACAGCTGTCCGGATGGCGCCCAGCTTTCCAGGGCGGTCTGATAAGCCGGGTCCTGGTAGCGGCGCAGGTCGAACGCCGATGCGTAGTCGGGCAGCGAGCTCCCGGCAAGGTGGGCCGCCAACAGTTCTCCGACCCCCAGGGAAGCCATCAGCCCATACCCGGATAGCGCCCCGATTACCCAGGCTCCCTGCACCGGCAGCGGCCCGACCAGCGGGCGGTTCTCGCGCGTTTTCGTGTAATACCCCCCATCCAGAATCGGCCTGGGGAGCCTGCCCAGGTAGGCCTCCAGCCCGGGGATCATGGGGATCAAGCCGCGCAGGGCGATCTCCGGGTAATTCGGGTCGAGGGGAGGCGCCATGAGCGGTTGGCTGATTTCCGACCGGTATTCCCACAGCATCAGCACGATCGGGCTGTCGTCAGGTCCTTCCGGGCGGGTGTGCGCCCCGGCGGGCATTTCATCCAGCATCCAGCGTGAGCTATCATCCTCTTCGAGCAGCTGGCGCTCTTCGTTGGACCAGGAAAGGAACTGTGGATCGTTCCATATCAACAGGGGCGCCTCACGTGGCAGCACACCCAGGCTGTCCTTGAAGGCCGCTTTCAGGTGCGGCTCGCAGAAGACCGGCAGCTCTACTCCCAGCCTGTCAGCGATCTCGGTTACGAAGGGACCGGCCGCGTCAACGAAGTGCTTGACCGCGATCAGGGAGCCATCGTCCAGGCTAACGGAGGAAATGCATCCTTCTCGTACGCCAATGTCCACAACCCGGGCGCGCTTCAGCTCCACGCCATGTTCCCTGGCTCGTTCCAGCAGGTACATGCCCAGCTGCTGGGCGCTGAACCAGCCGGCGCGCCGGACGTGTAATGCCGCCACTGCATTCGGGGTAGCATAAGGGAAGTGTTCCCGCAGCAACTTTTGGGAGAGGATCAGGTCGGCCCCTTCCGGCTGGCCCAGATACCGGTGTGGATGGGCCGGTTGGTAAGCCGGCTCTCCCGGCACCCCATACAGGAGGCGCAACGGTCCACCGCCTAACCGGGAGGATTCCTGGGCACTGCGCAGCATCTCGGGGACCTGCGCTTCCCGCGCCGTCAGGTACAGGTAGCCGCGCCGGTTAAGATGAAAGATATTCCCGCTGTCTTCGGCCAGCTCTTCCAGCAGGTCTATGCTGCGGTTCATCAGGGCGACCATGGCGTCGTCCGGGCCGGGCCACCAGTTGCGGTAGCATTCGGTTGATTTGTCGCTGGTCAGGGAAAGGGGAGGTCGCTCATCGACGATCAGGACTTCCCGCGCACCCTGGCGCACAGCCAGGTGATAGGCGGCGCTGATCCCGGCGATCCCGGCTCCACAGATCAGGACCTGAGTTGAAATCCGGCTCATTTATTATTTTCTGGCTCAAGCTCGACGTAAATGCGCTTGTTGATCTTCCCCTTTGACTTATAATCGGTGACACGTATCCGCCCAACCTCCGCGGTGTTGTTAACATGGGTGCCGCCGTCGGCTTGCAGGTCCAGGCCCTTGATCTCGACCACTCGCACCTGCTGGATTCCTTCCGGAAGCAGGTTGATCTTGGTACGGATCAGATCCGGGATCTGAAATGCGACCTGGCGTGGCAGGATCTGGACGAACACGCTGCGAGCGTTGGTAACTTCCCGGTTGATCGCGGCTTCGATCGTTTGCACCAGGTCCTTGTGCATGGTCTCGAATTCAAAGTCCATGCGCCCTGCCAGCGGGTCCATGTCCCCACCCGTCACCGAAGCGCCGTAGTCGCGGAATATCACCCCGCACAGGATGTGCATGGCTGTGTGGGTACGCATGAGCTGGTACCTGCGATCCCAATGCAGCTGTCCCTGCACACTCGATCCAACCGCGGGCAGAGGCTGGGTTGGATCGATATAATGATGCACCTCGTCCCCGATCTTGCGGGCTCGCCGGACCGTGAAGGATTGCTCACCCGCTTCCAGAGCGCCTGAATCGGCAGGCTGGCCGCCACCGCCAGGATAGAATGCCGAACGGTCGAGTACGATGGCGTGATTTTCTTCGTCGACGCCGGTCACCTGGGCAGAGAAGCTTTGTAAGTAACTATCGGTCTGGTAAAGCAGATTGGTCATCGAATCCCCAATTTTATGAAGGTGAATAGCGAAGAGTATACAAAGAAACCGTCCAGGCGACAAGAGGCAGTCAATTTTCCTGTGGTTGCCATCGTGGGAGCGGGTTTTGGCGGCCTGAATGCGGCGCGCACCCTCAAAGATTCTCCGGTCCGCGTCCGCCTGATCGACCGGCGCAACTACCACCTCTTCCAACCGTTGCTGTATCAGGTAGCCACAGCCGGTATATCCCCGGATGAGATCGCCTATCCGGTGCGGGCAATCTTCCGGAAGCAGGCCAACCTGGAGTTCCTCCTGGCGGACGTGACCGGCGTCGAATTGGATAAGAACCTCCTGCTAACCTCATTCGGTCCGGTTCACTACGATTATCTGATCCTGGCAGTCGGAAGCGAAACCAACTATTTCGGGTTGGACACGGTGGCTGCCAATGGGTTCGATTTGAAAGACCTGGACGATGCCGAGGCGATCCGCAATCACGTCCTGTTCATGTTTGAGAGGGCGAACCTCGAAGTAGACGTACCCACCCGGCGAGCGATGCGCACCTTCGTCGTGGTAGGAAGCGGGCCGACCGGCGTCGAATGCGCCGGGGCTCTCTCGGAGTTGATCCGCCTGGTATTGATCAAGGACTTTCCTGGTTTAAAGATCGACGAAGCGCGCGTCCTGATCCTGGAACGTTTGGACCGGATCCTGCCGGGTTTTCCGGAAGACCTGGCCAGGGCGGCAATGGCAACTTTAGCCGAAAAACACGTCGAGGTACACCTGGGTACCGGGGTCAGCGGTTATGATGGACGCCAGGTTTTCCTGGAAAGCCAGCCGCCTATTCCGGCCTGCACCTTGATCTGGGCAGCAGGCGTGCGAGCAGAGAGCCTGGTCGACCGCCTGGGTTTGCCTCAAGGCAGGCAGGGCCGGGTGATCGTCCAGCCCACCCTGCAAGCGCCCGGTTACCCCCAGGTGTTCGTGGTCGGAGATGCCGCGTATCTCGAGGATGGTGCTGTCCCGCTGCCGATGATGGCTCCGGTGGCGATCCAACAGGCAAAAGTGGCCGCCAGGAACGTGCTTCACCTGATCGGAGGCCATCCACCGGTTCAGTTTCGTTTCAAAGATCCCGGTTCCCTGGCGACCATCGGGCGCAATGCAGCCGTGGCGCGCATCAAAGGGTTCAAGTTTCACGGTTTTTTTGCCTGGCTGATCTGGCTGGGGGTGCACCTCTTCTGGTTGATCGGCTTCCGCAACCGCCTGCTGGTCCTGATCAACTGGGCCTGGGATTACCTGCTCTACGAGCGCGCCGTGCGCCTGATCACCCCGGAACGAAGGAAGTAATGTTTTATGGAAGAGGTTTTCTTCAAAGATAAGGTTGCCATCGTGACCGGCGCCTCGAGCGGGATCGGCAGAGAAACCGCCCGCTTGCTGGCCGCTGAAGGAACCTGCGTGGTGCTGGCCTCACGTAACCTGAGCGCGAACCAGGAATTGGTCGATCTCATACAAGCCGGCGGGGGCTGCGCCATGGCCGTGCAGACGGACGTGACCTCCCAGGAGCAGGTCGCCGCACTTGTAGACCAAACCATCGCCCGCTGGGGGCGGGTGGATATCCTGGTCGCGAATGCCGGGCAGTACATTCGCACCCCCATCGCAGAGCTGACCATACCATTGATGGAACAATCTATGGCGGTGAACTTTTATGGCTGCCTGTACGCCGTCCTGAGCGTCTTGCCGCACATGCTCTCCCAGAAGAGCGGTTCCATTATCCTGGTTAACACCATGGATGCCCAAACGCCCATCCCTCCCGACGCGCCGTACGTCGCCGCCAAGTCTGCCTTGAGCGGGTTAGGGGAGGTCTTGCGCCAGGAATTGTACGGCAGCGGGGTATCGGTCTCCTCGATCTACCCGGGCCGGGTGGACACCCCCATGATCGAGCATCTAAAAGTTCCCTGGATTTCTGCTAAAATTAGTCCACAACAGGTAGCGCGTGCCATATTAAAGGCCATCCGGCGCAAACCGGCGCGGGTCATGCTACCCCCACAAGTAAAGGTCTTGTATCTTATTAACGTATTTACACCAGGTCTGGCGGACTGGCTCACGCGGTATTTCCACCTTGAATGCTGGGAAGTCTGACCAATAGCCTATCGAAAGGAAATTGAGATGAGCGTCACGGACTCTGAAACGATCACCAGGCCTTCGCATACGTGGTGGCGGCACATCAGCGTCGCGTATGTTCCCGGCCCGACGACACGGGTGATCGATGAAACTGTAACCGGGTTGCTCGAACAGCTCCGGAAGAGCGGGCACGAGATCCGGGAAGTACCCGGTCCCGGAACGGACGTCATCCTGACCACCGCCCTGTTCGGAGATCCTTTACGCTGGCGGGAAGCGATGCTCTTCACCGCGCGCCGCCGCTTTGGGATGGATAAATCCCCCACTATCTTCACGCTGGTGCATGCCACCCCTGGGCAGTTGAAGATGGCCAAAGACTCTTTCGAAAAGGTCTTGAAGAAGGATCCCCCCGACCCTCAAGACTTCGCCTTCCCCGGTCTAGGCCCCGATGCCTACGAGACTCTCTACGAGCAAGGACGGCGTGGCGGGCCGATGCTCTCCCTGTTGCGCATGGTTCAGACTCAGGCAATGAGCATCCGGGTGATCCTGGTGGTCGGCGAGGAACGACCATTGGAAGCCTTTACCTTCGATCTGGTAGGGGCGCACCCGCGCACGGACGCCGCCGATCGGGCAGCCTTCTACGAAGACCTGGCTGGCAGGATCGTGACCGCAGTCAGCACGAAGGAGGTCACCGATCACCAGATCGCTGAAGATGCGGTCCCGTATTCGCTGTGGAAACAGCTGGTCACACCTCCTGCCATGCGCCGGGCGGGCCGCGAGCTCGGTGCACGCAGTTTCTTCACCGAGATGGTGAAAGTGTCTAACCTGGCATCCGTCCCCTCCTTGCCGGATACCATCGCCAGCCAGTACAGCGAGGGCTGTTTCGCCACCTGGGATCCACAATTGGAGGGGTTGGTCACCACGGTCACCGGCAGCGCCCGCCCTGTGGACAAGGATAACCTGACCGATGACGAACTGGCGGTGATCATCGGTGTCCGCCCGGACGCGAAAGGCGCCATTGTCCGCCACGTCGAGGGAAAACGCAACGACCCGCCCTCCTCGGAAGCAGTCGAGCTGATCCAGATGGATCAGGGCCTTCCCAGGATCGAGTGGAAGGTGGCAGATGAGGAGCGCTATCTGGTACCCGAGGCGCGCTCCAAACTTCACGGTCACCGAGGGGTACACGCCTATAATCCAGACCTGGTGGAGCACGTCTATTTGGACCAGCCCTACTACCATTTTCCGGTCTCCTGCTCTACGGAAGCGCAAGCCAGGGCCATTGAAGCAGCCTTCTCCAGGTCCGAGGCCCTGCGGAATCCGCATGACCCGCGGCAGGTTGTGTTCACGATTCTTCCAGGTCATGGGATCGTGATCGTCGAGAAGTGGGTCCCTGGAAAGGAACCTTTCCAGGTTATGTGGGAATTTATGGACGCCGGGCTGTTGCAGATTGAGAATGTTGTCCCACAGGGTCCTCTGACATTCCAGCTGGCTCAAAATGGTCTAATGGTGCTGAAAACGATCTCCTGAGATGTGCGACCGGTAGAAGAGAGCACATCCGCCCAATCCAGATTAGTGGATCATGGTCAACCAGGACACGCAGGTAGCTCGAACTTACCACCAGGCGACCAAGCACTCACCTTGGAGCGTCCAGGCCAACCGGCACTACCTGGATTGGAACAACCAGCCTTTGCAGTTCAAGGTGTATATAGAGGGGGAAAAGATCTCCCTCCCAAGGGATCTTGTTGCAACCAACTACGCAGCCATCCCTGCAATCGCCAACCCGGGTCTTGCCAACCGTGAGGAGGTATTCCCGGATCTGGCCCAGGTTGCTTACCTGCTCTACTATTCGGCCGGGATCACCAAGAAGCTGGTCTACCCGCAGGGTGAGATCGCTTTCCGGGCTGCGGCTTGCGCCGGGGCGCTCTATCCGATCGAGATCTACCTGGTTTGCGGTGAACTGCCAGGATTATCCGCCGGTGTCTACCACTTCAGTCCGGAAGATTTTTCCCTCGTCCGCTTGAGGCGCGGAGATTTCCGCACGCACCTGGTTCAGGCAAGCGGAGATGATTCGGACGTCGCACAAGCGCCCCTGTCGTTCGTCTACACAGCCATAACCTGGCGCAGTTCCTGGAAGTACCAGGCGCGCGCTTACCGGTACCATTATTGGGATTGTGGGACTATCCTGGCGAACAGCCTGGCAGCCTGTTCTGCCCAACAGCTCCCGGCAAAAGTTGGGATGGGCTTTCTCGACGAACAGGTGAACCAGCTGATCGGGATCGATGGAGTGGATGAGAAGAGCCTGTGTCTCCTGCCAGTGGGGAGAGCAGGCGCGCAGACTCCCGCCGCTCCTGAGTTGACTATCCTCAATCCACCTGTCCTGCCTCTGTCCGGGGAGCAACGACCTTACCCGCTGATCGATGAGATACACCTGAATTCAAGATTGTTCGACAGCGATGAAGTCCGTGCATGGCGGGAGAGCGTTACACCCGCTGATCCGGTGGGCGAATTCGATGCGGACCGGCTCACCAGGTTGGAACCAGTCGATTTTTACCATGCCGAAGAGGGGAAATCGCTGGAGAAGGTAATCGTCCGCCGGGGTTCTTCACGCCATTTTAAAATGGAAGCAATCTCGATCCAGGAGTTGAACAGTATGCTCCAAGCGGCGACTCAAGGTTTCATGTACGATTGGCCGGAACCTTCGGAAGGTTTCTTGAACCGGTTGTACCTCAGCGTGCACGCCGTGGACGGGCTACCGGCGGGCAAATACCGCTACTGGCCAGAGCAAGCCGGCCTGGAACTGCTCGAGGAGGGTGATTTCCGCAGCCAGGCTGCTTACCTTTGCCTGGGCCAGCAGCTGGGCGGCGCCGCCAGCGTAACGGTTTTCTTCCTGGCGGACCTGCCTGCGATCCTGAGTCGATCCGGCAATCGCGGCTACCGAATCACCCAAATGGAGGCAGGTATCATCGGCGGGAAATTGTACCTGACGGCATACGCCCTCGGGCGAGGGGCCACCGGGCTGACTTTCTTCGACGACGAGGTCGTCCGGTTCTTCTCGCCCTCTGCCGCCGGTCTGGACGCCATCTTCGTAACCGCGATCGGGGTACCAGCAACATCCTCTCATCCGCAAGGGCGCCTGGTTTACATGGCGCCCGGCAGGGGTGGCTAGGCTCTGTTTATTTTTCACCAGACTTGGTTTTTTCTGCGCCTCCCAGGAGGGTCCTTTGAAGAAATTCATCCTTGCCCACGACCTAGGGACAACCGGGAATAAAGCCACCCTTTATGACCCGGATGGCTGCAACCGGGGATCGTCCTTTTATTCCTATCCAACGGAATATACACAGGTCAACTGGGCCGAGCAAAACCCGGATGACTGGTGGTCGGCAATCTGCACCTCGACCCGCCAGCTGCTTGCCCAGGCAGGCCTGTCTCCAGACCAGGTAGCCTGCATCGTCTTTAGCGGGCAGATGATGGGCTGTGTCCCGTTGGACGAACGTGCCCGCCCGCTGCGAAAAGCCATTATCTGGGCCGATCAGCGTTCTGTCGACCAGGTGCACTGGTTAAGCCAGCGAGTCGCACCGGGGAGGATGTACCGCATTTCCGGGCACAGGTTGAGCGCCTCATATTCTTTGCTGAAGATGCTCTGGCTGCGAGATAACGAGCCTCAAATTTATAAGGAAACTTATAAATTCATGCATGCGAAGGATGCGATCGCAGCCCGTCTGACCGGTACTTTTGTAACGGAGCCTTCGGATGCCTCCGGGATGAACCTTTTCGACCTCGAGCGTGGCGATTGGTCGGTCGAGATCCTGGACGCCACTGAGATTCATCCGGAAAAACTGCCCCCGGTTATTTCTTCGACACAGGTCATCGGCGGCGTACTGAGGGAGGTCGCCGAAGAAGTTGGAGTAGCCGCAGGGACGCCGGTGGTGATCGGCGGTGGGGATGGCGTTTGCGCGGCTGCCGGGGCGGGTGTGGTGCGAGAGGGGATGGCCTTTAACTACATCGGCTCGTCGTCATGGATCGCCCTGGCGACAAACCAACCGATCTATGATCCCGAAAAGAAAATTTTCACGTTTGCCCACCTGATCCCGGGCATGTTCTGTCCCTGCGGTACGATGCAGACTGCCGGGGGTGCATATCAGTGGACGCGCGACCAGCTTGGTGGGCTGGAAATGCAGGCTGCCGGGGAATTGGCCCTCAGTGCCTACGAATTACTCGATCTCCAGGCTGAAAAATCGCCCCCCAGCGCAGGCGGCTTGATATTCCTGCCGTACCTGCTCGGCGAACGCAGTCCCTGGTGGAATCCGAACGCCCGCGGGGCCTTCGTCGGCTTGACGATCCGCCATACGCGTCAGGATATGATCCGGGCTGTCTTGGAAGGGGTAACGATGAACCTGCGCCTGATCCTGGAGGCCTTCACCGCGCAATCCACTCATATTTCTGCGATGCGGGTGATCGGAGGTGGGGCGCGCAGTCGTTTCTGGAATCAATTGATGGCCGATATCTATGGTTTGCCAGTCCAACGGCTGGCAGTCCTGGAGGAGGCCACCTCCATGGGTGCAGCCCTGGCAGGTGGGATCGGAGTTGGCCTTTACCCGGACTTCTCAATGATTGAAAAAATGAACCAGGTAGAGATGACGGTCGAGCCGGACCCGGTTTCGCATGCAACATATAACCGGTTGTACCCGGTATTCGCGGCTACCTATCGAGCCTTAGAGCCGGTCTTCGAGCAGCTCGCAGAAATAAACCTTGCGTGAACCGGGTCCAGTTAATTAGCGTGGGGGTTTTAGCAGCCGGGGCGCTGCTCCTTGAGAGCACACTCACCCGCCTGCTGGCAGTTGCGCAATTCTATCACTTTGCTTTCCTGGCGGTCAGCCTGGCGCTGCTTGGGTTTGGAGCCAGCGGTTCGCTGCTCACCTTGAGGCCTGGCCTTCTGGAAGATGGACCGGGAGGCCGGCCTGCCGGATCGCGACTGCTGGCCTTCTCCGGGACTGCTTTCGCGCTCAGCGTAGCTCTGGCATACGCGGTCGTCAACCTCCTGCCGTTCGACAGTTATAGCATTGCCTGGGACCGTCGCCAGCTGATCTTCTTTATACTTTACTATTTGTCCCTTTCCCTGCCTTTCGTCTTTGCCGGGCTGGGCATCGGTGGGGCGCTGGCCTGCAGCCGGGCTCGCAGCCACCTGGTATATGGCAGCAACCTGCTCGGATCGGCGCTGGGTGTCCTATTAGCGCCGCTGCTCCTGTGGCTGGCAGGTGTGCCGGGGTCGGTTTTGGGGAGCGCCTTGGCTGGGTTAATTGTCGCCTGGATAAACAGGCCTGTCAGCAGAGGATTGTCGCGTTGGTTTCTGTCTGGTGCGTTTACCTGCGGATTAGCAGGTTTTGCGCTTCTCGCCGTTTCGAACCAATCTGGACTCGCCCCGCTCGGCGTAACTATCTCGCCTTATAAAGGCCTGGCGTATGCCCGCCAGTATCCTGGGTCGACCAGGCTGTTTGGGAAGTGGAATGCGATCTCCCGGGTAGACATCCTGGCAGGCGCGGGTACGCGCGCCTTGCCCGGTTTGAGCTACACCTACCCGGAAAATCCTCCCTCCCAGCTCGGTTTATCCGTCGATGCCGATTCTCTCCAGCCGGTTACCCTGGTGCCCCCGGATCGATTCGCAGCGGCCTCATATTTGCCTGAAGCCCTGGTTTTTCAGCTCGAGCCGGAGGCTCATGTCCTGGTGCTAGAACCCGGGGCCGGGCTGGGGGTGCTCCAGGCGGTAACCGGAGGAGCTACGCAGGTGGTAGCGGTCAGCAGCAATCCGCTCGTCCTCGAAGGAGTAAATCGGACAGCGGATAACCTGGATATCTATTCTCATCCCAATGTGCGCAGCCTGGTGGAGAACCCGAGATCCTTTCTTAGGAAGGGTCAATCCACCTATGATGTAATCTACCTGCCTCTGACAAATGCTTACCGCCCGGTGACCAGCGGCGCCTACAGCCTGGCTGAGACCTACCTGCTCACCGAACAGGCTTTCGCACATATGCTTGGCCGTTTAGAAGAAGGAGGCATCCTGGTCGCCAGCCGCTGGCTGCAGCTGCCCCCCAGCGAAGACCTGCGCCTGATCGCAACCCTGGCAGAGGCCCTGGAAGTTCAGGGATCATTGCATGCGGACCAGGCGCTGGTCGCGTACCGCGGCATCCAGACCATCACCGTCCTGGTGAAGCCTTCCGGTTGGAGCGGGGCGGAGCTGGCTGCCCTGCGCCAGTTCGCCGGGCAGCGCCGCTACGACCTGGTCTGGGCGCCCGGTATCCAACCGGAGGAGACCAACCGCTACAACCGGCTGCCGGAATCGGTGTACTATCGACAGGTCTCAGACCTGCTTCGAACGACGCAACGCGGGGAGTTTTACGCTGCGTATCCATACGCCATCCAGCCCCCGACGGATAACCGGCCCTTCTTCTTCCACTTTTTCACCTGGAAGCAGACGCCCGAGCTCCTGGCAACCTTCGGTAAGACCATGCAGCCATTCGGGGGCAGCGGGTACTTCATCCTGCTAGCTTTACTGACCCTGGTCGGGCTGCTCAGTCTGCTGCTGATCGTCACCCCGCTGGTTATGCGTAGATCGACGACCGGCCAGGCGGTTCGTCCTGGGCATGTACCGCTGTGGCGTGTACTGGTCTACTTCAGCAGCCTGGGGTTGGCTTTTCTATTCATCGAAATCCCGCTGGTCCAACGCTGGATCCTCCTGTTAGGCCACCCGACCTATGCCTTCACCCTGGTCGTCCTGGTCCTGCTGTCATTCTCCAGCCTGGGGAGCTTCCTGGCGCGCGCCCCCTGGCTGCCCAGGAAGCCAGCCCTGGCGATCCTGGTTGGACTTGCCTTGCTGACGCCCTGGTTGATGGGGCGGTTCAGCGATCTGGCGCTCGGGTGGCCCCTTCCGGCCCTGTTGTTGGGAGGGATATTAATTTTAGCGCCGCTAGCTGTACTGATGGGGTTGCCGTTTCCACTCGGCCTGGCCTGGCTGGAGCAAGGCGCGCCCGGGCTGGTCCCCTGGGCCTGGGCGATAAACGGCTGCGCCTCGGTGATCGCTGCGGTGCTGGCTGCCATCCTGGCCCTGGGCTCCGGCTTCAACCTGGTGCTTCTATGTGGGGCGGGGTTTTACGCCCTGGCGATCTCAGTGCTCCCCGGTCAGCGGGACGAAGCTAACCCCTCCCAGGTTGGTCGCCTGTAGCTCTCCCTCCACTTTTTCGAATAACCATAATGTCTGCACGCTGCCGACCGGCCCGATCGGGATGATTAACCGGCCTCCCTCCACCAGCTGTTTGGCAAGCGGTTGGGGCAGGTGGTCAGGGGCAGCCGTGACGATGACGGCGTCATAGGGAGCGTTCTCTTCCCAACCGAAGTAGCCGTCGGCGTTTGAGGTGCTGATTTTCGTATAGCCAAGGTCTTTTAGCCGCTGGCTGGCTTCCTCAGCCAGTTCCGGGATGATCTCGATCGTGTAAACCTGTACGCCCATCTCGCTCAGGATGGCAGCCTGGTAGCCGCTGCCGGTGCCGATCTCCAGCACGCGCTGCCCGGCTTCGAGCTGCAACGCCTCGGTCATCAAGGCGACGATATAAGGCTGCGAAATGGTCTGTCCATGACCGATGGGGAGCGGGTGGTCAGCATAGGCAGAATCCAGGTACGCATCCGGGACGAATTGGTGGCGAGGCACTTTTTGCATGGCTTCGAGCACCGCCGGATCTGTTACCCCCCGCGCCTCGATCTGGTCCTCCACCATTCTCTCCCTCGCCTGGATGGTTGCGTCAGACTCGTTCGTGGATTTCTTTGTCGGGATAGGTGCTTGTTCGGCGCCTGGTCCAGAACAGCCTGCCAGGGGGATGGCAATTGCGCATAGGAGAAGAAATTTCAACATCATCTTTTCCTCAGTCTAAGAATCACTTCACCGCCACGGGTTTCTGTTTTCAACAACAAAACAAAGCCCCCGAATCCTTCCGCTTGGTTTTAGGCAATGTTCTAACTTCTCCCTCCTTTTTTGATATGACCGTCTTCGAATCCTTACGCGCGGTCCGGAAACCGCGCCCAACTTATTATAGACAATCGTATCCTTGTGAGTCAAACTTTATGGAGATATTGAAATCGGAGAATAACCTGTGTTCAATTTGACGTTCCTGCGACTAGCATTTACAATTTATGCCATCCTTCATAAGGATTCGGCGGCATGCACGAACTGGTGTTCTTCTATCCACAAGGGCACGAAGCCCATGTAGAACCGGGTCATCCGGAGCGTCCGGAGCGCGTCGAAGCGATCCGTGAGACGCTCGAGCGCGCCGGACTCTGGCAGATTTACCCGCACCTGAAGCCGCTCGACCTGGCGGAAGAGACCCTGAATGCCATTCACACCCCCGAATACCTGCAAACTTTAGAACGGGTCAGCCGGAAGGGTGCCAACTTCGACATGGATACCTACACCACCCCCGCCTCCTGGGATCTGGCCCTCAACGCTGCCGGCGGCGCCGCAGTCGTAGCCTCCACCGTGTGGCAAGACATTGCCCGGCGTGGTTTCGCCCTGACGCGGCCTCCCGGGCACCATGCTACCCGCGATCGGGCGATGGGTTTCTGCCTGTTGAACAACGTCGCCCTGGCTGCCGAATACCTGCTTCAGCAGGACGGCGCAGAGAGACTGGCGATCGTCGACCTGGACCTGCATCACGGCAACGGCACCCAGGATATCTTCTACCGGCGGGGGGACGTGTTCTACTTTTCAATCCACCAGGCGCCGCTCTACCCCGGGACGGGAGGCATCGAAGAGACCGGTGCGGGAGATGGGCTGGGCAAGAACGCCAACTTTCCCCTGCCGCCTTTCTCCGGCGACCAGGCCTACCTGACGGTGATGGACACGTTGATCCTGCCGCTGCTGGACGGCTTCTCACCGCAAATGATCCTGGTCAGCTACGGCTTCGACCCGCACTGGAGCGACCCGTTAGGCAACCTGCGGCTCTCCGCCGGCGCGTATGGGGAGCTGATCGCCAGCCTGACCCGCTGGGCGGACCAAAACTGTCAGGGACGGATCGCGCTGTTCCTGGAAGGTGGCTATAACCTGGACGCAGCGCGCGCCTGTACCCTGGCGGTGATCGCATCCCTGCTCGGGAAACCTTTGCCCGAGTTGCCGGGCAAAGAATTCGAGCCTTCTCCAGACCCGGAAGGGACCGCCTGGAAATCCTATGTCCGGCAAGCCCGCCAGGTCTGGCGCCTGTAGAGGCTGTCTCAATAATGGTTAATAGTGGGTATTTCAGCGGCTACGCCGCTGAAATACCCACATCCCCAATTTTTGAGATGGCTTGTAGAAATTAAAACAGCGAGGTTCTGACAGATGAAGATTCTCCCGGCGGAGTTCGAAGAGCGTTGCCAGCGCCTGGTCGGTGAAATTCGAGACAGAGGTTTCTCTGGCGTCGTTCTGTTCGATTCCTACTATATCCTCTACTACAGCGGCTTTGCCTTCATCCCGACCGAGCGCCCGATTGCCTATCTGTTGAACGCGGCCGGGGAAAGTGCGCTGTTCGTCCCCCGGCTGGAGGTCGAGCACGCCCAGGCCAATTCCGTGGTAGGGAGGGTCGATCACTACGTCGAATATCCCTACAACCCTCACCCGATGGAAGTGCTCCGCAAGGTCCTGGGGGAGATGGGGATAACCGGGCGCTACGCCGCCGACCAGGATGGCTACCCCTGGATCTTCGGCTACCGGGGTCCTGGTCTCAGCGAGCTCACCGGGGATAAACCCGTGCGAATCGCAGGATGGGTCGAGGACCAGATGATGATCAAAAGCCCAGCCGAGCTGGCGCTGATCCGGGAAAGCGTCAAATGGGGCCACCTGGCGCACGTCCTCTTGCAGCGCTACACCCGGGTGGGTGTAAGCGAAACCGAGGCCAGCCAGCACGCCAGCACGGAAGCCCACCGGGCTTTGCTCGACACGATTGGACCGTTGTACCGGTCTCTGAGCCAATATGAAGAAGGCGCCTCTGCCGGCTATCGCGGCCAGATCGGGCGCAACGCCGCCATCCCGCACTCGCTGGCGAACAACCTTGTTTTCCAGGCAGGGGATGTACTGGTCACCGGCGCCAACGCGCCGGTTTGGGGATATAACTCCGAGCTGGAGCGCACCCTGATCGTCGGACCGGCGAACGACCAGCAGAAGCGCATGTTCGAGCATATGCTGGCGCTCCAACAGACGGCGTTCGACAGCCTGCGCCCGGGTGTGAGCTGTTCGGACGTCGATCGGGCGGTGCGCGCCTACTTCGAAACGCACGCCCTGATGCCCTTCTGGAAACACCACACCGGGCACGCTATCGGGCTGCGCTACCACGAAGGCCCGTTCCTGGACATCGGCGACGACACCGTGATACGCCCGGGAATGGTCTTTACCGTCGAACCCGGCCTGTACGCCCCCGAATTGGGCGGCTTTCGTCACTCCGACACGGTAGTGATCACGGAAGAAGGCCTCGAAATCCTGACCTATTATCCACGTGATCTGGACAGCCTGACCATCCCGGTCTAGCGGCTACATGCGGAGAGAGATCACAACGAAGAATTCTCCAATTCCTGATTTACACTTTACGCGACTGCAACCATCGGATTACCCAAGGAGAGAAACGCAGCACATGAGTGAGACAGAAACCACCCAGCTGACCGAAAGGTTCGAGGATGCGCTGGTTTACGCCAGCCAGCTGCATTCCGGGCAGAACCGCAAGCGCAGCCAGGTACCCTATATCGCCCACCTGCTTGGCGTCACATCGCTCGTCCTGGAGGATGGCGGCGACGAGGACGAAGCCATCGCGGCTTTACTGCACGACGCCGTCGAGGATCAGGGCGGGTTAAAGACCCTGGAAACCATCCGTGCGCGTTACGGAGAGCGGGTGGCGACGATCGTCAGCGCCTGTACCGACTCCTTCACCGAGCCCAAGCCCCCCTGGCGCGAACGCAAGGAATCCTACCTGGAGATCCTGCGCCAATCCGATTCCTCTGTACAGCGCGTCTCGCTGGCGGATAAGGTCTATAACGCCCGATCCACCCTGCGTGACGTTCGCCTGGAAGGCCAGGCAGCCTGGAGCAAGTTCAAACAGGGCAAGCAGGGCGCTCTATGGTATTACCACGCTATTATCGAGGCCCTGGATTCTCGCAGCACCTCGTACTTGTTGATCGAGTTGAAAGAGATCGTGGAAGTGCTGGAACGAACCTCTGCAAGCCAGGCTGGCGGACGATGACCACTCATCGGGCGATTGCCGGCTCTTCGTTCGAGGCATCGTGAGGATTTGTTATAATCGCTCGCATAGAACAAGGTATTATGGATGAGTCTCCTTTAATCGTAGCATTTGTAGCCGATCTTTATTTTGCAGTGCAGATCGAAACCGTTGCAGAAACCCTAGGCTATCAGGTGCTATTCGTCGAAGATGCCGGCCAGATCGCGCCGCCGGACCCCGAACCGGTGGGTCGCCGCTATGCCGAGCATATTTCCGGTCGAAACGGTGAGCTGCTCGACCGGCTGACCCAGTGGAAACCGGCTCTGATCATCTTCGACCTCGACAATCGGGCGGTTCCCTGGCAGGAATGGATCAACCTGGTCACCTCGGTCCCGGCGACCCGGCGCGTTCCGGTCTTGTGTTACGGATCACACGTCCAGGTCGCAGCCATCCAGGCTGCCAGGTCGGCCGGGGCGAAAGAGGTCGTCGCCCGCTCGCGCTTCACCAGCGATATGGCAGATCTGATCCTGAAGCACGCCCGGGTGATCGACCAGGAAGCGCTCCTGGAAAGCTGCGCCGATCCACTGGCGCCGGCTGCCCGGCGCGGCCTGGAGGAGTTCAACCGCGGCGAGTACTTCGAGGCGCACGAATCGCTCGAGGAAGCCTGGAAGGCCGACTCGAGCGCAGGCCGCGAGCTGTACCGGGCCGTCTTGCAGGTGGCGGTGGCCTACTACCAGATCGAGCGCGGCAACTACACGGGAGCGGCCAAGATGTTCCTGCGCATGCGCCAGTGGATCGACCCTCTGCCGGATGCCTGCCGGGGGGTGAACGTCGCCAGGCTGCGCGCCCAGGCGCGCGCCGCGCATAAGGCTCTCCTGGAGCTTGGACCGGAGCGCATCGGTGAGTTCGACCGTAGGCTCCTCCAGCCGGTTGAATACCAGGCATCCTGAACCTTCAAGGAACCAACATGACGAACAAGATCACATTGACCGGGATCAAGCCTTCCGGCACCCCGCACATCGGCAACTACCTGGGGATGATCCGCCCCGCGCTGGAGCTGGCCGAGCAATACCAGGCGCTGTACTTCATCGCCGACTACCACGCCCTGACCACCGTCAAGGATGGGGAGACTTTACGGCGGCTGAGCTACGACGTCGCGGCGACCTGGCTGGCTCTGGGACTCGACCCAGAGAAAGTGATCTTCTACCGGCAATCCGACATCCCAGAGGTGCCCGAGTTCACCTGGATCCTGTCCTGCTTCACCTCCAAAGGATTGCTCAACCGGGCGCACGCCTACAAGGCTGCCACCGACGAAAATATCGCCGCAGGCCTGCCCCCCGACGAAGGCATCAACAGCGGGCTGTTCTTCTACCCGGTGCTGATGGCAGCCGACATCCTGCTCTTCAAGACCAACTTCGTACCGGTCGGGATGGACCAGCGGCAGCACATCGAGATCACCCGCGACATCGCCATGGCTTTCAACAGCAATTACGGCGAGATCTTGACCGTGCCGGAGGCGGTGATCCGCGAGGAAGTCATGACCATCCCCGGTCTGGACGGGCGCAAGATGAGCAAGAGCTACGATAACGTCATCCCGATGTTTGCCCCGCCCAACCTGGTGCGCAAGACGGTCATGCGCATCGTCACCGATTCACGCCGCCCGGAGGAGCCCAAGGACCCGCAGACCGACAACGTGTTCGCCATCTACCGCCATTTTGCACCAGCGGAGGATATCGCGCGCGTCCGCCAGGGCTACTTGAAAGGCGGGCTGGCATATAGCGAGATCAAGAATGAGCTCTACGAACGCCTGGAAGCCTTATTCGGCCCGGCTCGAGAGAAGTACACACACCTGATGAATGATTGGGGGTATCTGGAAAAGGTGTTGAAGCAGGGGGCTGAAAAAGCGCGCTCCATTTCTGTCCCGATGTTGGAGCGCGTCAAGGCGGCGGTGGGAACGAGCAGGTAGTTTTTTCCGCAACCCAGAATTCTGAAATCGCAGGCTTTCCCTCGGGTAGCTGATTGGCGCCCTGGAGAGCTTTCAGGATTGTATAGGAAGTCCTGGGCTGCTCTCTGGTAGAATGCGTTTAGTTCAAAAACGATAATGGCAAACCCGGCGAAAGCCGGGGACGCAAAGCCAAGGGTCTAAGCCCGCCTCGTGCGGGGACGATCGCCAGGCCGCCGAAGTTGAGAATTCATTCCTTGTTATTTTTCTCAGGCCTGGCATCGCCAGGCCTGAGCCGGTTAATGGGTTGGGGCAAGCGGAGTGCGGGGAGGATTTGATGACAAGATCATTTCTAACGCGGCTGATTTACAAGAGCCCATCCTGGTTCGTCTTCACCTTCGGCCTGCTGCTCCTGTTCGGGGTCAACCGCTATGCACGGCAGTCGCTGCCGGAGAACCCGGTGCAGCGGATCCATGCGTTGAAAGAAGCGGGGCTGGGGGTGGAGGCCGAGCAGTTCTACGAGCAGCTGCTGGCGGAAAAACCGCTCGATCTGGACCTGAACTACGATTACCTGCAGAACCATTTCCAGATCGTTCCCGGCAAGGGTGCCACCCGGGACGATGATAAGGTCATCGCCCGCTATGAAGGGCTGGCCTCCCAACCTGCTTCGGCCGATACCGGCTGGTATGGGCGCGGGTTGATCCATCTCAAGCTCAAGGAATACGAAGGGGCGTTGAGCGCATTTCAGAAGGTATCCAACCGGGATCTCAAGTACCTGAACGTTTCCCTGGGTCAGATCTATCTGGAACAAGGGGATTCTGCCAGGGCGGAACACTCCTTCCAGCGTGAGATCTCCTTTCAGGGCAACCTGCGCGAGGCCGTTCCTGCCCTGGCGAAGATGTACCTGGATCAAAACCGGATCGCGGACCTGGAAAACCTTGCCCAGAATCCGGAAACCGGCAAGTACGTCGACCAGGGAATCCGGCGCAGCCTGGCTTATATTAATGGTAATTGGGCTACCTACCTGCAGCTGGTGGTGGTGAGGCCTTACCAGGCCGTAACGATGGAAGCCGGGCTGAGCGCCTTGATCATCTGCCTGGTGTGGATGCTCTTCCTGCGCCGGGTGGAAGTCTTTCACCAGAAGCCGTTTTATTTGACCCTGCTGCTGCTCGTCCTGGGTTCGCTGAGCGCCAATCTGTCCCTGGTGCTGGGTCAGCTGCTCAAGCAGGTCTTTCCGGCCCTGGAGGGCGGGCAGAAGATGTGGCAGCTGGTCAACAGCATCGTCCACATCGGGGTCATCGAAGAAGTCGCCAAGCTCCTGCCGGTGCTGGCGGTGGTGCTTTTCGCCCGGCGGGCGAGGGAGCCTTTCGACCTGATCGTCTTCGGCAGCCTGTCTGCCCTGGGTTTTGCCACCATCGAGAACGCTCTATATTTCACCTATGGAGGATTAGGACTGGTGGCGCCGCGCTTCTTGTACTCCTCGGTCATGCACATCGCCATGACCAGTATAGCCTGTTATTTCTGGGCGCGGGCGCGCTATATCCGGCCCGGCAATCAGGCTCTGGCCCTGCTGGCCGGATTGCTGCTCGCCGCCACCCTCCACGGCTTCTTCGATTTCTTCCTGATGGGCGCGCTCTCGAAGCTGACCGCGCTGAGCTTCGCCCTGACCGTGATCCTGGCGCGCGAGTACCACCGCATGCTGCGCAACACGCTGAATTTCTCGCCTCACTTCAGCGAACAGCTGGCCGGTTCCTGCCGCCTGAAGAACTTCGAGCTGTTCTTCTCCGCCACCCTGGTCTCGCTGACTATCGTCTACCTGTATTACAACTTCGATTTCTCCACCGACATCGCCAACAAACAGCTGCTGCACTCCAGCCTGACCTCGCTGCCGGCCTTCATCGCCGTTTTCGGCTCGCTGGGCAAGCTCAGCCTGGAGAGGGGACAGCTGCTGCCGCTGAACGTCTTCAAGACGCCCCGGGGGCGCCGCTCGATCGGCGCACTGCCCCTCACCGAGCTCAGCCGGGCAGTTTAACCCCTCATTTAGAGCGAAAAAGCGGGGTTTTGGTCGGCCTCGAGCCGACATAAACCCCGCTTATAATTTCTCCCGCCACCTTGAGGCGGTGGGTCACGGTGGGGGTGGAGTGCTCACATCGTCCCGCTGCCGAGCATAGAGCGGATCATGGTCGCCAGCATGGCCGATTCGTCCAGGTCGATCTCATGGGTCGATTCCCGGAACCGTTCGTAGCGTTCCTTCTCTTCCAGGTAGAAGGTGATGTCGGATACGACCCGCCCGGCGTCGATGCACAGCGCCTGGAGCTCCAGCATGCCTTCCAGGGATTTGTCGCCGCTGCCCTTCAGCTGCTCGATCTCGGCAACCAGGCGCTTCAGTTCGCCCATCCAGCTGTTGAAGTCGGTCTCTTCCTTCAGATAGTACTTCGCCCGGCCCACGATCAGCATCTCCAAAGCCGCGTACTCCTCGCCGGAGAGCGGATCGCCGGCTTCCAGCTTGCGCAGGACCGAGCCGTATTGCGCGATCGCCTCCTGCTGGAACTCTTCGCGCGCCTGGTTCTGGAGCAAGTTGATCACCAGATCCAGCTGTTGAAAGTGCGCCGCGCTCTGCGTTGAGTAACTCTGCTCAGAAACCTGCGATAGCTTGTCGATCTGTGCTTCTATCTTCGAATTCATCTACGTCCTCCTGACGCGTCCTCCTGACATGTCCTCCTGACACGTCCTCCTGACACGTCCTCCTGACACGTCCTCCTGATCCGGTTATGTGGAGAGGGTAGATACTCTCTTCCGTCCTTATTATATCCCTGCCGGGTACTGCGAGCAAAACACCCCACCTTATGTTCTTGTTAGGCCGCCAGTTCACCGGTTTTTATCTGACGGAAGGCATAATCGAGTAAAATCGGGACGGTCTTCCGGATTCGTTCTCTCAATGAGGAGGCGGCGATATGGCGAGGAAGGAAATCGGTATTGTCGAGCTGCGCTGGACCTGTCCGAACTGTTCGGGGGTGAACCCGGGCCAGGCACGCGTGTGCGGCAACTGCGGCGCCCCGATGCCGAAGGACGTCAAGTTCGAGCAGGCCGCTCGCCAGGAACTGATCGCCGATGAGAAGGTCAAAGCCGAGGCTAAAGCCGGCGCGGATATCCACTGCCCGTACTGCGGGACGCGCAACCCCGCCGGGGCAAAGATCTGCAGCCAGTGCAGCGGCGATCTGAGCGAGGCGGCCGTCCGGGAGGCTGGGCAGGTGGTGGGGGCTTTCTCCATCAGCGCGGCTGTGACCATCAACTGCCCGCGTTGCGGAGCTGAGAACCTGGATACCGCCCTTGCCTGCGCCCAGTGCGGCAGCAGCTTGAAGATCGGAGCCCCGCAACCGGCCCATGCGGTTAGCCCGGCGGCGAGCTTACCTAAAAAAGCTAATCCACTCCTGTGGGCAGGTATCGCCGCAGCCGTTCTGCTGGTCTGCGGCGTGATCGGTTACCTGGTCTTGCTCGCCACCAGGACCGAAGCGGCCAGCGGGGTGGTCGCCGCGGCGCGTTGGGAGCGGTCCATCCCTATCGAGGCCCTCGTCCCGGTGGAGTACGACGATTGGCAAGACGAGATCCCGGCCGGCGCGGCGATCGGCAGCTGCACGGAAGACCTGCGCTCCGTACAGGACGCGCCCGCCCCAAACGCGGTGGAGGTATGCGGCACACCTTACACCATCGATACCGGCAGCGGCCTGGGTCAGGTGGTCCAGGACTGCCAGTACGAGGTCTACGACCTGCGTTGTTCCTATACCGTCGAGGAGTGGCGCCAGGTGGATACCGAAACCCTGAGCGGGGAGGACGCCGCCCCGGTTTGGCCCGAACCGCTCCTGGAAGGGGAGCAGCGCATCGGGTCGGGGCGGGAGGAGACCTACACCCTCACCTTTACCTCGGGCGGCGAGACGTATACCTACACCACCAGCGATTTCGGCCTCTTCCAGCAGGCCCGCCCCGGCAGCCAGTGGCGGCTGAATATCAATACCTTTGGCAGCCTGGTATCTATTGAACCCGAGGCGAGACCCTAGATCGGGCCGGGTAGCAGCTGCTCCAGGCGGGCGACCATCCGCTCGTAGTGCGAGCCTTTCCAGTAGACCTGCCCGCAGGCGGGACAGCGGTGGAATTCGTCATAATACAGCTGCGTGAGCGGCTTCAGCTTTTCCAGGATTTCTGATTTTTCGACCGCTTGCAGCGGTGTGTTGCAGCGCAGGCAGCGGTGGAAAGGGTGGATGTGCTCTGCCAGGGCGAAGCGTTCCAGGACCTCCGTGATCTGCTCGCCGGGCGCAAGCGAGCGCAGGCAGTACCCGTAGCGCACTATCTTGCGCATCAGCAGGCGCCGGTCGCGGCTCAGCAGGATGCGCTCTCCAGATGCGGCGATCTGGGCCAGGTATTCGTCCTGGTAGTCGTTGCGGTACAGGCAGTCGAAGCCCAGCATGCGCAGCAGGGCCGCCAGCCTGCCCAGGTGGTTGTCGAGCAGGAAGCGCGGCTCGATGGTCAGGCGCCCATCCCGGTGCAGGCCGGACAGCTCGTCCAGCCCGGGGGAGGCCGGGAAGACCTCGATCAGGTCGCCGTCCTGCGGGAGATAGCTGAAATCGATCCGCTCTCCGCCCGCCCGCAGCTGCCCGACTTCCGTGTGCGGCACCCCGTGCGCTTCGAGCAGATGCTTTACGGCAGGTCTATCCCGGAACGAGAGTGCCAGCTGACCGCTGCGTTTGGAGGTCGGCAGGAAAACGACCAGCCGTCCTAAGAGATGTAACCTGATCGAACCTTCCGAAGCCATCAGGGTGGAATTATAGCCCGATCGGCTGGATTCCTTGCTTTTCAGGAGGATTAGCTTGTCTCAACCTCGTATCGTGGTGTTGATCTGCGCCGACCAGGAGTGGCGCGCCGTGCGCGCCCGTTTCTCCGAGGCTTCTGTCGAGCCAACCCCCTTCGGCGAGTGCTTCCAGGCCGCCCTGCCGGGGAATCTAACTCGGAGACAGGCCCTGTTCTTCCACGGCGGCTGGGGTAAGATCGCCGCGGCCGCCGCGACCCAGTACGCCATTGACCGCTGGGCGCCGGACCTGCTGATCAACCTGGGCACCTGCGGCGGGTTCGAGGGCGAGATCGAGCGCGGCGCGGTCGTCCTGGCCGAGCGCACCCTGGTCTACGACATCTTCGAGCAGATGGGGGATGCCGAAGCGCATATCGCCCACTACACCACCGCGATCGACCTGTCCTGGCTGCGCCAGCCTTACCCGCATCCGGTGCGGCGCGGCCTGCTCGTCTCCGCCGACCGCGACCTGCTGCCTGGGGACATTGCCATGCTCAAGGAACGTTACGGGGCATTTGCCGGCGACTGGGAATCGGGAGCCATCGCCTGGGTGGCGGCCCGCAGCCACACGCCCTGCCTGATCCTTCGCACCGTTACCGACCTGGTGGGCGTGCGCGGCGGGGAGGCGTATGGTAGCTTGGATTACTTCACCGAAGCGGCGGAGGGGGCGATGCGACGGTTGATCGAGTACCTGCCGGAGTGGGTGGAGGGTTGGGGGAAATATTAATTCTACAAAATATCTCAAGAATGGCTTATGGTGGTTTTTTTTCGGCCGCGATCCAGCAAAAAAGACCGCCTTCCCCCTGTTTTTGGGATGACTCCTAATTATTTTAGCACTTATATATCCCCATACCTGCTAAACATGCTTGAGGTGTGCTATCTTCGGGAAGTTGCCATTGGAGATTCTCATCCTATCGATTGGGCGTATTATCAAACCAAGCTGCTAAAACACGATTTCGATTTACAACAAAAAATTCTTGAGCCTGATTCCGTGTTCTCCAATTCGCTTCATTCACAGTAGTAATATCTATCAAGGGACCGTTTTTGCCGAGGTCAATATACCCGTCATCGCCGCGCCGGTTAAACAGAAGACATTGGTGTGGGGAGATAGGCAGGTGGATTTCAATGAACGGAGAGGCAAGTGCATGACCACGATGATACTGATTCTGCTTAGATGATTCCGGATCAGACCAAACACAAGGATCATCAGAAGTAATAAATCCGGGCTTGGTTGACGTACAGACAATGGCTAGATTAACTTTCATCAGGAGCGATGCTGTCACATCAATATAAGTTACAAGCATAGATTTTACCGGCTCATCTACAATTTCTTTGATCTCTTCATAATTGACGTAATTTGAATGGTCACTCGGGATCGGAAAATAAGTAGCAGCATTTCTTTTCTGGTCTTCAGTTGCATTTTCTGACCATTGTATCCACTGATCCATTTTATCGAGTATCCCATTCCAAAAGGGGCGAATTCGTTCTCTACTAGCTTTTGTCCGGCCATACATAGCTCCTACAAAAGCGCAAACAATGAAACGATGTTCATCGTTGAGTGGAAGTCGTTTTTCGATCACATCTCTTCTAATTCTTATAAACTGATCCTCGAGTTGTGAAAGTCCTTGTTCGAGGGAGAGATCACTGGTTCCATCATCCAGTTTTATTGTGTAGTAGTCTGTTTC
>DATDRQ010000248.1:0-5091 GCA_035291645.1 Anaerolineales bacterium
TTGCTTGAGACAGCGGTTCATGTCGTACAGTTGGACCGCGCTCATCGCCGTCAGCAGGTTGGAGCCGTTGATGGCCGCCAGGCCGTCGCGCGCCTGTAAGCCCGGTACCGGGATGCCCGCCCGCTGCATGGCGACCGAGCCGGGCAGCCGTTCCCCCTGGTAATAGGCCTCGCCTTCGCCCATCAGCAGCAGCGCCATCTGCGCCATCGGCGCCAGGTCGCCGCACGCCCCGACCGAACCCTTCTGGCACACGACCGGAGTGACCCCCTGGTTCAGCATCTCGACCAGGGTCAGCGTGATCTCCAGGCGGCAGGCGGAGTTGCCGTGGGCGTGCACGTTGACCCGGCTCGCCATGGCGGCGCGGATATACTCGATCGGGGCCGGGTCGCCGATCCCGGCGGCGTGGTTGTAGATTAGATATTTCTGGAATTCCCTTACCTGCTCATCGTTCAGCACCACTTCGGAAAACTCCCCGATCCCGGTGTTGGTGCCGTACATGATCTCGTGCGCCTGGAGCTTCTCTTCGAGCATATCCCGGCAAACCCGAATCCGTTCCACCGCCTTGGGATGCAGTTCCAACTTTTCACAATCGCGGGCGATCCCCACCAGCTTTTCAATGCTTAAACCTGAGCCGTCGAGTACGACTGTCATGGGTGATATCCTCTCACTGAGATAGATTGAGTTCTAAAAACTCTCATCGATCGATTTCCTTTATCTTTAAGTAAATTATACTGCGCGCGAAAAAACAGGCTGGATCCTTGGTTGGCACCTGCCTGACCAAAATAAGTACATAGATCGAAAAAATAACGAAAATGTCAGGAAGAGTTAGACGCAACTCTGCGCCGAGTTTGGGGTTACATCCTGTGTAGATTCAGGCGAACTGTCACTGACTGCACAGCCATCTTTTAATCCACTCCCAGGAGGTATCCCAATGACCGAAGAAACCCCTTCCGCTATGCCTGAGGAAGCCACCAGCGACGATCGTCTGTGGGCGCTCCTCGCCTACGTGCTTACCCCGATCGTTCCAATTATCCTCCTGCTCATGGAAGATAAAAAGAACAGGCCCTTTATCAAGGCGCATAACATGCAGGCTTTGATCTGGGGTATATTCAACTTGGTAGTCGGGACTGTTCTCAGCATCGTCCTTATCTTCTGCCCCGGCGTTCCTTCATTGATCCTCTGGTTGATCGGTTGTTACTGGGGTTACCAGGCCTATCAAGGCAAAATGGTCAATATCCCGGTTATTTCCAATCTGGTGCGCAACCAGGGCTGGGCGTAATCCCCTGAAAATACTCCGTATCATCAAGAACCTTCCACTAAACCTGGGAGGTTCTTTTTGTTAGTTTGCGTTCCTGGAGAGCGGGCGTTATAATCCTTGAAGGCACGCTTTCCTTGAAAGGAGAGGAGATATGATGGTCGAGAACGCGCATCCCGAAGAAGAGCCTGTTCCTGGCGAAGCCGAGGCCGCCCCGGCCTCCGAGGTAGAAGTCCCTCCGGTTGACGAACCTCTCCCGGAAACCCCGGCCGAAATTGAGCCGCCGTCCGAGCCACGTGCAGCGGAAAGGCCGCTGCTGCCCCCAGCTCCCGAACCACTCTCACCCTCCGACGAGCGTACCTGGGCCATGCTGGCCCACCTGAGCGTGCTCGCCAACCTGGTGACCGGCGTCCTCGGCCCCTTCATCGCGCTGATCATCTACCTGGTTTATCGAGACCGCTCCCACTACGTGGCCTACCAGTCGATGCAGGCATTCATCTTCCAGCTGATCACCTGGGTCGGCAGCGGCATCCTGATCGGCGGGATCTGGCTGGTCACCGGGCTGCTCTCCGTCATCGTGATCGGCGTTTTCTTGATCCCCTTCGCCCTGATCGGCACAGTCTGCCTGGGCATCCTGCCTCTGGTCGGCCTGATTTACGGGGTCGTCGGGGCGATCGAGACCAGCCAGGGTAAGGATTTCAAATATTGGCTGGTCGGCGATTGGGCGCGTGGCTTGCTCTAAATTCAGTCCATGTCTGTCTTTGCGAGGAGGCGCTAACAGAGTCAGCGGCCAATGGAATTGGCGGCCAATGGAATTGGCGGCGTCGAAGCAATCTCCTTAATGGCCAAAACGGAGACTGCTTCGGCAAAGAACGCCTCGCAAGGACACCCAATTGTTTCTATAAGAACACCTTGCGGAGGTTACATTCTGCACTTGACTTTTCATCTACTCCTACGTAGAATGTGACTGACAACCGAACGGGTGCGGGGAAGAGTCCTGGCTGGTCGCCGGGCACCGAAGGGGCAAGCCGGGCTGAAATCCGGCGAAACTCTCAGGTAAAAGGACCCCGCCTCCGTCAACCTCTGGAAAGTTGAGCGCCGGAACGCCACCCTCCAGCGCCGAATACCGAAGGGGCAAGTGCCAGGAATCCCCCTGTCGCGAATCTCTCAGGTCAATAACAGAGGGCGCACGCCTCCTGCGCGTGCGCCTTTTTTCATCGTTAATTCCTACCCACCTCCAAAGGAGACCCACCATGAACATACCCGAGGATCTGAAGTACACCCGTAACGACGAGTGGATTCGCGTCGAGGGCGGCACCGGGACCATTGGCATCACCGACTATGCGCAGGACCAGCTCTCCGACATCGTCTTCGTCGAAGTCCTCGCCGCACCAGGTGAGACTCTCAAACAGGGTGACGCCTGCGCCACCGTCGAATCCGTCAAGGCAGCTGCCGACGTCTATGCACCTGCCAGCGGTGACGTGACCGCCGTCAACGAGGCCCTGCCCGATACCCCTGAACTGATCAATTCCGACCCCTATGGGGCAGCCTGGCTGCTCAAGATCGAACTTAGCGATCCCGGCGAGCTGGATGGCTTGCTGGATGCGCAGGCCTATCGCCAGCATTGCGAAGCGCGCCAGGCCTGATCCCACTTTTACTGTTTGATAAGGAGTCACTTCATGTTTATCCCCCATACCGATGCGGACCGGGAAGCTATGCTCAGCACAATCGGGGTCGAACGGATGCAGGATCTGTTCAAAGACGTGCCTGCCGGACACCGCTTCCCCGAACTTGCCCTGCCGCCCGCCATGACCGAAATGGAGATCCTGGCAGAGCTGCAGGATCTCGCCTGGGCGAACTCTTCCGCGCGCGAGTTGAGCTGCTTCCTGGGCGCCGGAGTCTACAATCACTATATCCCGGCGGCGGTCGACTCGATCTTGCGCCGGAGTGAGTTCTACACCGCTTACACGCCTTACCAGCCAGAGGTCTCCCAGGGCACTCTGCAGGCGATCTTCGAGTACCAGAGCCTGATCGCCGGGCTGACCGGCATGGAAGTCTGCAACGCCTCGCACTACGACGGCGCGACCGCCGCTGCGGAGGCGGTCAATATGGCTTACCACCACTTCCGCGGCAAGCGCAACAAGGTGATCCTCTCCCCAGGCCTGCACCCGCAATACCGCGAAACCATCCGCACCTACACCGATGGCTCTCCCATCGCGCTGGTCGGAGATCACGGCGAAATCGACCTGCTCGCCGGGCCGGACGGCCTGACGCCTCTGATCGACCATGACACCGCCCTGGTCGTAGTCGCCTACCCGGACTTCTTCGGGCGCGTCTTCGACCTGACCCGGCTGGTGGAGGCCGCCCACCGCGCCGGCGCGCTGGTCTCCGTCTCGACCTACCCGACTGCCCTGGGCCTGCTCAAGCCCCCAGGTGAGTTCGGCGCCGACATCGTGACCGGCGAGGGCCAGCCGCTGGGCATCCCGTTGTCTTACGGCGGGCCGTACCTGGGATTGTTTGCCACGCGTAACGAGTACGTCCGCAAGATGGCAGGACGGCTGGTCGGCGAAACGGTCGACAACCGCGGCCAGCGCGCCTACGTGCTCACCCTGACCGCCCGCGAGCAGCACATCCGCCGCGAACGGGCCACCTCGAATATCTGCACCAACCAGGGATTGATGGCCCTGGCAGCCACGGTCTACGTGAGCCTGCTGGGCAGGCACGGCATGCGTCAGGTGGCAGAGCTGTGCTATCACAAAGCCCACTACGCGGCCAGCTGCATCGCCGGTATCCCAGGTTACCGGCTCTGGTCTCAGGACCCGTTCTTCAACGAATTCGTCGTACGCTGCCCGCAGCCCGTCGATGAGATCACCGCCCACCTGCTCGAGCACGGCATCCTGGGCGGCTACGACCTGGGACAGGATTACCCACAGTTCAAGGATCATTTACTGATCGCTGTAACCGAGATGAATTCACGCGCGGAAATCGACGTGTTGTGCGACGTTTTGGAGGAGGTATCGAATGGCTGAGCATCTGATGTGTGAACTCTCCGTCCCAGGCCGGGTCGGCTTCCGCTACCCGGAACCGGACGTGCCGGCAACCCCGCTCCCGGCCGGGCTGGAAAGAGAAAACCTGCCGCTGCCCGAGCTGGCGGAGATCGACGTGGTGCGCTACTTCACCCGCCTCTCGCAGCTGAACCACGCCATCGATATCGGCTTCTACCCGCTGGGCTCCTGTACGATGAAGTACAACCCCAAAATCAACGAGGAAGCCGCCCGCCTGCCCGGTTTCGCCTTCATGCACCCGCTGCAACCGGTCGAGACCGCCCAGGGTTCCCTGGCCATGATGTACGCCCTGCAGGAATGGCTCATGGAGATCGGCGGCTTCGCTGGCGTCAGCCTGCAGCCGGCCGCCGGGGCGCATGGCGAGCTGACCGGCGTGTTGATCATGCGTGCCTATCACGAGTCGCGCGGCGATCGCAAACGGGTCAAGATCCTGATCCCCGATTCGGCGCACGGCACCAACCCCGCCACTTCCGCCATGAGCGGGATGGAGGTGGTCGAGCTGCGCTCGGACGCTCGCGGCAACGTAGACCTGGATGTGCTGCGCGCCCACTGCGACGACACCCTGGCAGGGCTTATGCTCACCAACCCCAACACGCTCGGCCTGTTCGACGAGAACGTCGAAGCAGTCATCGAGTTGGTACACGGCGCCGGCGGGCTGGTGTACGGCGACGGCGCCAACATGAACGCCCTGCTCGGCATCGTCCGTCCCGGCGACCTGGGTTTCGACGTGCTGCACTACAACCTGCATAAGACCTTCTCCACCCCGCACGG
>DATDRQ010000249.1:0-5026 GCA_035291645.1 Anaerolineales bacterium
TACGAGTACGAAGGCCAGACCTACAACGGTCGCCTGGTGCACGTCCCGCCCGCTTCCACCTGTGTGGACTGCCACAACGTCCATGCCCTGGAAGTGAACGTGGAATTGTGCACTGGCTGTCACACCAACGTCCAGAGCGAAGAAGACCTGGCTTCCATCCGTATGACCCAGGGCGACTTCGACGGTGACGGCGACGAGACCGAGGGCATCGCAGGCGAGATCGCCACCATGGAAGAGGCGCTCTATGCCGGTATCCAGGCCTACGCGGCCGACACGGCTGGCGCTGCCGTCGTGTATGACCCGCTAGCCTACCCGTACTTCTTCACGGATGCGAACGCCAACGGCGCAGTGGACGAAGGTGAGGAAGGGTATGCTACCTGGACGCCGCGCTTGCTGCGGGCGGCCTACAACTACCAGTGGGCGCAGAAGGATCCCGGTGATTTCGCTCACAACCCGATGTACATCCTCGAGGTGCTGTACGACTCGATCCAGGACATCGGCGGGGATGCGACCGGGATGACGCGGCCCACGCCACCGCCTCCTTCCCAATAACCACCACTCCCCTCAATACAAGAATAAGACCGGGTACCGCCAGGTGCCCGGTCTTGTTGTTATCTAGAGGCAATCACGATATGGCTTATTCAGTTCGCAGGCGGCTGCCGCACACCCGGCAGAAGCGGTCGTTAGGAGAAGCCCGCTTGCCGCACTGGTGGCAGTAGACTCCCTCTTGTGCAGAGCCCTCCGGAGTCGTGGACTGCGCCGCGCGCCGGCGGCGACCCGGTCGCTGGGTTGGCTCCTGGCGCCCTGAGCGCCAGTACCAGAAACCGCCGCCGGCGATCAACAGAACGCCAAACAGGCCTAGCAACCAGGGCCAGACCTGACCCATGATCAGCCTGCCCCTAGACTGCGGTGCGATCTCGGCGCTGGGTTGGATCTCCAGCTCCTGGAAGCTCAAACCGGCGCCTTCTTTTTGGTAACTGATGTCCAGGTCGAAAGTCGAACCGGATTCCAGGGAGCCGAGGTCGATGGTGTTGTAGGTGAAACCATCGCCGCCTTGTTCGCTCCGTCCGGAGCTGGGTGAGATGGTCAGAGCTGTGGCGCCAACCGGGTGCTGAACCTCGAGGGTGAGCGCCTCCACGGCGTAATCTCCAGGCCAGGTGTACTTATAAGACCGCTGGTTGCCCTCTTTTACCAGGGTGGGTTCATAGTACTCGAACTGGATGGCAGGCATGGCGGCGATGAAGGAAACTTCGAGCCAGTCCCCGTTTACCTGAGAGGTGTGCATCACATCCGCGACCGATCCAGGATCGGCGCCGACCGCCACTGCCGTCGGTTCGCCGGCAGCTACCGGGATGCGCAAGGTGAGCTTAGCCGGCAAGGTGGTCTGGGGAGAGAGTACTCCTTTATAGATCACCAGCACATCCGGCCGGTCATACTCCGGCCACAGGTCGATCTCCAGCGAGCTGAATCCAGGGGCTTCCTGCGCCCGGGCCGCGGCCGGAATCAGGAGCAGGGCGAGAATAAAAAGGAGCAAGATGCGCTTGACCAATGATGGCCTCCGGGAGAGCGGATGGGTGTTCTCGGGGACAAATCTTACCATGCCTGTCGCTTCGACGGGGAGGAAATGAAGAAACAATAACGGAAGGCGAACCTGGGTAGGAGAAGTCGCAGGTTTTCTGCAATAACGCTCAGCCGATGGCTTCGCGCAGCTGGCGCGCCAGGTCGCCGAAGGCCTGGGTGTACCGCATCTCCTCCAGACGTGGGCGCGGCAAGTAAATCGGCAGGTCGAGATGGATGTTTCCCGGGCGAGGGCTGAACACCAGTACCCGGTCGGCCAGGAAGACCGCCTCGTGGATGGCATGGGTAACCATGATGACCGTCTTGCGGCGGGCCTGCCAGATACGCAGCAGCTCGGCGCCCATCCGCTCGCGGGTCAACGCGTCTAATGCGCCGAAAGGCT
Source organism: Anaerolineales bacterium (assembly GCA_035291645.1). Lineage (GTDB taxonomy): Bacteria > Chloroflexota > Anaerolineae > Anaerolineales > UBA4823 > DATDRQ01. Next base: position 1,961 of record DATDRQ010000249.1, read on the forward strand.
CGTCGAGCAGCAGGATACGCGGGTCGTGCACCAGGGCCCGGGCGATGGCGACGCGCTGGGCCATCCCGCCGGACAGGTCGCGAGGCAGTGTATGCTCGAAGCCACCCAGGCCAACTAGGTTCACCAGATCCTGCGCCTGCGACCTGGCTTCCTGGGTTGGCACCTGCTGCAGCTCCAGGGGCAGCATGATATTTTCGAGCACGGTCCGCCAGGGCATCAGGTTGGCCTTCTGGAAGACGAAGCCCACCTCGCGGCGCGGGCCGCGCTGCTGTTCATGCTCGTAGAAGACCTTCCCGCCGGTGGGTGGCAGCAATCCGGCCAGGACGCGCAGCAGCGTGCTCTTGCCGCTGCCAGAAGGACCGAGCACACACACAAATTCCTCGAAATCGACCGAAAAAGTGACGTCGGAGAGCACGTGCAGTCCGTCCGGGAACACCAGGTTCACATCCTGAACGACCAGGGCAGGATTGGCGCTCGTTTCCGGCGGAGACGGGATAGAACGGGTGTGATTCGAGGTCTTACTGGACAAAATCATTGGTAAAAGCCTTATCAACCTCCAACGGTTGGGTGAGCAGCCCCATCTCCAGCAGGAGGGCGTGCATGTTATCCCAGGCAGACGGGTCGGAGAAACCCGGCTGGTCAGACTTCCAGAACTCAATAGACGCTTCCAGAACCTGGCGTTGCACGGTCTGGTCGGCCTGGTCGAGGTTTTCGACGTACTTCTTGGAGATCTCGTAAGCCTCTTCCGGGTCCGAGATGGTGTCCGCAACGCCGCGCAGGGTGGCCTGGACCATGCGCCGGATCAGGTCGGGGTCCTCGGCGATGGTCGTCTCGTTGGTGATAAAACCGTTAGAGGCCAGCTGAGAATAGTCCGCCACGCGGATCAAGTCGACCGGGAAACCCTGAGCGCGCAGCTGGAAGGGCTCGTTGTTGGCATAGATGACCACCGCCTCTTCTTGGTCCGTCACCAGAGCCTCCACCTGATTGAAGCCGATCGAGTCCAGAGTCACATCCTGTTCCTTAAGTCCGCCTGCGTTCAATAAGGCGCGCAGGCCGATGTAACTGGCGCCGAACAGGCCGGGCAATCCGATGCGCTTACCCGCCAGGTCCTGAGGAGACGTGATCCCCTGCTCCTTTTTTGCGACCACACCCACCGGGTAATCCTGCCACCAGGCCATGACGTAAACCACCGGTAACCCCTGGGCGCGCGCCAGCAAGACCTGCTCGCCGGATACGACGGCGAGCTGTAAATTGTTCGAGCCTACCAGGGTGACCCCGTCGGTCTCGAAGCTATAGTCGAATTCCATATCCAGACCGGCCTGCCGGTAGTACCCCTTTTCCAGGGCCACGTAGAATGGGGCAAACTGGACGTTGGGAATGTAGCCCATCGGCAGGCGGATGTGCTCCAGGGGCGGCTGGGTGGCAGGTTGTTCTTGGACCGGGACGGCTTGACCGGGCGTGCAGGCCGCCAGCAGCCAGGCTGACAGGAGAAAAGTGAATAAGAGGCGGCGTTGGAACATGAGGGGCATCTCCATTGTATTTATGCGATATTTTCGATTTCCTCGGGTCGCTGCTGCCAGGAGAGCCAGCGCCCTTCGAGCCAGACGACCAGGCCGTACATCGTCAAGGCCATTCCCACCAGGGCGAAGACGGCTACGAAGACCAGGGCGGTGTCATATTGCCCTCGCCCGACGTTAATCAGGAATCCCAGGCCCTGGTCGGCGCCGATGAACTCGCCAACTACCGCTCCGATCACAGCCAGGGTCGCGCCGATGCGCAGCCCGCCGAGGAAAACCGGCAGGGCAGCCGGAACTTCGAGCAGGTGGAAGGTCTGCCAGCGGGTGGCCTGCAAAGAGCGCATCAGCTCGTTCAGTTCTTCAGGTACGGAGCGCAGGCCGACGATGGTATTGATCAGCACCGGGAAGAAAACGATCAGAGCGCAGATCAGCACCTTGGAGAACATACCCGGCCCGAACCAGATCACCAGTAAGGGAGCGATGGCGACCACCGGCACGGACTGGCTGGCGACGATGTACGGCGAGAGCAGCCTTTCGAAGGAGCGTGACCTGGCCAGCAGGTAACCCAGCAGGGTCGCTGCGCTCACCCCCAGCGCGAGACCAGCCAGGACTTCACTCAAGGTGGTGGCGGCGTGGAACATCAGGCTGCCATCCGATAGAGCTTGCACGAAGCGGTCCCAGACCTGTCCGGGGGCGGGCAGGATGAAGGCCGGAAAGCTTCCCAGCCGGGCCAGCCCATACCACAGGAGAACCGCAATGAAGATGGATGCGATCACGATCGGGGTGTTGCGGCGCCCGGCCTGGCGTAGGGGCGAGAAAAGAGCTCTTTGGGCGTTCGTCAGGTCCATAAATCTTCCTCCGGGACAAAAAATGCCCCGATCAGGCGGGGCAAGGAGAACTCAAGGGAGCAGTTAACTCGTGGTGAAACAAAACCCGAAAACCAAATGGTTTTCGGGGCATACACGAGGAAAACTGCGCCAAATCAGGCGAGTTCTTGAACCTTCTTTCATCCGGACTATACCGTCGGCTCCGGAGTCGCACCGGATCCTGCTCCCTGGATTTTAACCGCGGCGAGCTCGTGGGCTGTACCACCGGTGGGGACTTGGCGAGTAAACCTTGTTCAGGTTTACGGCCTCACCCCGCCCCGAAGGTCATACTATTCAGTTGGGGAGATTATACCCGTTTGTGCGGAAAAGGTCAAACGGGCTCAGTTCAAGATCAGGCTGATCAGCAGCAAGAACAGGGCGGGGATGCCCAACCCCACAAGCAGGTTGAGCGCCTGGATATCCCGCCGGGTCAGGGTTGCCCCAGCGCTGGCGAAACCCTCTAGATTCGTCAGGGCCGCCCCGATGGCGCCGCACCACAAAATAATGCTGAACAGGCTGAAGCGCTGCTCCAGGGCGGGAAAGAGCCAAGCCAACACCCAGCCCACCGCTGCACCAGCCAGAGCGCCGATCCACTGCCTGCGCCAGCTGCTCCTGTTCGCATGATCTTCTGCCATCGATTTTACTCCGGGAAAAACCTTATCAATCCGGTTAGGTTTTATCCC
>DATDRQ010000250.1:0-6610 GCA_035291645.1 Anaerolineales bacterium
CATCGAAAAAGAGCGCCCGCACGATGGCAACGCCTTGTCTTTCACCACCCGAGAAGGTGCCAACGCGCGCTTCCGGATTGACAGCCGAGGAAGTGAAACCCATGGATTGAGTCATCAACCGGTAGGTTTCCTGTTTCATCCTATTGACGTCGAGCAGGCCCCATTTATTGTTGAGTTCACGCCCCAAGAAGATATTGCGCCACAAAGTTTGTAATTCAGCCAGGGCGCGTTCTTGATAAACCGCTTCCACTCCTAGTTGCCGGGCTTTAGAGACGGTAAGATGATCTACTTTTCGACCTTTGAACAGTACCTCGCCAGAAGTAGGTTGGTGGTAGCCCGTGATAATCTTGATCAGGGTAGATTTCCCCGCTCCATTATCCCCCAGAAGACCGACAACTTCGTTGCGACCTAATTGAAAATTGACATTTTCAAGCGCCTGGACTTCTCCGAAGGATTTGGATACGTTCCTGAGTTCCAGTCGATACTCCTCCATAATCCTCTCCGTTCGTGCGTTTTATAATAACACATTATTCAAAGTGACAGTCACTTCAGAAATGACTGTCACCTGAACCTGAATGCTCGCTCAAGAAAGCAGATTCGGATTCTGCCTTAGCGAATCTGTTGTTCAACCAACGCAGCCAATACTTCGATATTGTCTTTGTGGGCAAAGCCCGCGCCGGTGTCGATATGCAGACCGGTGAAAGCGTAATTATGGGTGAGGCAGATCTGCAAGACAGCCATGTAACCTTGCAGGAACTGTTGCTGGTCGATAACCAGGTCAGTCCAACCGCCGCGGATGGCTTCTACAGTGGCGGAGGAGAGGTCAAAGCCGGCCCCATAAACGTCGTCCGGACCCAGACCAGCGCTTTCGAAGAAGGTTTGCTGTGTTCCGGTCAGGTTACCGTGGTCGGTGACAACCAGTTTGATGTCTGGGTTGGCGGACATCATACCCACGAATACTGGCACCCCGGCAGCCGCATCCGCATTGGTGGCGTCATCGATTTCCTGGTAGATAACTTCGAGGCCAGAATCTTCGAGAGCTTCTACAATTCCCTTTGTGCGCTCGCCACGACCAGCCTGCGCTAACAGACCCCAGACGAAGGCTTTATCGCCGGCCTGCAAGCCTGCCCGCGCGACAGATTCCTTGCCTAAAGACCAACCGGCCTGGTATAAGATCGCGCCGACATATCCGAAGCCGCTCGAAGAATACTTCCCTTGTAAGGTGGCGAGCTGGGTGTTCATGCTGGTTACGACAATACCCTTGGACTCAGCCTCGTCGACCAAGGGGCCGAAGGCTTCGTCACCCGGATGGCCCATGACGGCGATGCCATCAGGGTTCGTGGCCATAGCTTCGGAGAACTGCGTGATCATCTTCTCAGGGTTCCAATCGGACCAGACGTATTCCACGTTCGGACCCAGATCGGTGGCAGCAGCAACGGCGCCGTTATAGACTACAGTCTCAAAGGGACCGCCAGGTGCGCCGCCGGGGAAGAAGACGATATTGGTGCCAGAACACCACTTGTCTTCCGCAGCGGGGGCGGCTCCCTCGGTAACAGCGGGCTCACTGACCTCGGGTTCAGTGACTTCGGGTTCGGTGGGTACTGCTTCGCTCGGTACTGCTTCTTCCGTTGCGACGGGTGCGACCTCTTCAGTGGGCGTTTGTTGTCCACCGCAGGCGGTAAGCACTAAGCTCAAGACCAGAAAAGTGGCGAACAACACATGAAGCTTTTTCATCTTTTCATCTCCTTTTTATAATTCTCAGGGGTTGATTGAGCAGAGTGGAATGGCCTACGATCTATTTCAACTCATTAACACCTCCTCACACGATCTTTACGGCCATCTAGGAATGACCAGGATGCCGTCTCAAGAAACAAAGTGACATAAATCCCCAAGTATTTGTTATCGTTCCCGTTATCGTTCACATAATCCTGATAATCTTAGCAAAAATATAGAAGTATGTCAAGAGGTTATCTGACCTTCGGACGAAAGATCGGACAGGGTTCTGCTAAAAAGGCCGGAAGCCTCTACATTGAGTAAAACCGATTGTAACATGAACCAATTCCAGCACCACTTGGAACAGATAATTGCGCTCACGCTGATCGCCTTTGCCGTTGGGCCGTGTTTTGGGGAAGCTCCCCGCGAATTGACCTACGGTAAGTTGAAACCACCTCTGCTCCTTGATACCATGCAGGGGACAACGTCGATCGACACAAACTAACATCCCAAATCGTTACCGGATTCGGGCTTATTTGTCCTGCTCAAACAGAAGCTGCGCATTTCCCAGTAATGACAATATCCATTTCACCAAACATTTGCAGAGATAAAGTAAAATTGAACCGTTCCCGATTTGGTGCACACGTTTATCTTGTCAGGGATAACTTAGATAGCGCTTGATTGATGGGCGTCAACTTGAACCGGAACTGTCTTTGGCACTTTCGTCGCCTCGTTCATCATCGGCTCCATCAACGCCGGGATCGTCGCCGCCGGGCTGACCGGATTCTGGACAAATGTGATTAACGGCTTGATCATTGTGGTCTCTGTTTTGCTCCAGGCTTTGATCGGCAAAAGGTTAGCCCGATCGTCATAAAGAATAGCTCAGCATAGAGGTATAGGAGAAAGAAGCATGGATCAAGTTTTTAAACCTATCAGTCTCGGTGTGATCGTCGGGAACCGGGGTTTCTTTCCTGCCCACCTGTGCGACAGTGGGCGCAAGACGATCTTGAAAGTCCTGGCCGAGGAGGGCGTCCAGGCCATCGCCCTGACACCGGAAGATACCCGGTTTGGGAGTGTGGAAAGCCTGAGTGAGGCCCATAAGTGCGCCGACCTGTTCAAGAAACACCGGGAAGAGATCGACGGCGTACTGGTAACCCTGCCAAACTTCGGAGACGAGCGAGCGATCGCCAATACCTTGCGATGGGCGCGCCTGGATGTACCGGTGTTGGTGCACGCTTTCCCCGACGATGCCCTCAAGATGACCCTCGCCGACCGGCGTGATTCGTTCTGCGGCAAGATGTCTGCCTGCAACAACCTGGCTCAATACGGCATCAAATATTCCCTGACCAGCCTGCATACTGTCGATCCGGAAAGCGAGAGCTTCCGAGCCGACCTGCGCCAGTTTGCCAGCACCTGCCGGGTGGTGCGCGGGTTACGATCAGCGCGCATCGGCGCCATCGGTGCGCGGCCAGCTGCCTTTAATACTGTCCGCTTCAGCGAAAAGATGCTCGAAAGAACGGGCATCTCCGTTGAGACCCTCGACCTCTCTGAGGTATTCGGTCGTGCCGCTCGCATCAAGGAGGGCGATCCCAGGTTGAAAACTAAGCTGGAGGAGATGAAAGCCTATGTCCCAGCGAACGGCGTCCCCAGCGAATCGCTGGTTAAGATGGCTAAGCTGGGTGCGATGATCGACGCCTGGATGGAGGCCAATCAGCTGGTCGGCAGCGCCGTGCAGTGCTGGACTTCGATGGAAGAGTTTTACGGGGTAGTGCCATGCACTTTGATGAGCATGATGAGCAACAGCCTGATGCCATCGGCCTGTGAAACAGACATCGCGGGTGTGATCGGCATGTACGCCCTGGTGCTGGCCTCGGGGAAAGCCAGTGCGCTCGTCGATTGGAACAATAACTACGGTGATGATCCCGATAAAGGCGTGATCTTCCATTGCTCCAACCTACCCAAGGATGTGTTCGTTGACGAGACGATCGCAGTTGAAGACATCCCCATGATGGATTACCAGGCGATCATCGCTGGGACGGTGGGTAGGGAGAACACCTACGGCACCATCGTCGGCCGCGTGCGCGCCGCCCCGTTCACCTACTGTCGTGTTTCCACGGACGATCTGAACGGCGTCATTGCTGCCTACGTGGGCGAGGGCGAGCTGACCAGCGACCCGTTAAAGACATTCGGTGGCTACGGCGTGGTGCGCGTGCCAAACCTGCAAAAGCTGCTGCGTTACATTTGTGAGAACGGCTTTGAACATCACGTAGCCATCAACCTTTCACGGACGGCCGACGCAGTCTCCGAGGCGCTGGAGAAATACCTGGGCTGGGTGGTGTACTACCACCAGTAATTTGCAGTCACATGAAAGTCATCCTCTGTTACGGCGATTCGAACACCTGGGGGTACGATCCCCTCACCCAGGAACGCTTCTCTCCACTCGTGAGATGGACCGGTGTACTGGCGCGCCAGCTCGGTGAGGGGTACCAGGTGATCGAAGAAGGCTTGTCCGGGCGGACGACCGTTTGGGATGATCCAGTGGAAGGTCTGCATAAGAACGGGAAAAGTTACCTGCTCCCATGCCTCGAGTCTCACCAGCCCATCGATCTGGTTCTGCTCATGTTGGGTACTAACGATCTAAAAATGCGCTTTTCTGTTCCCGCTGCTGATATCGCCGCCAGTGTTGGGGTGCTGGTGGATGTCATTCAAAAGAGCGCAACCGGGGTTGGCGGCGCTGCTCCCCGAGTGCTGCTGATAGCCCCGCCCCCGGTTGGCAAGCTCAGCGAGTTCGCCGAGATGTTCAGCGACGCCGAAGTCAAGTCGCACAAGCTCTCCGAGTATTACCGGGTTGTGGCCACGCAGTACGGTTGTGATTTCCTGAATGCCAGGGATTTCATCCTCTCCAGCGACATAGATGGAATTCACTTCGAGGCCGACCAGCACCACAAGCTGGGCGAAGCGGTTGCGCTGCGTGTTAGGCAAATTCTCAAGTAACAGGTACGAGCGATGAAGCCGCGCGAAAGAGTCATCCTGGCGTTGAATCACAAGGAGGCGGACCGGATTCCCATTGACCTGGGGGCAACCATCGTTTCCTCGATCACCAAGGCTTCGTACATCCCCCTCAAAAAGCACCTGGGGATTCCCCTGGAAGAGATCAAGATGCTGGACTATGTCCAGCAGTTGCCTTACCTGGACGATGCCTTGATGGACCGCTTCGGAGTGGACTTCCGCATGGTGCAACTGCCGGCCGCCACTGCGCCGGACCTGGCCATTTTCGAAGAGGGCGATTATTACGCCTTCATCGACCGCTGGGGTTCTAAACTGCATATGCCCAAGGAAGGCGGCCTGTACTTCGATTGGGTGGATTTCCCGATCAAAGAGACGACCATGGAGGCTCTAGATCAGTATAAGTGGCCTCGCCCCGACCCCCATGAATACAACCTCCGCCTGGGTGAACAGGCTCGGGATATCTATGCGAATACAGATTTCGCCTTGGTCGGCAGCGCGGTGATCGGCGGCGGCATCTTTGAGCAGCCGGCGCGCACGATGGGCCTGGAAAACTTCCTCATGGCCCTGATCACCGAACCTAAATTCGCCGACCGGTTGATGGAGCAGATCACCGATATCTACATCGAGTCGTGCAACAACTATCTAGACGAAGTTGGAAAATACATCCAGATCTTCACCTATTGGGACGACGTCAACACGCAAGACGGGTGGATGATCAGCCCAGACATCTACCGCAAGGTGATCAAGCCCAAGGAGCGCCGCCTGGTGGAGGCCATCAGGAAAAAGACAGACGCCAAGCTCTTCTTCCACGGCTGTGGCGCCACCTTCGATCTGATCCCAGACCTGATCGAGCTCGGCTTTGACATCCTTAACCCAATTCAGGTCTCGGCGCGTGGCATGGATACAAAGCGGTTGAAGGGTGAATATGGTAAAGACATTGTCTTTTGGGGCGGTGGCGTGGACACCCAACGCGTGCTACCCTTCGGGAAGCCGGAAGAAGTTGTGGATGAGGTCAAGCGCCGCATCGATGACCTTGCTCCGGGTGGCGGATTTATCTTCGCTGCCGTTCATAATATCCAGGCTTTCATCCCCCCCGAAAACATCGTCGCCGCCTTTGATACTGCCCTGGACTATGGCTGCTATTAACCCTATGAAACACAGAGAGAGAATCCTGACGGCGCTCAACCATGAAGAACCTGACCGCTGCCCGATGCAGGTAAGTTTTACTCCGGAGTTCGCCGACCGCCTGCGCCTTGACTTACAGCTGAAAGGGGACACTGTCCACAACCCACATGGGGGTGGAAACACCTATGAACTGGAACGGGCGCTCGGGGAAGACATGCTGCTTACTTCGGTCGGCTGGGCTAATTCATATTACCAGGCAGCTGGTACCTACATCGACGAGTGGGGAATCAGCTGGAAGTCTCAAGAATACGCCACGCCGTTCGGCAAGGGCAGGTACACGGAAATTGCCGGCCATCCGCTTGCCGATGATCAGGCTGTCATAAGTTACACAGCCCCCGATCCACATCGCCCACAGCTGTATAAAGAGGCGGCCTGGGTGATCGACCAGTTCAAGGAAGAATACTGGATCGTCGGCGTGACCGTCACAACCATCTTTGAATGCGCCTGGGCGCTGCGCGGTTATGAGCGGCTGCTGATGGATTTCGTTTTAAACCCTGACCTGGCCGACACCATCCTGGAGATTCCCTACCAGTTTCATTTAACCGCCGCCAAAAAACTCGTCGAGATGGGCGTGGACATGATCTGGATAGGGGACGATGTTGGCGCCCAATCGGCCATGCTCATCTCTCCCAACCACTGGCGGCGGTTTCTCAAGCCCAGGATGGCCAATTTCATCGCCGAGTTAAAACGGATCAATCCCCTG
>DATDRQ010000251.1:0-14605 GCA_035291645.1 Anaerolineales bacterium
CAGCGCTCCTTCCGCAGCGCCATGGCGATCGTGTTCATGTTTGCTATCCCCTTGCTCGTGACGGGCATGTTCTATTTCATGTTCGGCAACATCGCCAGCCAGGGCGACTTCAACCTGCCGCGCATCGACGTGGTGATCGCCAACCTGGACCAGGGTGGACCGCGGCTTCAAGCCGGCTCAGAGACACTTCCCGGCGATATCCAGGCAGATACCCTGGGCGAACTGGTGGTGGAGGTGTTGGAGAGCGACGAGCTGGCGGATCTGCTGGCGGTCACGAGCGTGCCAGACGCCGGGGTGGCCCGGGCCGCGGTGGATAACCGCCAGGCCCAGGTGGCCATCATCGTCCCACCAGACTTCTCGCGCCAGTTCGCCGACCAGTACGGGCAGGCGGCGATCGAGTTCTACCAGGACCCGACCCTGACGATCGGGCCGGGGATCGTCAAGTCGATCCTGAACCAGTTCATGGACAGGATGTCGGCGATCAAGATCGCCATCGACGTCTCCCAGGAACAGGTCGAGCCGCTCGATTACGCTATGCTCGGCCAGGTGATCCAGGGGCTGTTGGATACCTCGACGGCGCAGAGCGAGGATTTGTCAGCCACGCTGCTCGAAGTGCGCAGCCCGCAGAAGAACGCCGGCTCGGAGCAGGAGAGCGCCAGCCCGCTGGTGGGCCTCATCGGCCCGATCATGGGCGGGATGATGATTTTTTACGCCTTCTACACCGGCACCGCCAGCGCGCAGAGCATCCTGAGAGAGGAGGAGGAGCGCACCCTGCCGCGCCTGTTCACCACACCCACCCCGCAGGCCACCATCCTGAGCGGGAAATTCCTGGCGGTCTTCCTGACCGTGCTGGTGCAAATGAGCGTGCTGTTGGTCGCGGCGCGGCTGATCTTCGGCATCCAGTGGGGCGAGCTGCTCCCGGTGGCGCTGATGGCGACCGGCGTCGTGGTCGCCGCCTCTTCCTTCGGCATCTTCATTAACTCGCTGCTTAAGACCACCAAGCAGGGCGGGGTAGTCTTCGGCGGGGTGCTCACCATGACCGGGATGATCGGCATGATCGGCATCTTCGCCATGGGTTCCCCGACTGCGGCCAGGCTGAGCAACACCGTTTCCCTGCTGGTGCCGCAGGGTTGGGCGGTGCGCGGCCTGCTCCAGTCGATGAATAGGGATCCGGTCTCGGACGTGTTGCTGACCAGCCTGGTTATGCTGGCCTGGAGCGCGGCCTTCTTCACCATTGGCGTCTGGCGCTTCAACCGGCGTTATACGTAGAAGCTTCGCATGCAGCGCATCCTCGACATCACCCAGAAAGACCTGCTGCAGCTGCTGCGCGATCGCAAGTCGTTCCTGTTCCTGCTGATCATGCCGGTCGTCTTCACACTGCTGTTCGGCTATGCCTTCGGTGGGTTCGGCGGAGGACAGTCCGATCCAAGACTGCCGGTTGGCTTCCGGGACGAGGATCGCAGCGCGCTCAGCAGGGCGTTGCACGACCTGCTGGCCTCTTCGGAAGTGATCCGCCTTCAGGAAGACGGCTCGCTCCCGCCCGCCGAACTGGAGGCCAGCGTCAGCAAGGAAGACCTGGCAGCGGCGGTCATCGTCCCGCGCGGCTACGGCCGTTCGGTGCAGGCCGGCAAGCCTGCCCGGCTGGTCTTCATCGGCGATGCAGACTCTCCGGCCGGGACGAGCATCGAGAGCGAGCTGCTGACCAGCTCGATCCGGCTGGAGAGTGCCGTGCGCACCGCGCTGGTCCTGGAGCAGGTGGCGGGAGATCGGGCTCCGTACGATTACGCCTTCGAGCAAGCCCTGGCTGCCTGGGAGGACCCGCCTATCTCGGTGAAAGAGACCACCAGCACGGCGGTCGAAGTAGAGGAAAATGGCAACGGCTCGCTGGCGCATACCTCGCCCGGGATGATGCTGCAGTTCTCCATCGCCGGTCTGCTGGTTGCCGCCCAGGTGATCGTCAACGAACGCAAGTCGCGCACCCTGCAGCGCATGCTGACCACCGCCACCGGGCGGGTGCACATCCTGTTCGGGCACTACCTGGCGCTCCTGGCGTTGATCCTGAGCCAGTTCATCCTGCTGCTGGCGTTTGGACAGCTGATCTTGAAGCTGGATTATTTGCACGCGCCGGCTGCCACGCTGCTGGTGGCGCTGTGCGCGGCCCTGTGCATCGCCGCCCTGGGATTGTTGATCGGGACCCTGGCCCGCACCGAGGAGCAGGCGATTATCTTCTCTCTGATCCCCATGTTCGTGCTGGCCGGGTTAGGAGGCGCCTGGGTGCCGCTGGAGGTGACCGGACCCACCTTCCAGACGATCGGCCACCTCTCGCCGGTCGCCTGGGCGATGGATGGGTTCAAAAACATCACCGTGCGCGGCCTGGGTTTGGAAGCGGCCCTGCTGCCGGCGGCGGCCCTGCTCGGGTACGCCCTGCTGTTCTTTGCCGTGGCTACGTGGAGGTTTTACACGGCGGAGGAGAAGTGAGGGGGGTTGGCCTGCTGGCTGCTCTCGCGTGGAGCGAAAAGGTCTATGATCGAGGGTGGAGCACCCCAATTTTCACCGTGAGGGGAGGAAGACTTGCCATTAGCATTAATACACCCCAATCGGCAAGGTTGGTCGGCAGATATTGACAATACAATTCAGTTAGGTATAATTCTGTTGAATGTAAGAAAGTTGGAATGTGAGAAATTCAAACAACCGAGAGGGAATCATGGAAAGCGATTATTACAAGACTCGGCTGCGCGCCAAAGGACAGGTAACTTTACCCAGTGAAGTACGCCAACTGCTCGACGCGGATGAAGGAGATGACCTGGTTTTCCGCCAGAATGAGAAGGGTCAGGTGGTGGTCGAGCTGGCGCGGATCATCCCACCGGATCAGGCCTGGTTTTGGAGCGAGCGCTGGCAGGAAATGGAACGAGAAGCCCAGGCGGATATCGAGGCCGGGCGAGTGCAATACTATGCGAGCGTAGACGAAGCGATTTCCGACCTGGAGGCCTGCGTCGATGCCGGAGATCGAACTGACGGATAGTTTTAAGAAAAGCTATCGTCAACTACCCCCAGATATCCGGAATAAAGTAGAAAAAGCCCTGCGGTTGCTGGCGACCGATCCACGCCACCCTTCCCTGCAAAGCAAGCCGATCGAGGGGGCGCCGGGGATCTTCGAAGCACGGGTGAACCACAGATACCGCATGACTTATGAGCGTCTAGCGGGCGACGTGCTGCGCATGCGCGTCGTGGGAAGGCACGACGAGACTTTAAGAAGCCCTTAGGTTGGAAATGCCTCATTCATCAAACAGGTAGGTTGCCTCGGCATAGTAGCGTACGCCCTTGCGGGCGAGGCGCTCCTGCATCCAGGCCTGCAGCGCGGCGTTCTTCTCCTCGAGCGGCTTATCCACCTGCAGCTCAGAGAGCGGGTAGTTGATGTGCAGGGCGCGCGGCGAGACGGTGAAGCGGGTGACGCCGGTGGGCAGCAGGTACCCGGCGCCGGCCAGCTGCATGACGTGGTCGATATCGAAGCGGGGGAAAATCACCAGCCCGCTCAGGTCCGCGTAGACTGCTTTCTGGCGCACCACGCTCCACTCGCTGGTGCGGTCGAGGTGGGCCCGGTCCTTATAGCTGTCCACCAGGGCGTTGAGCAGTTCCACCCGCCGGAGCAGCGTCCGCTCGGAGGTGCACACCGTGTAGAGGTCACCGCGCGGCAGCTGCACCATCGCCAGGCCGCAGTCCCCCCACAGGTCCGGGCGGTGGTGTTCTTCGTGGGCCAGTTCGATGTCGTTGATCGACGCGATGCCCGCCAGGAATTCGGACGGGTCCAATCCCCAAACGACGTGGTTCCAGTTCAGCAGGGTCAGACCGGCGTCTTTGGGATGGACGATCTGCGCCAGCACGTGGGGGAAGCCCATCTGCCGCAGGGCGGTGGTGCGGTTGGCGCCATCCAGCACCATGTAGCGACCGCTGTTGTCCAGCAAGGGGGCTACGATGGGCGGGTTGCGGAAAACGCCGCTCGCCAGGATACGCCGGATCAGCGGCGGGGTGCGCTGGTCGTCGTGCCACTCGTGGATCACCAGGCTCTCGACCGGCAAAAAGGCTAAATTGGGTAAATTCTTAATCATCAGGTGCGCTGGGCGATGAAATCGAGCACGTCGATCTTGGTCAGGATGCCCACCGGGCGCCCGGCCTCGCTCACCAGGATGACGTAGCCGTCCACCACGGCGGGCAGCACTTCCTGCAGGGGCGTCTGGGCGGGGAAAACGGCCTCTGCCGGCTGGACGATCGGGGCGATGGTCTCGTCTGGCGAGTGATCGTGACCGGCCTCCAGCATGTGCTTGAGCAGGTCGACCTCGGTCACCAGACCGGCCAGATTGCCCTGTGGATCGAGGGCGGGCACCTGGGAGATGTCGTGTGCCTTCATCAGGGCGATCACGTCCGACATACGATCGGATACCGAGGCAGTGATCAGCGCCTGCGAGGATTTAGTCGCCAGGACGTTGAAGAGTGGCACTTCGGCCCACTCGAGCTCCAGGAAGCCGTTCTCACGCATCCACTTGTCGTCGAAGACCTTGGAAAGGTAGCGCGAGCCCGAGTCCGGCAAGATCACCACCACCAGCCGGTCGGGGTCGAGCCCGGCGGCATAGCGCACCGCGCCGGCCAGGGCCGAGCCCGAGGAGCCGCCGCAGAAGATGCCCTCCTCCTTGACCAGGCGGCGGGTCCACCAGAACGATTCCTTGTCGGTGACGCGCACCACCTCGTCCACAAATGAGAGATCCAGGGTGGAGGGCAGGAAATCCTCGCCGATGCCCTCGACCTTGTAGGAGGTGGCCTTGACGTCGGCCGGGAGGCCGCCCTGCTGCCAGGCCTCGAGCAGGATCGAGCCGGTCGGGTCGACGCCGACCATGCGAACCTGCGGGTTCTGTTCTTTGAGATAGCGGCCGACGCCGGTGATCGTGCCGCCGGTGCCCATACCCAAAACTACGTCGGTCACCCGGCCCTGGGTCTGCTCCCAGATCTCCGGGCCGGTGGTCAGGTAGTGGCTGCGCGGGTTCTCGGGGTTGTGGTACTGGTCCGCCAGGATGGCGTTGGGGATCTCGGAAACGAGGCGTTCAGCCACGCTATAGTATGAGCGCGGGTCGTCCGGCTCGACGGCAGTGGGGGTGATCACCACCCGGGCGCCGAAGGCGCGCAGCAGCTGGATCTTCTCCTGGCTCATCTTATCGGGCATGACGAAGACGGCTTTGTAGCCCTTGATGGCGCAGGCGATCGCCAGACCGGCGCCGGTGTTGCCGGAGGTCGATTCGACTACCGTGCCGCCGGGCTTCAGCCGCCCGCTCTGTTCGGCCTCTGTAATCATGTTCAGACCGATGCGGTCCTTGACCGAGCCGCCCGGGTTGAGGAATTCGATCTTGGCGTACAGCGGGCAGGGCAGGCCGCGCGCCACCCGGTTTAAACGAACCAGTGGGGTCTTGCCGATCGATTCGAGGATGTTATTGTAGACACGCAGGCTGTCGGAGGTCTCTAACCCAGAAGAGGTCTTTACACTCATTCTCCCTCCCGAACTTTCGGGCCGAATTTTCGGGCTCGGACTTGCAGGTAATTCGGAGTTGTTTTGTAAACTAAGCGTACCACGATTTACGAGGTACGTCAAAATAAAAAAGGGCTACCCGTTCGTGGTTATTCCGAATCAAAAACCCTGATGTGAGAGCATCAGGGTTTTGGGTTAGTATGGATGGATTAAAGGCTGGTGATGACTACGTTGGTGGCCTGCAGGCCTTTGGGCCCGTTTTCGATCGTGAATTCGACGTGCTGACCTTCTTCCAGGCTGCGGTAGCCGTCGCCCTGGATTGCAGAGAAGTGGACGAACACATCCTCCCCGCCCTGGCGCTCGATAAAGCCGTAGCCTTTACCGCCGTTGAACCATTTGACCGTGCCGATGATACGTTCTGACATGAAATTTGCCTCCTGGCAATTAGAAAATTGTGTTTAGATACTCGGCTCGTTTCATCGGAACGGACAACATAAAACGGCTCACGGATTGAACCATGAGCCGCTATCGTTTTCATTTCCAACGCAAACTACTGGTATCCTACGTAAGCAAATATACCATCCTTCATGGAATTCGTCAAGAGTACAAATCTTGTAAAAATTTGCTATCTCTTCCCTTGTGCGCGATAATCGAATCGGCGTCTAGATGATCTTCCGTGCTCCTGAAGAATGAGGAGATCCTATGTGGAAGCGCGCCCGCTTCTATCTATCCTTTGTCTGGCGTTTCATCGTGCTGCGGCATCCGGAAGCGCTGATCTACGGTTTGGCCCTGACCGACCGCTGTAACCTGAGCTGCCGCGGCTGTCAGGTCGCTAACACCGGGCGGCCCGACATGAGCTGGGAGCAGGTTGTCACGGCTCTGCAGGGCGCCTGGGAGCGCGGCTTTCGAGAGGTGTACTTCAGCGGTGGGGAACCGATGCTGTGGCGCGACACACATCACCGGCTCGAGGACGCCATCCGCGAGGCGAAGCGGATTGGCTTTTTCCATGTTCATGTTTACACCAATGGCACGCTTGGGCTCGATTCTTCAGCCGACCTGGTTTGGGTCAGCATGGACGGCCTGCCCGGAACCTTCGAGCAACGGCGGGGCGATCATTTTTTCCGGGTCGAACAGGCGGTGCGTGAAGGCCAGCATTTAAAGGTTGCCGTGATCTACGTCATCGACCGAAATACAGCCAGCGGTGTTGAGCAGTTCTTACAGTGGGTCCGTGAAACCAAGTTGCCCGTTGTCGGTGTGATGTTTTACTTTCACACACCGTATTACGGTCGCGATGAACTGTTCCTGAGCATTGAGGAGCGCGCCCCGATCATCGACCGGCTGCTCGCCTGTATCCGAGCCGGCCTGCCGGTGCTTAATTCGCGGGCTGGTCTGCTGGCGCTCAGGTCCGGCGACTGGCCCAGGCGCTTGCCTGTGGCAGTTGTGGCTGATGTCGCTGGCGAGTCTGTCTGCTGCCGCGCCTCCGAAGATACCTGTGTGGACTGCGGCTACGCAGCCTGCACCGAGCTCACCGAGTTCCAACGTCTGCGCCCTAGCGCGCTGCTCGGCATGCTGAGGTACTGGTGAACAGTCCAGGCGCGCGGCTCGCCAGGTATTTGACCACCGCCGCCCGCCGTTACCTGGTCGGTCCGGAGCAATCCTGGGTTTTCGAACCGCCTCCGCCAGCTTGGCATCCACCCCGCGTCGACCGCACCTCCCTCTATCTGCACGTGCCCTTCTGTCGCAGTTTCTGTCCATACTGCCCGTATACCAAAGTCCCCTACGACGAGCGGCTGGTGGAACCGTTCACACAGGCTGCGCTCGCCGAGGTCGACTGGTGGGCAGAGGCGATCGGTCCGGCGGAAGTGACGAGCATATACATCGGCGGCGGGACGCCGACGCTGGCCCTGGGGGGTGTCGCCAGAGTACTTGAGCGGGTGCGGAAGCGCTTTCGACTGACGGGCGACATCTGCATCGAGACCAACCCAACCGATGTGAACGAGGAGACGGTCCTGCAACTGCAGGATGCTGATGTCAGGCTCGTGTCGCTGGGCGTGCAGTCCTTCCAAAGCGAGAGCCTGGCCCGGATCGGGCGGCGCTACTCGCCGTCCGTTGCCGAGCATGCCCTGGCTTTACTGGCGGAACGCGATTTTGTCTCGGTCAATGTGGACATCATGTTCGCGCTGCCTGGACAGACAGCCGGCCAGGTTACCGAAGATTTATCCAGGGCCGCCTGGCTTGGAGCGAACCAGATCACGACCTACCCGCTCTTCACCTTTCCCTACACCTCTGTCGGCAAGTACCTGCATCTAAAAGGGGTGCGCATGCCCGATCTGCGCGCTCGTTGGGCGCACTATCATGCGATCAATGATTGGTGCACAGGAAACGATTTCGAACGAGTGTCGGTATGGGGCTTCAGGCGGGGCAGCGTGCCGCGCTACTCATCGGTCACCCGAGACGGCTACATCGGCATCGGACCTGGGGCCGGTTCACACCTGCCCGATGGTTTCGTGCTCAACACCTTCGACCTCAACAGCTGGATCCAGGCAGCCTGTAGCGGGCGGAGGGCGATCGCCCTGCGCCTGCCGTTCGCCGGCGAGATGTCTGGCTGGTGGTGGTTGTATTGGCGCTTCTACGACACACGCGTACCAATGGATGGTCTCGATGCGGCTCTGGGCAAAGATGCGCCCAAGGCTCGCCGGTGGCTGAACGCCATAGAACTGGCCGGGCTTGGCGAGCGCAGGAATGGGTGCCTGGAACTCAACGAACCGGGCGCCTTCTGGCTCCACCTTGCCCAGAATCACTTCGCACTGAGCTACGTAAACACACTCTGGACCGAGGCACGCCGCGCGGCCTGGCCGTGCGGGGTGGCAATTTAGGCGCCTGATATCTGCAAAGAAAAAAGCCCGGGGTTGGTTCCCTCCAGGCTTTTTCGGAAAGGGGACGGGGTTACATACCTGCCATGAAGACCAGGCCGACGGTGCCTGGCCCGGCATGTACGCCGACCACCGGGCTGAGCTCGGCCAGGATCGACTCGACCGGGTGGAGGCGGGCGGTGGCGTCTTCCAGGAGCTGGCGGGCCTCTTCCGGGGCGTTGGCGTGCAGGGTCGCCAGCCGCACCGGCTTCTGCGCGCCGACCCGCTCCTCGATCAGCTCCACCAGGCGTTTCAGAGATTTTCCTCGCGTGCGCACCCGTTCGACGGATTCTACCCGCCCGTCTCGGATCTCCAGGATAGGTTTAACGTTGAGGGCGGAGGCCAGGAATTTAGCCCCCCCGCCGATGCGCCCGCCGCGGTGCAGGAATTCAAGCGTCTCCACGGTCAGAACGACCCCGGTGAGCGGGATGGCCTGCTCGACCAAAGCCTTGCACTCGGCCAGGCTGGCGCCCTCGACGATGGCGCGGGCTGCGGCCAGCACCTGAAAGCCCAGCGCCATAGCGATCGACTCCGAGTTGACGATCTCGATCGGTGCGTCAGGGTACATAGCCTTGGCCTGATTGGCGGATTCCATCGTCCCGGACAGCTTGGGAGAGACCAGGACTGAAAGCACTTCGTAGCCCTCATCGAGCAGCTGCTTGAACTTCACCTGGAAGGCGACCGGGGTAACCTGGGAGGTGGTGGGGTGGATGGGATCCGTTTTCAGCCGTTCGTAGAACTGTTTGGGCTGGATGTCGATCCCATCCAGCAGGGTCTCAGTGCCCCAGATCAGCACCTGGGGCAGGACATGGATCGGGTACTGGTCGAGGTATTCCTGGGGAAGCGTAGCAGTGCTGTCTGTGACGATGGCGACCTTCGGCATGGATGCCTCTCCTTTCGTGAGTAAGTGCTTCAAGCCAGGCAGGGAATGGCGCGTATTCCTGCTGATCAATAACCCCTTTGTAGAGAGGAAGTTGCTCACACGCCAGCCCTGGGGAGGAAATCTCGAGAAAAAACCTGTTGACAGGTATTAATAAAGTTGTATAGTATTAGCATTACTATCCACTTAACTGGCGTAGATCAGATACTCACCGACCCGATCAAGGTCCCAGGCAGGGAGGCATGGCTAACCTGGATAGTTCTTATCAATGGTTGACGAGGAAGCAGTTTGTTTTCCCATATACCCTTGACCTTATCGTGAGACAGATGCATCAAGCGGCTCGGGATGCGCAGCCATCTATTACACAAGTATACGCAGGCGAAGCTATCCAACTAGGGGATAGTCTCGGGCGTTCGCTTGAGCGCGGCGTCGTAAGACTAGAGTGCGCGGTAGCATATTCGAAGTTAAAGATTCCCGAGCTTACACCCGACCTGCTCCGCCAGGGAGTTGAATTATTATTGCCCTATGCTGATAAATCCAGGAATCACAAACATTATTATGCTGTAGCGAATTGGCTACTAGGTGGCATTCTTATAAACTCGCCTCATCAACGATTGGAGGTCATTTATAAATGGAATACCAGCCTGGAGGCATTTGGGAGTCTGGTATATCACCCGGAAAATATTACCGGGGATGAGGAGTGGTATCGCAATCGCCACCGAGGGATGCAATTGGAGATTAAGAACTTGATCACCCAGGAACCGCTCGTAACTGCAGAAGAAACAGATCAATCTATTCCAATTCCTGAAGATTGGCCGATAGTGGTGCTCTATCCGGGAGCTCACAAGATACTCGAAGTAATCGGGGAAATTCCGGCGGGGGGCTTTGGCCCGGCGGGAAGCGACCCGTTCTGTAAAGAGCGAATACATTTGATACCGGAAATGGACCTATTCCGGCTCTTCGGGGGTGACTACCGGATGTACAATTTGCGGGGTTCAGGCAGGGTGATCCGACTGGTTGCCACAGAAAGCTATTTCATCCTGCGGGTCACCGGCGATAGTATGGACCTGGCGAAAATTGATTCCGGTGATTATGTCTTGCTCCGTTTACAGAAGGCTGCTGAAAATGGGGAAATCGTCGCTGCAGGTATCCTGGCAGAGGAACACGTGGCAACCCTGAAGCGTTATCGCGAAAGGAATGGGGTGATCGTCCTGCAGCCCGAGAGCAGGAATGAGAGATGGAAGAAAAGGGAATTCGGCAGAGAGGATCTGTTCCCTCGGGGAGACGCGTGGAAGATTCAAATCCACGGAGTAGCTTTAGCTGTATTCAAACCCTCCCGGAAAAGATTTTCCTGATCAATTTTCATTAAATTGGGCTGTCATAAAACAACCCCCAGCGGTGTTTCTTATATGCGCGCAAGCTGCGCGAATCGGAGTATATTGTTGGCTGTGACGGCAGACGAATTCCGGGAAAACCTGGCCCAGGCGGCAACTACGGAGCCATTCGAGGCGATCTTCCAGGAGCAGTGGCCGCGGGTGTATGGGGTGCTGTTCCGTTTGGTGGGGGATCGAGCCGAGGCGGAGGACCTGGCCCTGGAGGCGTTCTGGCGGCTGTACCGGCGGGCGCCGCGCCAGGGCGACAACCTGCCCGCCTGGCTGTACCGGGTGGCGACCAACCTGGGGTTGAACGCCCTGCGGGCGCGCCAGCGGCGGATGAACTATGAAGAACAAGCTGGCAGGCTGGCCCTCGAAAATGACAGCCCAGCCGACCCATCTGTGGAGGTCGAACGGGATGAGCAGCGCCGGCTGGTGCAGGCGGCCCTGGCGGAGATCAAGCCACAGTACGCCCGCCTGCTGGCCCTGCGCCACTCCGGGTTGAGCTACGCCGAACTGGTAAGCGTATTAGATGTGGCGCCGGGCTCGATCGGGACCCTGCTGGCGCGGGCCGAGGCGGAGTTCGAGAAGCGCTACCGCCGGTTGGAAGGAGGAGAATGATGCACCTGGAAGATGGAGAGATCAAAGCATATCTCGACCAGGCTTTACCGGAGGCCGAGAGCGAGTGGGTCAGGGACCACCTGGGGACCTGCTCGCGCTGCCAGCTCCTGGCGGAGGAAATCAAGGCGCGCGCAGGGCTGGTCTCTGATCGAATGGCGCGGCTGGAGCCGGGAGATAGCGAAGCGCCCATGCCCGTGGCCGCGGCCCGCGCCCGTTTACAGGAATCGTATATAGACAAGGAGAAGATCCCGATGATGCAGAGAATATTTTCGCGGCAGTACCGCTTTGCCTGGGTCGCCGTGGGCGCCATCGCCGTGCTGGCGATCGCCCTGCTGTTCCCCTCCGTGCGAGCGGTCGCCAACAGCTTCCTGGGCCTGTTCCGCGTCCAGCAGATCACCCTGGTGACGGTCGATCCGGGCGATTTGCCTGACCGGCTGGCCTCCTCGCGCCAGTTCGAGACCTTGTTCGCCGACCAGACGGAGTTCGAGGAGGTGGGGGAATACCAGGTGGTCGAGGGTGCCGGCCAGGCGAGCCAGCTGGCTGGCATCCCGGTGCGCCTGCCGGCAGATCTGGGCGAGCCGAACGAGCTGGAAGTGCAGCCGGGCGGCAAAATGAGCATGAAGATCGACCTGCCGCGCATCCAGGCGCTGCTGGAGGAGCTCGGGCGGGAGGATATCCACCTGCCGGCCGAGATCGACGGTGCGGAAGTCTCTGTGGAGATCCCGGTGGCGGTCCAGGCTAGCTATGGATTCTGCGAGTACCAACCCGGGGAGTTTGACGTGGATGAGACCATCCGGATGCCAAAAGACTGCACCACCTTAATCCAGGCCACCAGCCCGGAGATCAACGCCCCGCCCGGCCTGGACGTCGCCCAGCTGGGACAGGCGTATTTACAGGTGATGGGCATGCCGGCAGACCAGGCAGCCGAGTTCAGCCAGTCCGTCGATTGGTCGAACACCCTGGTCCTCCCGGTGCCGCGCTATGTCGGGTCTTTCGAAGATGTGCAGGTCGATGGTGTGAACGCCAAGCTGATTTGGGATCACTACCAACCCAACGAGCCGACCTACATGCTGGTATGGGTCAAGGATGGGGTGGTGTATGCCCTATCCGGCACGGGTGATAAGGCTGAAGCGCTGGAGATCGCCAATTCGCTGAAGTAATCCCGGACTTTCTGGACAGGAAAGCGTGGCATGCGCCGTGCGGCGTACGTCACGCTTTTCGCTTGGTTGGGCTATAATCTCATCTCGGAAGGATTTGGGTAACCCTGGACGCCTCGCCCGCCCTCGAGATCCACGACCTGCGCAAGGTCTTTGACGAAAAAGTCGCCGTCGCCGGCCTGACCCTGACCGTCGAACGCGGGGAGGTATTTGGGTTCCTGGGGCCGAATGGGGCCGGCAAGACTACGGCGGTCAAGATGCTGCTCGGCCTGATCCACCCCACCGCCGGGGAGGGATCTCTGCTGGGCGTGCCGCTGGGCGACCACCGCGTGCGGGCCAGGGTGGGTTTCCTGCCCGAGCACTTCCGCTTCCACGACTGGCTGACTGCCAATGAGTTCTTAACCCTGCACGGGCAGCTCTACCACATGTCGCCTGACGCACTGAAGCGGCGGGTCGCCCAGCTGCTGGAGCTGGTCGGGCTGACCCCGCACGCCGGGAAAAAGCTGAAGACCTTTTCGAAGGGCATGCTGCAGCGCATCGGCCTGGCGCAGGCGCTTCTCAACCAGCCAGAGCTGGTCATCCTGGACGAGCCCACCTCCGGATTGGACCCGGTCGGGCGCCGGCTGGTGCGCGACATCATCCGCGACCTGCGCTCCCGGGGCACGACGGTTTTCCTGAACTCGCACTTGCTGAGCGAGGTGGAGATCACCTGCGACCGGGTGGCTTTCATCAAGCACGGGGTCGTGCTGCGTACCAGTCCGCTGCAGACCCTGGTGGAAGGCGAATTGAGTGTCGAGGTGCGCGCCCGCAACCTGAGCCCGCAGGCCGTCCAGGGATTATCGCGCTGGAGCTCCAACGTGCGCCAGGATGGCGAGCACCTTTCACTGACGCTGGAGGGCGAGGCCGACCTTCCCGAGGTCAACCGCTACCTGGTCCAGCAGGGCGCCGACGTCTATGCTCTGCGCCCGCAGCACGTCTCCCTGGAAGACCTGTTCATCCAGATCGTCGGGACGGATGGGGGCTTATGACGGCCGCCCTGGCGCCTACCACCCTGGTGATCGCCCGCCTGACGTTTCGCGAGGCCGCCCGGCGCCGCATCCTGCTGGCGGCTCTGCTGATGGGGATCGTCTTCCTGATCATCTATGGCCTTGGATACCATTATGTCAACGTCGAGATCGAGCGCGAGGCCACGCGGGTGCTGCAGCGCAACGAGATCCGCAACTTCCTGTTCATGGCCGGGCTGTACGTGGTCAACTTCCTGACGGTGATGATGGCGGTGCTGACCTCGGTGGATACCCTCTCCGGGGAGATCGCCACCGGGACGGTTCACACGCTGGTTTCCAAACCGGTGCGGCGGCGGGAGATCGTGTTGGGGAAATGGCTGGGCTTCGCCGGGATGCTGACGCTGTACCTGACCCTGATGGCTGGCGGCGTGGTGGGCCTGGTGTACGCCATCTCCGGTTATACGGCGCCCAACCTGGTGAACGGGCTTTCGCTGCTGTGGCTGAATGCCATCCTTTTACTGGGCGTCTCGCTGGTGGGAGGGGCGCTGCTCTCGACCCTGGCGAACGGCGTGCTGGTCTTCGGGATGTACGGGATCGCCTTCGTCGGGGGTTGGATCGAGCAGATCGGCTCTTTCCTGCAGAACGAGACGGCTGTGAACATTGGCATCCTCTCCAGCCTGATCATTCCCAGCGAAGCGTTGTGGAAGCGGGCAGCCTACGAAATGCAGTCACCGCTGGTGCAGGCGCTGGGCTTTTCGCCGTTCTCGGCAGCCTCCGTGCCCAGCCCGGTGATGATCGCCTATGCAGCGGTTTACGCCGGGGTGGCTTTGCTGCTGGCGATCAGGTTGTTCGGCAGGCGCGATTTATGATTTAAGGATTCATTCGAGCACAGAATAAAGGGGGTGTTGCCTGCGGGCGTGGCCCGCCCATATACCATTTAATCCAAACCCAGAAATATTGCGTAACAATATCATAGTTGTCTTAATAATGGTAAAATCCGACGATATCGGGGTGTGACCTGGCAGAAATGACATTCCAACTCAACAAGTTAAAGGCGCGCTGGTTCGGTCTGGCCTCAGTCACTCTGCTGTTCAACGCGGCAATGTATTTGATCTTGAAGACCTACTGGCAGGAAGCATATGCCAC
>DATDRQ010000252.1:0-3110 GCA_035291645.1 Anaerolineales bacterium
CTGACCGGATACGATGAGCGCCGCCCATCCAGCCTGCAAGACCTGGTTGAGAAATCCGATACGGCCCTCTTTACCCCATACATCTTGAGGAAGTTTCCTTTCCTGAAGCAGATCCGGGCTCGGAGAGTGATCGATCTCTACGACCCGTTTATCTTCGAAAACCTGCATTACTATCTGGAAGAACCGCTTGAACTTCAGCAAGTACTGAACCAACAGGCAGTGGAGCTGATCAATCTGGCTGCCCGCACGGGCGATTTCTTCATCTGCGGCAGCCAGCGCCAGCGCGACCTATGGATGGGAGTGCTGCTGGCAAACGGGCGGGTGAACCCGCGTAGCTTCGATCAGGACCCGACATTGCGCGCCCTGATCGACGTGGTTGGCACAGGTCTCCCAGATCGGGAACCGAACAACAAAGTAGTCCTGAAGGGGATTCACCCAGCCTTCCCACCGGACTGCAAGATCGTCTTATGGGGGGGCGGCTTGTGGAATTGGATGGACCCGATCTCCCTGGTGCGGGCCTGGCCAGCGGTGCTCAGCCGGCACCCGCAGGCCCGCCTGGTATTCCTGGGGGCGCGCCATCCGAATCCGCTCGTCCCGCGCCACAAGATCGCCGAACAGACCCGCCAGCTGGCAAAAGAGATTGGCGAGAAGGACCGCTCGATTTTCCTGTTCGACTGGCTGCCTTATGAGGAGCGCGAGTCCTTGCTGTGCGAGGCCGATGTCGGGGTCAGCCTGCACCCTGCCCATATCGAAACACATTATTCGATCCGCACGCGCGTGCTGGACTACTTCTGGGCGCACCTGCCAGCCCTGGTTAGTAGCGGGGACGTCGCCAGTGAATGGGTAGATCAGTATCGCCTGGGATATGTTGTTCCGCCCAAGGACGTCCCAGCCGTCACGCAAGCGTTACTGGCCCTGCTGGATGCCCGGAAACAAGATTGGGCGCCTCGTTTCGACCAGATACGGGAATCCTTTGCCTGGTCGCGGGTGGTGGAGCCGCTGCGCAGGTACTGCCTGGTTGACCCGCCAGTTCTCGACCAAAAAGCAGAACGCTTGCGGAAGGGTACCAGCCAGGAAGGCCTGGGGTGGAAGGCAGCCGCAGCACGGGCGCGCTTCATCTGGAGGAACGAAGGTTTCCGCGCCCTGCTCCGGCGCGCCTGGCGGTATTTTCAATGGAAAATCTCTTGATTCATAAAAAGTCGTTCATCAAACCCCGAAAAAACCATTGCGCATAGGTATTGATGCGACCGCCCTGCCCCCGCAGCCTGTGGGGGCAGGAAATTACATTATCCATCTCATCCGTTCGCTGGCTGCCCTGGATCCAGCGGAGCAATTGGTCGTCTTCGCTCAACCGGGGGGGCTGGAACTGATTAACAAGCCAGATATCCCGGTATCCTGGGTGATCATCCCGGAGCGATCCCCCTTTGCCCGGCTGGTTTGGGAGCAAGTGGGCTTACCCCGATTGATTCGCAGGCTCCGCATCGATTTGCTGCATTCCCTGCATTACACCCGGCCCTTCTGGCTGCCCTGCGCCTCGGTCGTCACTTTCCACGATATGACCTTCTTTCTTTCTCCGCACCTGCATACCCGGTCCAAGCGCTGGTTTTTCCCGCCGGCCATCCGGATGAGCGCCAGGCGGGCGGATGCGCTGACGGCGGTCTCGGAGAGCACCCGCCAGGACGCCATCCGCATCCTTGGTATCCCTGCGGAGAAGATCACCACCACACCGTTAGGCGTCGACAGCAACTACCGGGTCATCCACGACCCGCTCCAGCGTGCCCGGGTGCGTGAGAAGTACCGTCTTCCGGAGCAGTATGTCCTGTATGTCGGCCTGGTAGAACCGCGCAAAAACCTGCCGCTGCTGGTGAGGGCGTACCGGGATTTGATCGACCAGGGTATCTCCTTGCCGTTGGTCGTGGCAGGGGGGTTTGGTTGGGGATATGACCAGGTGCTTCAGGAGATCGAGAAGTTGGATCTGAAGGAACGCGTCCAGTTCCTGGGGTACGTCCCGCAAGGCGATCTCCCGCTCGTTTATAATCTGGCTTGTTTGTTCGTCTACCCGACTCTATACGAGGGTTTTGGCTTGCCAGCCCTGGAGGCATTAGCCTGCGGGGTCCCGGTTGTGACTTCAGCGGTGGCCTCTCTCCCTGAAATCGTCGGCGATGCCGGGATACTGGTTTCTGCGGGTGATCAGCAGGCACTGACCGGGGCGATGCTTGCTATCCTGTCCGATCCCGAACTGAGCTCGGAGCTGAGCAAACGAGGCCCAGCCAGAGCTTCTCTGTTTACATGGAAACGAACCGCGCAACTGACGCTGCAAGTCTACCGGCAGGTATTACAAACCAGCTGACCGCTGTCGATTTCTCGGTCTGCATTGTAACCTACCAGGCATGCGAGGTTCTCCGGGAGTGCCTGCGATCGCTCTACGAGAACACTCACCAGTTCTCGTTCGAGGTCATCGTGGTCGATAACGGGTCGGATGACCGGGTAGATGAAATGCTGGCGCGTGAATTTCCGGCAGTCCGCCTGATACAAAACCAGGAAAATGAGGGCTATACCCATCCGATGAACCAGGCTCTCAGGGCAAGCCGGGGAGATTTTCTTCTACAGCTAAATCCGGATACCATCGTCCTGCCTCAGGCTCTCGATCGGCTGGTGACGTTCCTGAATTCGCACCCTCAAGCTGGCCTCTGCGGCCCGAAAGTCCTGAACCGAGATGGCACGCTCCAAAAGCCCTGCCGGCGCGGCGAGGCCCGCCCGCTGGCCGTAATTGGCTACTTTACAGGTCTGGCGCGCCTGTTCCCCGGTAGTAAAAGGTTAAACGACTACCTGCTCACTTACCTGGACGAGGACCAAACGGCAGAGGTGGCGGGAGTCTCTGGTGCCTGCATGCTGATCCGCCGCGAAGTGGTCGAACAGATCGGCTACCTGGACGAGAGTTTCTTTGCCTACCAGGAGGATGCCGATTTCTGCTTCCGGGCGAGGCAGGCGGGCTGGAAGGTTTACTACTACCCGGAAGCTCAGATCGTTCATTTT
The DNA here is from genome assembly GCA_035291645.1 of Anaerolineales bacterium. Lineage (GTDB taxonomy): Bacteria > Chloroflexota > Anaerolineae > Anaerolineales > UBA4823 > DATDRQ01. Next base: position 3,037 of record DATDRQ010000252.1, read on the forward strand.
GGCGGTCAGGGCGGCTCACGAGTCGAACCTTACCGGGCGATCCTCGCCTGGCACCGGTCGTACTGGCTCTATTA
>DATDRQ010000253.1:0-9682 GCA_035291645.1 Anaerolineales bacterium
GCCTTGAACAGCCTGCTCTGGCAGCTCGGCATCATCGATGCCTATAAATATTGGCTGAGCACACCGGTTAGCGCCATGCACGTGGTCATTCTGGCGGACGTCTGGAAAGTCACCCCGCTGGTGATCCTGTTGACCCTGGCAGCCCTGCAGACCATCCCCAAGGAATTATATGAAGCAGGTATGATCGACGGCGCCGGGCGCTGGGGTTCCTTCTGGCGTATCACTTTACCGTTATTGACCCCGACCATCCTGGTCACCCTGGTGATTCGAACGATGGATGCTTTCAAGGTCTTCGATATTATTTTTATCATGACCTCCGGCGGTCCATCTGATGGCACCAAGGTCATCTCCTACCTGACCTACCAGGAAGCATTTACTTTCTTGAATTTCGGCCGGGGCTCCGCCCTGGCTTACCTGATGACCCTATTTATCGCGATAATGGCATTCGTTTATATAAGAACCTTGCACCGAGAGATCGAGTATTAATCGAGGTTTCGATATGCAGCGAAGACATCTATTGGATAATGTGCTGACCTATATTGGAGCGGCCCTGGTCATATTTATTGTCATCGCACCCCTGCTTTGGTTATTCATCTCTAGCATTTCAACTCTAAAAGAACTGCTTAATACCCCGGTCCACTGGATCCCGCAAGAGCCGACTTTTGAGCGCTACAGGCAGATCCTGTATGCCACCGGGACCGATTCGGCGGCGGTTTTCCGCCGGTCGATGCTCAACAGCCTGATCGTGGCCTCCTCGGTCACGGTCATCTGCGTGGGCTTTGGCAGCCTGGCGGCTTACTCCTTTGCCCGCCTGAATTTCGCTGGTCAGGGCAAGCTGATGTACCTGATGCTTTTCTCCTACATGCTGCCGCCGATCATGATCATGGTCCCCCTTTACACCATCATGCGGGACTTTCAGTTGATGGATACCCTGCGTGGCCTGATCATCGTTTATTCCGCCCTGATCATGCCGTTCGCCGTGTGGATCATGCGCGGCTATTTCCTGACCATCCCCGGTGAATTGGAGGACGCCGCCCGCATCGATGGGTGTACCCGCCTGGGGGCGCTGTTCCGGGTGGTCATGCCGTTATCTGCCCCCGGGTTGGTGGCTACCTCGCTGTTCTGCTTCCTGGCCTCCTGGGAGGAGTTCCTGCTGGCGCTGGTGTTCACCTCCAGCCCGGCCTCCAAGACCATCCCGGTCGCCATCTCGGAATTTGTCGGGCGGCACGCCATCGACTATGGGATGATGGCTACCGGCGGGGTAATTGCGGCGATCCCACCCATCTTGATCGCCCTGCTGTTCCAGCGCTACCTGATCAGCGGCTTAACCTCCGGGGCTGTGAAAGGTTGACGCTTGTAGCGGCCCGCCTCTAGCGGCCCAACCCGAAAATCGAAATCATCATCGAAAATATCGTCTACATTGAGGAGGGAGGAAAAACCATGGCCTTCGACTACGAGTTAGCCCGCTTCATCCCTTTCCGCGACCTGGATGAGTGCGAGCGGGTCCGCAAAATCCGTAAACCGGAGATCGCCCGCCATTCCAATCCGGAGTTCAAAATCCGGGTGATCGAGGCCCCGGGAGAGTTTTACGCTGCATTCGCTGCCGACATCGTCTCTCGGGTCCAATGCGCGTTAGAGGAAGGCAGGCAATTCGTCGGTATTTTCCCGGTCGGCCCGATGCCGCAGTACCCGATCGCAGCCGAGATGATCAACCGGCTGCGCATCCCAATGCACCATGTGCACACCTTCAACATGGATGAATATGCCGACCAGGATGGAAATACCGCCCCTGCAGACTGGGCCGGTTCCTTCCAGAAAGCCATGCTGGAGCAGTTCTTCCTGCGCATCGACCCCGGTCTAAGGCCGCCCCTCGAACAGATCCATTTTCCCGACACCCTGAACATAGGTGATTATGGCGAAATGATCTCCGACCTGGGCGGCGCGGATGTGTGCTACGGCGGGATCGGCTGGTGTGGGCATATCGCCTTCTGGGAAGCGGACCTGGGGCTCGAGTTCGGTGACGACCTGGTAGCCTACAAGCAGGCTGGCCCGCGCATCGTCGAGCTGACGCCGATGACCATCATGCAGAACGCCCTGCACTCCTTCGGCGGGGACTGGTCCTGGGTGCCCCCTAAGGCGGCGACCATCGGCCCGGCGCAGATCGTCGGCGCCAAGTATCGCAGCTTCTGGCTGGATGGTTACCTGGGCGGCGGGGTCAGCTGGCAGCGCTTCATCGCCCGGCTGTGCGCCCACGGGCGGGTAAACACCCTGGTGCCCGGCTCGCTGCTACAGACCGCGCCCGGCACCTATACCATCATCGGTCCGGTCGCGGACGACGTCGAGATCCGTATGGCCTGACAGGAGTAAAGGATGCCTTCTTTCATCAACCATCAAGAGCTGTTCGAGTGGTGCCGGATCCCTCCAGATGACCTGGAGAACCACCCGCAGGCGCGCTTCAAATTGAAAATCGTTCCGACCAAGGACGACGTCTACCGCTGGGCGGCCCAGGAAATGCTCGCCGAGGTCAGGCAGAACAACGCTGCCGGTCGCCCGACGCGCTGGATCCTGCCCTGCGGCCCGAAGGGCCAGTACCCCTACTTCATCCAGTGGGTGAACGAGCAGCGCCTCAGCCTCAAGAACGTGCACATCTTCCACATGGACGACAGCCTGGACTGGCAGGCGCGCCCCCTGCCGCTTTACCACCCCTTCAGCTACGAGGGCTGGATGCGCCGCAACTTCTACGACCCGATCGAACCCGCGCTTAACGTACCGGAGAACCAGCGGCGCTTCCCGGACGTTTATGACCTGGACGGGCTTAGCCGGGGGATCGCCGCGCTGGGAGGAATAGACACCGTGTTCGGGGGGGTCGGCTATCGCGGCCACATCGCCTTCAACGAAGCGCCCCGCTCGCCCTGGTACACCGTCACCAACGAAGAGTTCGCCAGCTGCCAGACGCGCATCCTGCACCTGAACGAGGACACGCTCATCGCCCTTAGCCAGCGGGCCGCCGGAGGCTGCTCTCACGCCGTCCCACCCATGGCGATCACGATCGGGATGAAGGACCTGCTCGCCGCTCGCAAGGTGCGCCTGCTCTCCGAGACCGGCGCCTGGAAGCAGACCGTCGTGCGCGTCCTGCTGTTCAGCCAGCCGACGGTCGAATACCCGGTGACTTTGCTGCAGGGCCATCCGGACGCCATCCTGGTGGTCGACCGGGACACGGCTGCCTCCCCAACGGTCTAATTCGCTATTCTTTCGATCATGGCAGCCCCGAATAGCCAGATCGTCGTCGTCGGTAGCCACGCCCCGGGACTTTTCCTGCGGGTTAAACGCCCGCCGGTTGCCGGCGAGACCGTGATCGGCTGGGACTACCAGGCGCCGGTCGACGGCGGCAAGGGCTCCAACCAGGCTATCGCCGCCGCCAGGCTGGGCGGGTCGGTCAGTTTCGTCGGCTGCCTGGGGAATGACCGCATCGGTGAGCAGGGGGCGCGTTGGATGGCGGAGGCGGGCGTCGATCTAACCTACCTGAAAAGGACCTCGACTGCCACCGGTCTGGGCTTCATCATGCTGGACGACAACGGCGTCCCGGCGATGGTCTCCAGTCTGGGCGCCAACGCCGAGCTGGATGTGGCTGTGGTAGAAGCCGCGCTGGCTGGCCTTCCAGCCGGGCGCGTCCTGCTGACTCAGTTCGAGATCCTGCCCGCAGTAGCTTTGCACGCGGCCAGGGTTGCCAGGCGACTGGGGATGATTTCCATCGTGAATCCCGCTCCGGCCCCCGAGACTCCCATAACGGGACTGGACTGCGCCGGCATCCTGGCGCCCAACGAGAGCGAAGCCAGGCTGCTGCTCGACCTGCCTACCGGCCATGAATTCGACCCGGCCTGGCTGGCGTCCAGGTTGCGGGCGGAGACCGGCGCACAGGTGGTGCTGGTCACGCTGGGCGAGCGAGGGATCGTAGGCCGCGATGGCGAAGGCGGTTGGACGGTTACGCCTCCCCCGACGCAGGCGGTGGATACCAGCGGGGCGGGAGACGTGTTCTGCGCTGCGCTGGCTGTGGCGCTGGTGGAGGGAAAATCCATCCGGGAGGCTTCTGTCTGGGCCTGTATCGTGGCGACTCTCTCGGTGACGCGACCGGGCACCATCCCGGCTTACCCCACCCGGGCGGAGGCGGACGCGTTCACCCGCTCCAACCTCGCCTCCTGGTTACCGGAGTCGACGTCTTAGCGCTATGTCCCTAAGATTTCGCCATATTATTGTCGGTATCCAACTTGCCGGGTGTTGAAACACCTTGGGCTGAATAGACCGGGATTTGAATCCCGGGCGGAGCTGGGGGGTGGTCCTTCGAACCTTGGTCTCACTGGGCTTTAGCGGGTGAACCGGGTGAATCCTCAAGTCGGGTGAGGAATACGGATGAATTCTTACGAACGGGTGATGAACCGGTTGCAGGGTGAGCCGGTCGACCGGACCCCCAACTTCGACATCGTCATGGGGTTTGGCATGCGCTACCTGGGTAAACCGCTGCGCGGCTATTTCCTGGACCACCGAACGCTGTGTGAAGCACACCTGGCGGTGGCGCAGGCGTTCGAGATCGACGTGGTCTCGATCATTGCCGACTCTTACCGTGAGAGCTCCGATCTGGGAGCGGACGTGGAGTATCCCGAGGACGATCTGCCCCGACCGATCAGGCCTCTCTTCAGCGAGCTGCAAGACTTCGCCGACTACCGGCTGCCAGATCCGTTGATCGGTCGGCGCATGGGCGATGCAGTCGAAGGCTGCCGGTTGTTCCGCCAGCAAGTGGGGGGTGAGATCCCGGTCATGGGCTGGGTAGAAGGAGCGTTGGCGCAGGCCAATATTCTGGTGGGCGACCAGCCGCTATTGTACAGTCTGTACGACCGGCCAGCCTGGGTCCACGACTTGCTGGAGTTATGCACTCAAGTTGAGATCGCCTTCGCCCGCGCCCAAATCGAAGCCGGGGCGGACATCATCGGCCTGGGGGACGCCATCGCCTCGCTGGTCTCCCCACAGATGTACCGGGAGTTTGCCCTGCCTTACGAGCAGCGGATTTTTCAGGCGATCCATGCTGCCGGGGCGATTGGGCGCCTGCATATCTGCGGCAATACGGCCCGCATCCTGGTGGACATGCTGGAGAGCGGGGCAGACATGATCGACATCGATTGGATGGTCGATATCCAGAAGGCCGCGCAGATCTTCGGGGAGCGGGTGGCGCTGTGCGGCAACTTTGACCCGGTGGCGGTCATGCTCCAGGGTACTCCCGGGCAGGTAGCGGCGGCGGTGCGCTTCTGTTTAGAGCACGGCGGGCGCCGCTACATCAGCGCAGCCGGCTGCGAGATCCCCGAAGGCACGCCGCACTCGAACTTGTTAACTCAGGCGCGTGTGCTGGGGGGATTCGAGTAGTTCTATCCTCCCCAGTTCTGTTTTCCCGTTCACGCAGGATCTGCCCGGAATCCTTTTCTGCTTTTTTAATTCGACAGTCTCCGCATCCGTACTTGCATGCAAGCCTGCTGCCAGCTTGGTCTGGAAACCGTGCCCATCCTTAATCGCCAGGAGGGGTGGCGCAGGTATCCACGCCGCGCGCCGCTCCCTGTAACGACACACCCCACGAAAGAATAGGAGAATCAGCCGCAGGCTGGCCGCTCTCAGGGTCCAGTGGGCCGTTATACGTAATCTCCCCGCTGCGAACGCTCACCACCCACAGGCTGGATTCCTCTCTGGGTTTGCGGGCGCCTTTGAAGGCCAGGTACTCTCCATCCGGTCTCCAGGCCAGGCTGCCTGCGAAGGCCATCTCCACCAGGCGGCGGTAATCGCCGGATTGCAGATCGAGCAGGTAAAGACCGCAGCCTTCCAAAGCGCGGGTGCAGGCGAACAAGGATAGGCGGCGGCTGTCCGGTGAAAATGTGAAATTGCCTGAGATCAGGTCGGGGAGCGGTTCTCGAACCACAGTCAGATCCTCCAGACTGAACCAGCGCAGGGGTCTGGCCCCGTAGGGAGGTTCCTCAAACCATTCCGTAAAGGCGATCAATTTTCCGTCGGGAGAACGCAGGCAAGATAGGCTGCGGGGATCGCCAAACGGCACGTTGCCCAGGTAATAATCCTCGGCGAATATGTCCGCCCGCGTAGTTGTGGAAGGATCGAGTTCGCTCAGGCTGGTCCATTGAAATTCCAGCTTACTGCGGGAAGGATCGAGATCGGCAGGAGGGCGTCGGTGAGGGAACGGTACTCGCTCGGGTTGGGGTTGCCAGTGATAGGGTTGGGGAGTGTAATCCGCTAGAAGCGGATCGCTGCTGGAGTTTCTGGCAAGCCGGGTCGGAAGATCCGAGGAGGGATCGAATAACCGGCTGGATATAGGCAGGTCGAAAAAAACCTCCCTGACGACGACTTCTGTTTCCAACAGCCCTGAATTTTTCTGGTCGAACCATTGGCGGCGCAGAATCACCCCGGTGCGCGTGTCCACCCAAAAACGACCCTGGTATTGAAGCAGGTCGGCTTGCGGATCATCCGGGTACGCCTCCCCCGTTGTGGTGACGAACCAATCCATAACCAGAGTTTCCCGTCCGGCGACAGCGTCCTCACCGACTACTTCGGAAATTTCATCGAAGGTAGTACGCATGCGGGTGGGCAGCAGCAGTTCGTGGATAGGCAAGGAGTAATCCACCAGGCTTTCGTGTCCATAACGGGCGAGCCCGCCGGTCGAGTAGTTCATCGCCGTCACCCGCCCTGCGCTGCTCAGCAGGGCCAGCTCGGCGTCACCCTCGGGTGACCCCGAGAGGGTCAGGCTGTAATCCGGCTGGCTGATCCACACTTGCTGGCGCTTCACCTTAGGAGCACCGACATAGTCTGGTGGTCCGTAGCGGATAGTTTCGGCCTCCGCCCACAGGGTGTTCCAGTTGTGGTGGCTATCCAGGATGCGCTGGCGGATCGTATTTGGGCTGGAGCTGAGGGTGAGCGGTTCCAGGGGAGGGACAGGCGTTACCGGGGCGATCGCGGCTGGCCGGGTGGGAGTGGGCGGATCGGCGGGCGCTGGAAGTGTAGCCATGGCCGCCCTGCCGAGCAGGATCGCCAGAATCAAGCCCAGGCCAACCAGGACGGCTTCCTGGATACGCGCAGAAAATCGCCGGCGTTGGTGTGACAGGTGGACCAGCTGTAGAACTTCGGCCTGAACCTGTTGGTGGTCTTCGTTAATGAGAGCTTGGAGAGAATCAACCTGACTACCTGGCTTCTCTTCCAACTTACCGGCTTGCTCTCCGCTTTTGTTTGCCTGCGCTGTCTTCTCTAATTCCGCTTGCACCCGCTCTTCGGACACCTTCAACACGTAGGCTGTGTCGGCGATGGAAAGATCCAGTTCCTGGAACAGAGTTCGGGCGAGGGCGGTTGCCGGGAGTTTCTGGGTATTCCGGGGGAGGCAAGTCTCAACCGCCAACCGGTAGATCCAGGCAGGCGCGCTGGTGCGGCCCGCATACTGGTAGGCCTTGATCGCGGCTGCGGCCAGCGTTTGCGTGGCGGATCGCCTGGTCGAGACTGGATCGCCCAGGATGATCAGGCACACCTGGAAAACCTGTGCGTACTGATCTTGTACCAGGAACTTGATTAGAGCCTGCTCTTCTTCCTGGCTGGAATCGAGCATCCACTCCAGGTCGGAGAAGCGGTCCGGATCTGTTTGTGTCATTCTCTCTCAATTCATTACCAATACAGCTGCACCTGTAAGATGACCTTGTCTGAGCCGCTCAAGGGCTTCGTTCGCCTGCTCGAGCGGGAACGCCTGCACCTCGGTCTGCACCGGCACCTGCGGGGCGATCCGCAGGAATTCTTCACCATCCTGGCGGGTCAGGTTGGCGACGGAGCGGATCAACCGCTCCTCCCATAATAATCGATAAGCGAATGCGGGTATGTCGCTCATGTGGATACCGCCGCAGACGACGGCCCCTCCCTTGGCGACAGCCTGCAGAGCTGCCACCACCAGCGCTCCCACCGGGGCGAAGACCAGGGCTGCGTCCAGCTGCTGTGGTGGCGCCTGGGTCGAATCTCCTGCCCAGTCCGCGCCCAGCCGCCGGGCAAAATCTTGGGCGGTGAGATCTCCGGGCGAGGTGAAGGCGTAAACTTTCTTGCCTTGGTAAATTGCGACCTGGGCGATGATATGGCCCGCCGCGCCGAAACCGTAAATACCAAGCTTCTCAATGTTTTCACCCGCCAGCCGGTACGCCCGGTAGCCGATCAACCCGGCGCACAGTAGCGGTGCAACCTCGATGTCGGAATACCCCTCCGGTAGGGGGAAGCAGTAGCGCTGGTCGGCAACGGTGTAGTCGGCAAAACCGCCGTCGATGGTATAGCCGGTGAACAGCGCGTGGTCGCACAGGTTTTCCTGGCCGCGCCGGCAGTAGCGGCAGGCGCCGTCCGTGTAGCCGAGCCAGGGCACACCGACCCGCTCGCCCAGCTCGAAGCGGTCGGCCTTATCGCCGCACCCAACCACCCGCCCGACGATCTGGTGCCCGGGGATGAGCGGCAGCTTGGGCTCGCGCAGCTCCCCGTCCAGGATGTGCAGGTCGGTCCGGCACACCCCGCAGGCGCTCACTCTAAGCAGTACCTGGTCAGGACCAGGCTGGGGGACCGGCGCTCGCCTGGATTCGAGAGGCTGCCCGGGTGCGGTAAGCATCATGGCGCGCATAGATCGCGAAAGTAGGGGCACGGCGAGATCGTTCCTCATCGAATTTAATGAACCACGTAGCCGTGCCCCTAAAATTTGTACCCGATCATCCTGAGGAATCCTTTGCGCCAGGCGATGTCCTCCTCCCCCTCTATCCCCTGCGGCGTGAAACCGTCGGCGACGCCCAGGATCGCCCGGCCCCCATCGGTCTCGGCGACGATCACCTCGCTCGGGTTAGCCGTGGCGCAGAAGATGCGGCACACCTCCGAGACCATCTTGACCGTGTTGAGTACGTTGACCGGGAAGAAGCCCTCCGCCAGGAAGAGGATGAAGCTGTGCCCGGCCGCGATCGCCAGGGCGTTCCGCTGCGCCAGCTCGATCATCGCCGGATCGGTGCCTGACCAGCGCACCAGGCGCTTCCCGGAGGCTTCGCTGAAAGCCAGCCCGAACTTAATCCCCGGCACGGCGCTCACCAGCGCCTCGTGGACGTCCTCGACGGTCTTGATAAAGTGCGACTGCCCCAGGATGAAATTGATAGGCTCGGGCTTTTCGATCTTGACGCTGATCAGGTTCATGGTGTGCTTCTCCTCGAATACCTCACCGGGATGCCTCCTGGCGGATCTCGGCGATATACGGCAGGGTGCGGTGATTTTCGGCTAAATCCAGGCCGTAGCCGACTACCCACACGTCTGGGATCTCAAAACCCAGGTAGTCGATGGGAAAATCTACCTCACTGCGCTGTTTGCGCACCAGCACGCAGCTGCGCAGGGAGGCCGGGTTCCGGCCCTTAAGCACCTGGTACAGGTACTGGAGCGTGTGTCCAGAATCGACGATGTCTTCCACGACCAGCACGTGCTGCCCTTCGATCGGCTCGCGCAGGTCCATCAGGATGCGCACCGCCCCAGACGAGGACGATTTTCCATAGCTGGATAAGGCCATGAAATCGACCGTATGCGGGATGGACAGCTGGCGGGTAAGGTCTGCCAGGAAGATGAACGCCCCTTTGAGGATGCCGATCAGGTACAA
>DATDRQ010000254.1:0-9831 GCA_035291645.1 Anaerolineales bacterium
ATGCAGTCGGTGCGCGGCTGGTTGGGCAGCCCGCTCTTCGTCGGCGAGGAGATGCTCGGCTTCCTGTCCCTCGGTTCTCTGGAACCCGCTGGTTTCGGCGAGGCCGACGCGGCGATGATCCAGGCCTTCACCCGCCAGATCGCGCAGGTATTGGAAAACGCCTGGCTGCAGGAACAGTCTCACCGCCGTTCCGAAGAGCTGGAAGTGCTCTCGACCCTGACCTTTGCCCTGGGCGAAGCCGAGAGCCGGGAGAGCATCCTGCCGGCCATCGTCGACCAGATCAAGGTCTTCCTCGACGCCGGGAGCGGAACATTCCTCTCCAGCGAAGACCTGGAATCTGCCCTGGTGGTGAAATTCAGCCAGGATGACTCATTGGTCGGTAGGCAGCACCCACAGGGAGATGACCTGCTCTGGCAGGTGCTCGAAGGAGGGGAGGTGACCGTGCTGCACGAACTGGCGGCCTTCCTCAGCCGCAACCCGCACGGCCTCTACCTTGACCTGTTCCAGGACATGCAATCCGCCGTCCTGGTCCCCCTGCGCTCGAATGAAACGACTATTGGTCTACTGTGTTTCACTTTCCAACAGCGGCGTTCGTTTTCCTCGAAAGACGTTAACTTGATCGCCGCCATTGCCGAGATTGCCGCTGCCTCGCTGCGCCGGGCGCTGGTCCTGGAAGCCCTGGAAGAGAAGGTGAACCTGCGTACGCGCCATCTCTCCACCCTGTACGACCTGAACGCAATCTCAAACGAACCTCTGGCGCTGCAGAATGTCCTCGAGCGCCTGCTGGCGATCACCCTGAAGACGATGGGCCTCCCGGTCGGCGCGATCCACCTGCTCGACCCGGCCGGCGACCGCCTGTACCTGGCCGCGCATCAGAACCTGGACCCCGATCTGCTGCCCCTTTACGCAACCCTGCGCTTTAAAACCGGCTTCTGGAAGGACCTGGTCTCGACCAGTAACCCGTTGATCCTGGCGGACCTGCGCCGGGAGGATCGCCTGCCGGAGGGCATGCGGCTGAACGCCAAACCCGGCCTGAGCGCCTATATCGGCGCGCCCATCCGCGCCAAGGGACAACCGCTCGGGCTACTGAGCATCTTCGGTGAATCGATCCTCGATTACACCATCGACGACATCACCCTGTTCATGACCATCGCTGACCAGATCGGCATTTCGGTCGAACGCGCCCGGCTGATCGGACAGTCGGAACTGGCCGCCGTGATCGAGGAACGCCAACGCCTGGCGCGCGAGCTGCACGATTCGGTCACCCAGCTGATCTACAGCCAGGTGCTCTTCGCCGGGGCGGGCTTGAAAGCTCTCGAACAGGGTAAGATAGACCTGCTCGAGAGGCATTTGAAACGCCTGGACCAGGGCGCCTTGCAGGCCCTCAAGGAAATGCGCCTGCTGGTATTCGAGCTGCGCCCCTCCGAGTATTTGGAGGTCGGCCTGGCGACCGCCTTACAGAACCGCCTGGATGCCGTGGAGAAGCGCACCGGCATGGACGCCAGCCTGGTCATCGAAGGCGAGCTCAACCTGGACGAATCGACCGAGATGGCGCTCTACCGCATCGCCCAGGAAGCGCTGAACAATACTCTCAAGCACGCCGGCGCGCATTCGGTCTCGATCCACCTAAACACCCTGCCGGATCGCCTGCGCCTGAAAATCACCGACGACGGCTGCGGCTTCGACCTGGACCAGGGCATCCAGGCCGGCGGAATGGGCCTCATCAGCATGGCGGAGCGGGCAGACGCGATCGGGGGAATGCTCGAGATTCAGACGGCTCCCGGCAGCGGGACGCGCATCACGCTCACCGTCGAGGAGGTTGAATGACAGAAACCATTCGAGTTCTGATCGTAGATGACCACACCGTGGTGAGAGATGGGCTGGTGGCGCTGCTGTCGGTCGAGCCGGGCATGGAAGTCGCCGGTTGCGCCGCCGATGGCCTGGAAGCAGTCGATCTGGCCCGCCAGCTGAAACCGGACGTGATCCTGTTAGACCTGGTCATGCCGCGCATGGACGGCGTGCAGGCCATTAACCAGATTCGTCTGGACGAACCAAACGCTAAGATCCTGGTGCTGACCAGCTTTGCCGAAAATCACCAGGTATTCTCCGCCATAAAGTCGGGCGCGATGGGGTATGTAATGAAGGACACCTCGGCTTCCGAGCTGATCCGTGCCATCCGCGACACCTACCACAACAAGCCAGCCCTCCAGCCGGAGATCGCCCGCAAGCTGATGCACGACATCCAGCACCCCTCCGCGCAGGTTTCCCTGGAGAGCACCCTGACCGAGCGGGAGGTCGAGATCCTGCGGCAGGTCGCTCTGGGGAAGACGAACCAGGAGATCGCCGACGAGCTGGTCGTCAGTGAGCGCACTGTGCGCACCCACATCACCAACATCCTGGCCAAGCTGCGCCTCTCCAATCGGACACAGGCCGCCCTATATGCCCTGCGGGAGGGCATCGCCCACATGCGCTATACCACCGAGGAGAACGAAGAAGAGTAAGTCCACGGCTAATCCATCTGGCGGTAAGGGCCCCTCGTTTTTCGAACGGGGACGACCACGACATGCAGTACATCGATGCCCTCTCGAAAGTCCTCCCGGTCCTCCTGCTGCTCCTGCTCGGGGCGGTCCTCAATCGGACGCAGTTCCTCCTTCCAGGGACCATTCAGGAGATCAAAAAGCTGGTGATCAACATCTCCCTGCCGGCGGTGCTTTTCCTGGCATTCGCCCGGGCAGCTTTCCAACCCGGCTACCTGATCATCGTCGCGCTGGTGTTCACGGCCTGCCTGTTGGTGCTGTTTTTCGGCCGGCTCATCCAACCGCTCACACGCATCCAGTCGCCGTACTTCCCGGCCTTACTGACCGGTTTCGAAGCCGGGATGATCGGCTACGCCATCTTCAGTGCGGTCTATGGAACAGAACACGTGTTCAAGTTTGCCATCGTGGATCTGGGACAGGTCACTTTTGTCTTCTTCGTGCTGGTGCCTGTGCTGGAGCGCATCTCCGCCGGACCGCGACCGTTCTCCACCACCCTGATCAACTTCTTCCGCACCCCGGTAATCCTGGCTATCCTGGGCGGCATAATTGCCAACCAGGTTGGTCTGGTCGCCCGGCTCGGCACGCAGCCGGTCGCCAACAGCCTGTTGGTAACCCTGGAAGTCATCGCCGGGCTTACCATGCCGCTGGTCGCGGTCGTGATCGGTTACGAGATGCGCCTGCAGAGAGGCAGCCTGTCGAAGCCGGCCCTAACCATCGCCGTCCGCCTGGCCTGCTGGCTCCCGCTCGGGGTGCTATTCTCCACACTGGTCATCGGGCGGTTGCTCGGGTTGGACCCGGTCTTCCAGGCCGCCCTGTTAACCCTGTTCATCCTGCCGCCGCCTTTCGTGATACCGCTCTTTATCCCTGATGCAAGCGAAGATCAGCGCACTTACGTGGTCAACAGTCTCTCCCTGGGGACTCTGGTCACCCTGATAGCTTTTGCCATCGTCGGCGGGTTGTATCCTGCCGGATAGAGATTATTACCGGTTTACCTTTACCACCGTGTATTCAACATCTGGCGCAGGGGGGACATTGAAGCGCGCGTTGACCACGTAGAGCGAATTACCCAACCGGGCGATCGTCGTCGGGATCTGGAAGCCTGCATGGGTGAGGATTTCCACGATCTCCCCCGCGCCGAAATCCGGCTCGAGCTCAATCGCCGCAATCCGGTTGAGGAAATTCTGCACGACGTAAAGCGTGTGACCCACCAGCAGCAGGCCATCGCCGTTCGGCAACGCCTCGCCCAGATCGACGGCATCCGCAAAACCGGTTTCAGGATCGATCCGGTAAAGGGTCTGCGCGGCGCTGTTGGCGACCAGCAAGGTCTTCCCATTGGCGGAAGCTGCGATCCCGTTGGCATTGAACGCACCAGGCACCTGTTCCCAATCGCCGCTCAAGGGGATTTGCATCACCTCGACCGGATCGGAAAGCCGCCCTCCAGGATCCACCGGTAGCATGTAGAGGACCGGGTTGAAGGAGTCGCTGAAGTAGGCCGCCTCTCGAGTGATGATAACGTCGTTGATGAAGGTCGCCGCAGCGTCGGTAAGCTGCACCGTGGCAATCTCGGCGCCCGTCTCCGCATCGTAGATGCTCGCAGTACCGGTAGGGCCTCCGGAGACGAACAGGTTGTTGGATCGGGCATCCACCTTCAACCCAACTGCAATCCGGCCTGGCTGGGGGTGGACGAGCAGATCCCCTTCCCCGGTTCGTAGATCACCTTTATAGATCGATCCGTTCAACAAAGAACCCACATAGAAGGGAGTCCCGCGCCCCGTGGCGATCCCTTCGGGTGCAAAACCATCCGGGAGCTGGATGATCGGCGGAAAGGTAACCCCGTTCCCGACTGCCAGCGCCTGGGAACCCGGCAGAACAAGAAAAAGAACTGCCAACAGTACCAATAAGATGCGCTTGATGCTCACCTCTCACTACTCCTTTCAAAACGATCCGATATGGAAATTGGAGATTGAAGTTTAAGGAATGGCTGCCGAAGATCATCCTTGTTGTCGATATGCCATCCCCGCCTAATTCGGACTATTATAGAATGATTATTTCCTCCTGTCAAAGTCGTTTCGGGACTTGAGTACCAGCGCGGGCGCAAATCAAGACCGCCCTTTCCGGTTAGAAAGGGCGGTCGAGGGGAGCAGCGATTACAACGTTTGTGCTCGCTTGATTTACTGAGTCCGTTCGGCCAGGGTGGCTTCGACTTCCATGGTTTTGCCATCCCGCAGGATGCTCAAGGTGACTCGTTCCCCGGCGCCGGTCTGCTGGATCAGCGCCGCCAGTTCTTCAACGCTGGCGACCTGCTGCCCATCCAGTTCGGTGATCACATCCCCGCCGATGCGCACTTCCTGTCCGTTGATCGTAGTGGTCTCCGTGCTGCCCTGCAGTCCAGCCTGCTCGGCCGGGCTGCCCTGCTGGATCTCTATTACTAAGACGCCCTGCTGGTCCTCCGGCAGCTGCATAGCGGCTGCGATCTCCGGGGTGACCGGCTGGCCTAGGATGCCCAGATAAGCCCCACCTTCACTTGGCGCCGGCGCGGTCGTTTGCTGCTCCTGCGTCGGGCGGGCAGCCAGGGTGACGTCGATCTCCTTCTCTTGGCCGTCGCGCAGGACTACCAGTTTGACTTTTTGACCAACCTCCGTCTTGGCAGACAGGAAGGCGATCAGATCATCCATCGAGGTGATCGGCAGACCATCTACAGCGACGATCACGTCGCCGCCCACCTGGTATTCCTGCCCGTCGACAGTCACCGGCTGATCGCTGCCGCGCAGACCGGCATGATCCGCCGGGCCGCCGCTGGTTACTTCCGCGACCAGGGCGCCGCGCTGGTTAGCATCCAGTTCCATCGCTTTGGCAAAGTCAGGGGTCAGGTTGGTGCCGCTGATGCCCAGATAGGGGTGTTCATAAGCGCCCTTCTCGATCAGGGCGGGGACCACACGCTGGACGACAGAAGACGGGATGACGAATCCGATCCCGGCGTTGGCGCGCACCGGCGATTCGATCGCAAAGGTCACGCCTGTCACGGCGCCCTGGTCGTTGACCAGTACGCCGCCCGAGTTGCCGGGGTTAATCGGAGCATCGGTCTGGATCAGGTTTGGGATGCGGTACACCGGCCCGGCGACCAGGCCCAGCTCGCTGGCCGGCAGGCTGCGCCCCAGGGCGCTGATGATGCCGACCGTCATCGTGCCTTCCAATCCAAATGGGTTCCCGATGGCGATGGCCAGCTGCCCGGGCGTGACCTGGTCGGAATCGGCGATCGTTACCGGGTTGAGTTGATCCTGCGGCAAATCGATCTTGATCACCGCCAGGTCGCTGTCGGGATCGGCTCCAACCAGCTCAGCAGGCACGATCGTCCCGTCCTGGAAGGTCACCTCGATCTTGTCCGCGCCAGACACGACGTGGTTGTTGGTGATGAGATGGCCTTGTTTATCCCACACAAAACCGGAACCCAAGCCCTGCTCGAACTGAGGCAGCTGCTGGTCGGGTATCTCCGGCATGCCGGGGAAGCCAGGCATATTGAAGAAAGGCAACTCGGGGAGGCTGCCTGAATCCTCAATACTTGTGGCTCGCTGGACGACGCGAATGTTCACTACCGAGGGGCTGACCCGGGTGTAGATTTCCGAGAGAGTTGTCTCGTAGGCAGCCAGCAGGCCCGGTTCGATGGGCGCAGCCCCCTGCGCCCGGGCAGCCGGCTCGACCAGCTGGACCTGCTCCGTCGCCTGGGCCAGCGGATTTTGCACGCCGGGTAAGATCTGGCCGAGCTGGGATTCCAGCGTATCGGCGGCCTGTTCTTGCAGCGCAGCGCCGACGCCGCACGCAGCCGAAATCACGGCTGCAAGGATAAAAATACTGAGAATAGTTAATCGAAATTTATTCATAGAAACCTCCACATTTTGCTGGAGGATAATCGTAATTCCCCTGTGCGTCTTTATATAAACCTTGCTTGAACCCTAAGGGAAGCTTAAGGTTTGATTGAATCACCGCTCTGCGAACCCTTGCGCTGGCCTGGGATTTGTGCTCGAATTAGTCTCCACCTTCCCCGTCTTCTTCCCCTCCTTCACCGTCCTCCCCGCGTTCAAATCCCGAGACGCCAAACGTGGCGGAGAATCCCTTGATTAACGCCTCTTTCTCCGCTGGGCTAAGTCTCGCCGCCGGATGCGTGATTAAGAAGTAATTGGGCGGCATGCTACCCTGGCGGACGACCTCCCCGACCTCTTCAACCTCCTGCTCACCCTGGCCCCACTCAGAAAAATTTAACCGCTCGCGTCCTTCCCGGACATCACGTGCGATTAACCAGGAGATTGGCGCCACATAGCTGTACCAGGGCCAGATCGTCTCGTTGCTGTGGCAGTCGAAGCAGGCGCGCTGCGCCAGCTGGCGGGTCTGAGGGCTGTCCCAGCCGGGTTCCTGAACCACCGGCGGGTTATCGTGCTGCTTCCCCAGCGGGAACAGCTGGATCACCAGCAACAGCAGCATGAACGCAATCAAGATACCGGCGATGATCTTTTTCATCCGATGACTCCTTCTTGGCGTGCTCCTTTATTATTCGTTTTGGTTGCTGCCATTCGGTAGCCATACAGTAAACCGGCTCCCCGCACCCGGGGTACTCTCCACGTCGATCCGGCCTCCATGGGCCTGGGCCAGGTCGCGGGCAATGCTCAGTCCCAGGCCCATACCCTCTTTGATCCGCCGCCCCCGATCCCCCCGGTAAAAGGGGGTAAAGATGCGCTCCCGTTCCTCATCCGGGATGCCCGGCCCGGTATCCTCCACCCTCACCCAGGTCTGGTTTCCCTGGGAACCAGCAGAAACGGATACGCCTCCCCCGCCCGGGGTGTAGCGGATGGCGTTGCTGACCAGGTTGCCGACCACCTGGGCCAGCCGCACCGGATCCGCGTACACATCGGGCAAATTATCCGGCAGGTGCGTCTCCCAATCCAGGCGCTTCTCGCGCGCAACCTGTTCCCAGGGGATCAGGACGCCCGGCAGCCATTCTCCCAGCCGGATGGGCTGGCGCGCCAGCTCCAGCGTACCCACCACCTGATCGTGCAGGCGAGCCAGATCCTCCAGGATGTGCTGCATGCGGGCGGCTTCTTCGTCCATCCCGCTGGTCAGGTCGATCATCAATTGCGGGTCCTTTTCGGCGCCGTGTGAAAAGGCCTGGATCGCCGAACGCAGCGCGCCCAGCGGGCGCCCGAGCTCGTGCACCAGGTTCGCCAGCAGCTGCCGGCGGGCCTGTTCCAGGCCACTTAACCGCGCCACCAGGACGTTTACCGAGCGGGTCAGGTCGCGCAGCTCGTCTGGGCCTTGCTCGGCCAGCGGCTCGCTTCTACCGCTGTGCGCCAGCCCGTAGATCGCCTCCGTGACGTTCTGCAGCGGCTTGCCGATGCTGATCGCCAGGATTGACCCGATCAGCGTCCCGAGCAGCAGACCGACGACCAGTACGATGACGATTAAATTTCGCAGCTGGCTGAACAGCGTATAAAGCGCCGCGCTGCGGTAGCTGACCCGCACCACCCCGCTCACCTCTCCGCCAGGATCGACCGCCGGGGCCAGGACGTCGATCAGGGCATCGCGCAGCCGCAGTAGGGAGTAATTCGTGTTGATCGTCTCTTCTCCCTGCCGGGCCTGCTCCAGTCCTTCGACCGGCAGGAACTCACCCAGGCGAATCGCGTCAGCCTGGTCGGTAGAATACAACAATTCCCCTCCCGGGCTCAGGAACATGACCCGCACCTCTGGATCGATGCGCACCCGGCTGAGTAGCAGGTCGAAAAGTCGCGGGTCGTCCCATACCCCGCCCCCGATCTGGCTGACCTCCGCCAGAAGGCGGGCGTCATCCGCCAGGTTTCCGGCCAGGCGCGGCAGCAAGAAGCGCGCTTCCAGCACGTAGAACAGGAACGCCCCCGTCAGCGGGACGATGATCAGGACGGGCAGGACGTGAGTGAAGATCAACCGGTTGCGCAGAGACCGCAGCATCACTCCCCCTGGGGTTCCAGTTTATAGCCGACGCCGCGCACGGTGCGGATGCGCCGGGGCTGGTTCGGGTCTTGCTCGATCTTCTCGCGCAGCCAGCGGATGTGCACGTAGACCACCTGGGGTTCGCCGATGAACTCAGCCCCCCACACGCGCGCCAGTAGATCACCCGTAGGGATTACCCGGTTAGGCTCCAGGGCGAAGGCGTACAGCAGGTCGAATTCGCGCGGGGAAAGCTCCACCGGGCGGTCGCCGACTCTTACCGTGTGGGAAACCGGGTCGATCGCCAGGTCGCCTACCGCCAGCGGAGACGAGTCATCCACCTGGCGGGAGGGCGCTTCCGACCGGCGCAGCACCGCCTTGATGTGCGCCAGCAATACGTTCAGGTCGAAGGGCTTGGTGACGTAATCGTCCGCTCCCAGCTCTAGGCCGACCACTTCGTCCAGTTCCCGGCGGCGGGCGGTCACGAAGATCACCGGCGCATCGGATTGGTCCTTGAAGCGGCGTAAAGCGTCCAGCCCGTCCATGCCGGGCAGGTTGATGTCGAGCAGGACCAGGTCCGGCGCTTGCAGGCACGCCATCGCCAGGCCGTCCTCGGCGCTGGCCGCGGTGTGGACTTCATAACCGGACTGCTCCAGGTTAAAGGCCAGGCTGCGCCGCAGCAGGGCGTCGTCGTCGACGATCAGGAGGGTTTTAGCCATTGGGTATTAAAAAGTATACTCCTAAGGAAACTACGTGCAAGCCGGCAATTAAGAACCTCTAAGGGAGCGGGTTATGCAGATTGTGATCGATTGCCATTCCCACTCGCCGGGCGTAAGACCAACAACAGCAGGAATCCAATCAGCGTCGGGAACCAGAAGGATAACGCCCGGTAGCTCAGGACTACCACGACCGACACCGGATAGGGTACACCCAGGCTCGTATAAAGCGTGGTCATGCTGCCTTCGATCACGCCGATGCCGCCCGGGATGAAGAAAACCAGCCTGCCTAATATCAAGGGGACCCCATACCCGGTTAATAAGACCGCCGGGCTGATCGGATGCCCTGCAGCAAAAAAAGTGCGTACAGGGTTAGCATATCAAATCCGACGTTCATTACGGCTCCCCAGGCCGGCCTCTGCCATCCCCTGCTTTGGATAGTCTCCCAAGATTGGATGAGGTCCATAAGGAATTCACCTACCCTGGAAGGATCATAGGGGCGGTGCAGCCGGCGTGCTATCCAGGCGGTAGCCTGCCTGGCGATCGCGACACTCCGTTCCGGGTGGCGTATTCCCCACCCGCTTAGCCCGATGATACCCAAGAGCAGGAGCAGAAAAAGTAGGAAA